>JBBSVA010000003.1:0-89045 GCA_038233915.1 Mycobacteriales bacterium | reverse complement strand
CCCGCGGTGGAGGCCGTCTCCGATGCAGCCGACGAGCTGCGCAGCGAGTCGGCACATCGGGTCCGCTCGTTGCTCCAGTCGTTGCGTGACGGGGACGCCGGCAGCGCCCAGTTCGCCCGCTTCGTCGTCGTCGGTGGTCTGTCCAGCGCCCTGTACGCCGTGCTCTTCGTGGTCTCCGACGGCCTGGGCGACCAGCCCGCGAACCTCGTCGGTGCGATCGGATCGACCTTGCTGGCCAACGAGCTGCACCGCCGGCTCACCTTCCACGCCGACGGCCGGGTCTCCTGGTTCACCGCGCAGTGGGAGGGCGGCGGGCTCGCCCTCGTCGGCCTGGTCGCCACCTCGTTGGCCCTCGCCGGGGCTCACCAGCTGCTGGGTGACACCACCTGGCAGGTCAACGTGCTGCTCATCGGAGGTGTCACCGGCGCGATCGGCCTGGTCCGCTTCGTGGCCCTGCGCACGTGGGTCTTCACGAACCGCGCCCTGCAGCACGGGTAGGACCAGCCCGACCGGGTAGGTGGTTGAGGACGCAACCGTCCTCGAGACCCCGGAAGTCCCACCACCCATGACGAAGATCGCCGTCGTCTTCTACTCGTCCACCAGCAACACCCACCAGCTCGCCCAGGCCCTGGCCCGGGGCGCGGAGGACGCCGGCGCCGAGGTGCGCCTGCGTCGGGTCGCCGAGACCGCGCCGGACGCCGCCGTGGACAGCAACCCGGCCTGGCGTGCGCATACTGACGCCGTCGCCGTCGTCCCGCTCGCCCGGCCCGAGGACCTCGAGTGGGCCGACGGCTACGCCTTCGGCACCCCCACCCGCTTCGGAACGCCGTCCGCACAGCTCAAGGGGTTCATCGACAGCCTCGGCGGCCTGTGGGCCACCGGCAAGCTCGCCAACCGGGGTGCGACCGCCTTCACCAGTGCGCAGAACACCCACGGCGGCAACGAGTCCACGATCCTGACGCTGTTCAACGTGTTCTCCCACTTCGGCGCCGTCATCGTCCCGCCGGGTTACACCGACCCGCTGCTCATCGCCGCCGGCGGCAACCCTTACGGCACCTCGGTGCCCTCGGCCGGCAACGCCGACGCCGCCTCCGACGAGGCGCTGGCCGCGGCGCGCTACCAGGGTCGCCGGCTCGCCGAGATGAGCGCCAAGATCACATCGTGAGCCGCCCGCGCCCGGACGGGAACCTGCTCGGCTCCCGTCCGGACGCGGTCCCGGGCCGTCGTCACTACCGTGGTCGCGGTGACGACACCGGGCCCGGCCAGCGACGACGTCGAGGCCGAGGCGGCCGAGGCCACGGAGGCCCCCGGCCGCGCCCGCCGCAGCCGGCTGCGCACCCCCGTCCGCTGGCTGCAGCGGATCGTCGTCGCCCTCGTCGGCGCCACCCTGGGCGTGCTGCTCTTCGCCCGGGTCGAGGCACCGATCGGCCCCTTCGACGCCACGGTCGCCTTCACCCCGGCCACCGGCGGCGGGGCCGAGCTGGAGATCCCCCCGCTGGGCGCTCTGGCGGTGGACGCCTACGACGGCCCGCTCCGGCTGGACGTGCAGCTGCGTCGCGTCGACCAGCTCCGTGCCCAGGCCCTGGCGATGGACCCCAGCCGGCTCGACGGCGTCGTCGACCGGGTGAGCGCGGACCTGCAGGACGCCGTCGTCCAGCTGGCCTGGACCACCGCCGCGGCCGGGATCGGCGGGGCCGCGCTGTTCTCCCTCATCGCGCTGCGCCGCAAGCGCGAGCCGCTGATCGCCGTCGGGCTGTCCACGGTGCTGCTCGTCGGCACCGCCGGGCTGGGCGCGGCCACCTGGCGCCCCGAGGCGCTGTCCCAGCCGACGTACACCGGGCTGCTGGTCAACGCGAACAGCCTGATCGGCAGCGCGCAGGACATCGTCGCCCGCTACGACGCCTACCGGGCCTCCCTGGAGGACCTGGTCACCAACGTCAGCACCCTGTACTCCGCCGTCGCCACGCTGCCCGACCCGTCCGGCGCCGGCACCGGCGTCACCCTGCTGCACGTCTCGGACATCCACCTGTCCCCCTCGGGCGCCGACCTGATCCAGCAGGTGGTCACCCAGTTCGACGTGGACGGCGTGCTGGACACCGGCGACATCGTCGACTGGGGCAGCCCCGCGGAGAGCCAGACCTTCGACTGGATCGGCGACCTCGGCGTGCCCTACGTCTACGTCCGCGGCAACCACGACTCCGCCGCCACCGCGCTCGCCGTCCAGGCCCAGCCCAACGCCGTCGTGCTCGACGACTCCTCGACGACGGTGGCCGGTCTGGAGATCGTGGGCGCGCCGGACCCCCGGTTCACCCCGGACAAGGATGCCACCGGGTCCCCGCAGAGCCTGGAGGACGCCGGTCAGGAGCTGGCCGACTACATCGGCTCCCTCGACGACCCGCCCGCGATCGCCATGGTGCACGACCCGAAGGAGGCCACCCCCCTCGACGGTCAGGTCGACCTGGTGCTGGCCGGGCACACCCACGCCCGCGACGTGTCGGTGATGGAGGACGGCACCCGGCTGATGGTCGAGGGCTCCACCGGTGGTGCCGGCTTGCGTGGCCTGCAGGGCGAGGAACCCACCCCGCTGGAGTGCACCGTGCTCTACGTCGACCCCGACACCGGCGAACTGACCGCCTGGGACGAGATCACCCTGGGCGGGCTGGGCCAGTCCCAGGTGACCATCGAGCGCATGTACGTCGACCCGCTGCCCACCGGTGACGACGGCGCGCAGGACCCCGACCAGCCCTCCGGCGAGCCCATCGAGGGGACGCCGTCCTCGGCACCCACGGAGGCTCCCACCCAGCCGACCGGCTGACCCCTACGCTCCGGGCCATGACGACGGCCGCCTCCCCGACCACGCTCGCCCGCTGGCTCGGCGCCCCGCTGCTGGCCGGCGCCGTCGCCCTGGTCGGGCTGACCGGCTGCTCGTTCACCTCGAAGAACGTGTCCTGCTCGGGCAGCGAGTGCACCGCCACGCTGACCGGAGCGGGCGCCGAGGCGGAGATCCTGGGCACCTCACTGGTGTTCGCGGGCACCCAGGACGACCGCGCGACGCTGTCCGTCGGGGGCAGCGAGGTCAGCTGCGCCGCGGGTGAGAGCGTCAGCGCCGGCCCGCTCACCCTGACCTGCACCGCGGTCACCGCGGACAGCGTGGACCTCACGGCCACCCTCAGCTGACCCCTCCGCGGCCATCGCCCTGACGAGTTGCCGCGACTCCCGCGTCCCGAAGACCGGCGATAGTCGCGACTTTCGCGTCCCGAAGACCGGCGATAGTCGCGACTTTCGCGTCCCGAAGACCGGCGATAATCGCGACTTTCGCCGGTGGGGGGTGGGCGTTCTCCGCGAAGCGCGCCGGCGGAGATGCTCCTATGGATTGTCAGTCCTGGACGTCGACGACGAGACGTGCGGGGCCCTCCAGGGCGTAGACCCGGAACGGTCGCTCGGCGGAGACCCCGACGTAGGCCAGCGCCTGGCCCTCGAACGTGGAGTCGTAGAAGACGCCCTCGACCGTGCCGCTGCCCGTGCCCGCCACGGGGCCGCGCGGGACCTCGGCGACCTGCGGGGCCTCGTAGGGGTTCGTCACGCCGGTCAGGGTCACCCGCAGGAACGCCGGCCCCGGGACGTCGAGGGCCTCGCCGCTGCCCTCGGCTGTGGGGGCGTCGACGTAGGCCACGTCCCAGCCCGGGACGGCGGAGCCCGACACCTCGAAGACCACCCGGTCGAACCCGTCCTGGTCCCCGACCCGCAGTGCGGTGACGACGGTGGGGCCCTCGCCCTGGCTGGCCTCCCCGGTGTCCGCGGACGTGTCGGCCGGGAACGGCGGGGCCTCGCTGCCGCCGACCCCCTCCGGGTCGCCACCCTCGGACACCTCACTGGTGGTCGCCGCCGCAGACGTGGTCGACGCGGTGGACGGCGCGGCGGACGACGACGAGCTGCCGGCCTCCTCGGTGCCGCCGTCGCCACAGCCGGCGAGCAGCACGAGGGCGGACAGCGGGAGGGCGGCGAGCAGGCGGCGGCGCATGCCCCCACCCTGACAGCCCGGGTGGGCGACCTGGGTGAGCCACACGCCGGGTCACCCACCCAGGTGAGCTGGCCTGTCGTTTCGCCGCCGACGACGTGGGCACTGGTCGCACTGGTCCGTCCACCTCAGACCCGGGAGAAGCCCACATGCTCGACGTCACCGACCTGATCCTCGAGGACCACGCCACCATGCGCCGCCAGTTCGCGCTGCTCGACGACTGCCACGACGACCCGCGGGCGCTCGCGGCCGTGTGGCAGGGCCTGGCCCGAATGCTCGACGTCCACGCGGCGTGCGAGGAGGAGGTCTTCTACCCGCACCTGCTGAAGCTGGGCGACTCCGGGGACGACGACAGCACCGAGGGCGACGCCGTCGACGAGACCGACGACGCGATCGGCGACCACAACGAGATCCGGGACGCCGTCGCCGCGGCCGGAGAGCACGAGGTCGGCAGCGACGAGTGGTGGTCCGCAGTGCGCAAGGCCCGTGAGGAGAACGACGACCACCTCGCCGAGGAGGAGCACGACGCGCTCCCGGACTTCCGCCGCAACGCCCCTGACGCCCTGCGCAAGCAGTTGGCTGTCGAGTGGCTGGAGTGGCGCTACACGCACGACGACGGCACCGGGATCACCTACGACAAGGACCCGCAGACCTACATCGCCGAGAACAGCTGAGGGCACACCGCAGGCGCCGCCGTCGGGACCCCCCGCCCGGTGGCGTCCGCGGCGTTGTGTATGGTTCCTCCTGCCTCCAGCGAGCACGAGCCCTCATCGTCTAGTGGTCCAGGACGCCGCCCTTTCAAGGCGGTAGCACGGGTTCGAACCCCGTTGGGGGCACGCACGACAGCACGAGAACTGCAGCAAGCGAGACAACAGCAAGGCCCTGTAGCGCAGTTGGTTAGCGCGCCGCCCTGTCACGGCGGAGGTCGCGGGTTCGAGTCCCGTCAGGGTCGCCGACCGATGTCCACGGTGCACCACGCGGACGTCGGTATCGGGCCAGGTAGCTCAGTCGGTACGAGCGCTCGCCTGAAAAGCGAGAGGTCGGCGGTTCGACCCCGCCCCTGGCCACCTCCACCGTCTGCCCGTCCGTGCACAGGACCGGCACAGCTCGTCCTCCAGGTCCTCGCAGGTCGCCCCCGCAGAGTCGTCACCACGACCTGAGGAGGGCTCGTGAGACCGACCGACCCGATCACCACCCGCCGGCGCGGGCACCGCCGCGTGCGGGCCGTCACCGCCGCCGTGGCCGGCACCGCGCTGGCCGGGACCGGGGTGCTGACCGTCGTGGTCGCCGCCGACCACCCGGCCGCCGCCGCGGCCGAGACCAGCTCCGCCACCACCGGCACCGACCGGGTTCAGCCCTCCGGCGGCCTGGGGCGCGCCCCCTCCAGCGGCGTCCCGCATGCCTCCAGCGGTGGCTCGTGATGGACCTCCGCGACGGCACGGTGGCCTCCGCCGACTGGGCGGCCTGGACCTGCCGGGTCCGGCTCGCCGTCACCGACCCCGCCGCCCTGGACGACGCCCGCGCCCTGCTCACCGACGACCTCGCCGACGTCGACCTGGCCTGCAGCCGGTTCCGGACCGACGCCGAGCTGGCCCTGCTGGACGGCGCCCACGGCCGCTGGGTGTCGGTCAGCCCGCTGCTGATCGAGGCCCTGGGGGTGGCGCTGCGGGCGGCCCGGCTGACCGACGGCGATGTGGATCCCACGGTCGGCGGGGCCCTGGTCGAGCTGGGCTACGACCGGGCCGTCGAGGACATCGACCCCGGCCTGGTGCCCCCGGTGCTGCGCCCGGTCGCCGGCTGGCAGACAGTCGAGCTGGACATCGAGGCCCACCGGGTCCGGGTGCCCGACGGCGTGCAGCTCGACCTGGGCGCCACCGCCAAGGCCTGGACCGCCGACCGGTCGGCCGCCGAGATCGCCCGGCGCACCGGCTCCGGGGTGCTGGTCTCGATCGGCGGCGACGTCGCGGTCGCCGGCCGGGCGCCCGAGGGCGGCTGGCGGGTCCGGGTCGAGGACGTCACCGGCGACCCGTCCGGTCCCGCGTCCCCCGGCTCGGCGACCGTGACGATCACCGACGGCGGGCTGGCCACGTCCAGCACCCGGGCCCGGCGCTGGCAGCGCGGCGGGGTTCAGGTGCACCATCTCCTCGACCCGCGCACCGGGCTGCCGCCGGTGCCCGCCTGGCGCACGGTCAGCGCGGCCGCCGGCAGTTGCGTGGACGCGAACACGGTGAGCACCGCGACCGTCGTCCGCGGGCACGGGGCCTGGCCCTGGCTGCGTGAGCTGGGCGTCCCGGTCCGGCTGGTCACCGAGCACGGCGACGTCCTCACCGGCGGGGGCTGGCCGGCGTGATCGGCGACGGCGCGATCCTCTGGTACCTCAACCGGGCCACCGGCCTGGTCTCCCTGCTGCTGATGACCGGCACGATCGTGCTGGGCGTGCTGGTCCAGCGACAGGCCCGCATCCCGGGCCTGCCCCGGTTCGGCGTCGTCGGGCTGCACCGCAACGTGTCCCTGGTGTCCGCGGTGCTGCTGGTCGTGCACGTGGTGAGCGCCGTCGTCGACGGCTACGTCAGCATCGGCTGGCTGGACACCCTGGTGCCCTTCGTCTCCGGGTACGACGCGTTCTGGGTCGGCCTGGGCACGCTGGCCATCGACCTGACCGCGCTGGTCGTCCTCACCAGCCTGCTGCGCGGGCGGCTCCCGGTGCGTGCCTGGCGCGCGGTGCACTGGACCTCCTACGCGCTGTGGCCGCTGGCCTTCGCACACGGCCTGGGCACCGGCACCGACCTGGGGTCGGGCTGGGCACTGGCCGGGGCGCTCGGCTGCGGCGTCGTCGTCGCCGTCGCCTCGGGGGTCGCGATCGCCGGCCGGATCACCGCCCGGCCCGTCCTGGACCGGGCGCCCGCAGCCCTGGCCGCCGCCACTACCGCCCTCGCCGCCGGCCGTCCGGCCGCGGCCTCCCGGAACCGGTGACCCGGTGAACGCTCCCCCCGTCACGCGTGGCCTGCTCGGCATCGGCGACCCGTCGCTGGCCGCCCATCTGGCCGCGCACGGCCCGCTGCCCACCGTCCCGGACCTCGCCGACGCCGTCGGTGGGCTCACCGGCCGGGGTGGCGCCGGCTTCCCCACCGCCCGCAAGCTGCGGGCGGTCACCGACGCCGCCCGGGCCGCCCGGACCCGCGCCGTCGTCGTCGGCAACGGCGGGGAGGGCGAACCGGCCTCGGCCAAGGACGCCACCCTGCTGGCCCGCTCACCGCACCTGGTGCTGGACGGCCTGCAGCTGGCCGCCCGGGCGGTCGGCGCGGACACCGTCGTGCTGGCCGCCGGGGAGGCAGTGCTGCCCGGGCTCGAGCGGGCGCTGTACGAGCGGGGCGACGGCGGCCGGGTCCGGCTGGTCGCCCTGGCCGACCGCTTCCTGGCCGGCGAGGAGACCGCGCTGGTCAGCGCGGTCGACGGCGGGCTGCCGTTGCCGAGGGCCAAGACGCCGCCGGTCTGGCAGCGCGGCATGCAGGGCCGCCCCACGCTGGTGCAGAACGTGGAGACCCTCGCCCGGCTGGCGCTGCTGGCCCGCGGCGAGGCCGGCGAGGACCACACGCTGGTCACCCGGCACACCGCCGTCGTCGACGTCGCCGAGGTGCCGGTGGGAGCACGGCTGGGCGACGTGCTGCCGCTGCACGCCGGCGTCCAGGCCGTGCTGGTCGGCGGGTACCACGGCAGCTGGCTGCCGGCCACCATGGCCGCCGACGTGGGACTGGACCGGACCGGGCTGGCCTCGGTCGGGGCGTCGCTGGGCGCCGGGGTGCTGGCCGCGCTGCCCGGGGACCGCTGCGGGGTGCGCGAGACGGCGTCCGTGGTCGGGTACCTGGCCGCGCAGTCGGCCGGGCAGTGCGGGCCATGCCTCAACGGCCTGCCCCGGATCGCCGCCGCCCTGGACCTGCTGGCCCGTCCCGGTCCGCCCCGCCGCGGCCTGCTCGAGGACGTCGAGCGGTGGGCGGGCCTCGTCGTCGGCCGGGGCGCGTGCAGCCACCCCGACGGCAGCGTCCGACTCGTGACCAGCACGCTGCGGGTCTTCGCCGGCGAACTGGCCGCCCACGCGGCCGGGTGGTGCACCGCGGCGCCGTCGGCCCCGCCGTTCCTGCCCGTGCCCGCCCCGACGGCGGTGGCCCGGTGAGCGAGCGGATGCGGGTGGACCCGATCGGCTGCCAGGGGCACGGCCTGTGCGCCGAGCTGCTGCCCGAGGCGATCGCCCTGGACGAGTGGGGCTACCCGCTGCTCGCCGCCGGCGAGCTGCCCCGGGAGCTGCACCGACAGGCCCGCCGGGCGGCTGCCGCCTGCCCCGCCCGTGCCCTCCACCTGGACCGGGTGACCCCCGGCGCGGCCCACTCGGATCGCTCGGCAGGCCGACAGACACTTCCTGGACTGCTCACAGGGAACACGCAGGGAGGAGTTCCACAGTGGCCTTCATGACGGCGACGATTCCCTCCCTCACCAGCTCCCGGGCCCAGCTGACCCGGCCCGACGGCAGCGCCCTGCGGGTGCTGGTCGTCGACGACGAGCGCTCGATCTGCGAGCTGCTGTCCATGGCCCTGCGCTACGAGGGCTGGGACGTCAAGACCGCCTCCGACGGCGCCGAGGCGGTCAAGACCTCCCGCGACTTCCGCCCCGACGCGGTGGTCCTGGACGTCATGCTCCCCGACATGGACGGCCTCGAGGTGCTCCGCCGGCTGCGGGCGGACCACCCGCTGGTCCCGGTCGTCTTCCTCACCGCCAAGGACGCGCTGGAGGACCGGATCGCCGGCCTCACCGCGGGCGGCGACGACTACGTCACCAAGCCCTTCTCCCTGGAGGAGGTCGCAGCCCGGCTGCGCGGCCTGCTGCGCCGCACCTCCCGCGTGGTGGCCGATGACGGCCTGCTCGTCGTCGGCGACCTGACCCTGGACGAGGAGTCGCACGAGGTCACCCGCAGCGGCGACGACGTCCGGCTCACCGCCACCGAGTTCGAACTGCTGCGCTACCTGATGCGCAACCCCAAGCGGGTGCTGTCCAAGGCACAGATCCTGGACCGCGTGTGGCAGTACGACTTCGGCGGCCAGGGCAACATCGTCGAGCTCTACATCTCCTACCTCCGCCGCAAGATCGACGCCGGCCGCTCCCCGATGATCCACACGCTGCGGGGCGCGGGTTACGTGATCAAGCCCGCCGTCTGACAGGACACGTGACCAGCCAGCCCGCGCCCGCAGCCCCCCGGTCCGCCCGTCGTCGGCGGTCCTCGCTGCGGGCACGACTGCTGGTGGCGTTCCTCGTCCCGACGCTGCTGGTGCTGGCCGTGGTCGCGCTGGTGTCGACGACGGCGCTGCGCCGGCAGCTGGTCGGGCAGGTGGACGAGCGGCTCAGCGGCGCCGGCTACCGGGCGCAGGAGGCAGTCGGTGACGCCGACGACGCCGCCACCGCACCCCGGCCGGCCGAGAGTGAGCAGGATCGTCAGGCCGACGGCTATTTCGGCCCCGGGCAGGGCGAGGGCACGCTGATCGCCAGCTTCGAGCAGGGCGTGTGCACCTACGCCGGGGTGATCGGGCGCTCGGGTGACCAGACCCCGCTGGGCGAGGAGCAGATCGCCACGCTGGCCGACGCGGATGCCGACCGGGACCCCACCACCGTGGACCTCGGGGACTCCCTGGGCCAGTACCGGGTGGTGGCCTTCACGACGCCCAGCGACGAGCTCGTCGTCACCGGGCTGCCGCTGGACAGCGTGCACTCTGCCGTCGGACGGCTGGTGCTGGTCGAGGTGGTCGCCAGCCTGGTGGCCCTGCTGGCCGCCGCGATCGCCGCCGCCGTGGTCATCCGGCGCACCCTGCGACCACTGGACCGGGTCGCCACCACCGCCACCCGGGTCTCGGAGCTGGAGCTGTCCACCGGTGAGGTGCAGCTGGTCGAGCGGGTGCCGCCCGAGGACACCGACACCCGCACGGAGGTCGGACAGGTCGGCACCGCGCTGAACCGGCTGCTGGACCACGTCGAGGGCTCGCTGACCGCCCGCCAGGCCTCGGAGACCCAGGTCCGGCAGTTCGTCGCCGACGCCAGCCACGAGTTGCGGACGCCGCTGGCCTCCATCCGCGGGTACGCCGAGCTGGTCCGCCGTCAGCACACCGACGTGCAGCCCGAGGTCGGGCACGCGCTGAGCCGGGTGGAGGCCGAGGCGGTGCGGATGTCGGTGCTGGTCGAGGACCTGCTGCTGCTGGCCCGCCTGGACGCCGGCCGGGACCTCGCGACCGAGGAGGTCGACCTGGCCACCCTCGTCGTCGACACGGTCTCCGATGCCCACGTCGCCGGGCCCGGGCACCGCTGGCGGGTCGACCTGCCCGACACCACCGTGCTGGTGACCGGCGACGCCGCCACGTTGCACCAGGTACTGGCGAACCTGCTGGCCAACGCCCGCACGCACACCCCCGAGGGGACGACGGCGACCGTGCGGCTGCGGGCCGACGGCGACCGGGCGGTCCTGCAGGTCGTCGACGACGGCCCGGGCATCCCGCCGCCGCTGCTCGCGCACGTCTTCGAGCGGTTCGCCCGCGGCGACTCCTCCCGCTCCCGGCAGGCCGGGTCGACCGGTCTGGGGCTGGCCATCGTGCACGCCGTCGTCACCGCGCACGAGGGCACGGTCGCCGTGGCCAGCGAGCCCGGCCGGACCGTGTTCACCGTCCGGTTGCCGCACGCCAGCAGCCTCGTCGCCGACCCGGGCCCCGCCCTGGAGGACGAGGACGAGGACGCGACCCTCGACCTGCTGGTGGAGGACGGGCCGCGCTGAGCCGACCCGGCGTCCCGGGCGTGACCGTCGGGGACTCGGGTAGACAGGTCTCATGACGCAGCCCAGCGGCCCGCAGCCCAGCGAGGGCCTCACCGAGACCCCGGGCCCCGAGTCGACGGGCGCCGGGACCCCCGTCGACGAGCCCACCGTCACCGTCTTGCACCCGGCGCCGGGCACGGCGCGGATCGTGGTCACCGGCGAGCTCACCGCCGACGCCCGCCGGCCGCTGATCCGGGCGGCCACGGACCTGCTGCTCGGGGAGGACCCGCCGCAGCGCCTGCAGCTGGACCTGCACGGCGTGAACTTCCTGAACTCGGCCGGGTTGTCGACGGTCGTCCAGGTGCACCGGATGCTCGAGGGCCGCGGCTCCGAACTCACCCTCGTCGTAGGCACGACCGCCGTCGCGCGGCCGCTGCAGCTGTCCGGCCTCTGGCACCGGTTCCACGTCCTCGACGAGCGCCACGGCAACTGACGCCGGCACCACCGTCCGGTCAGCCGCGGGGCAGTCGGGGCAGGTGGTGGGCCAGGTCGGGGTGCGGTCCCGGCTCGGCCGCGGGCACGTCGGCGACGGCGTCACCGAACAGTTGGGGCAACAGCTCGGCCCCCCAGCGGGCACAGCGGCGCAGGGCCCGGGTCGCGGCAACGGTGACCCCGATGTCGCCCACGGTGCCGGTGACCCGGCCGACCCCGCCGGGGCGGACCCGGTCGACCAGGTCGGCCAACCCACCGGGCTGCCAGAGCAGCGGTCCGGTCAGCGTGACCTGGGTGCGGCAGCGGGCCAGCACGGCCTCGGACGGCTCGCCGGCGTGCACCCGGGGGTCGCCGTCCAGCAGTTCGGCGGCCGCGCACCAGACCTGGACGTCCAAGCCGGACGCGAGCACCGACCGGACGCCGAGCACCGTCGCGTCGTCGTCGGCGCCCGGGGCCAGCCGGACGACGACGTCGGGGTGCGGCCACCAGCCGCCCACCCCGCGGGCCGCCGGGTCGGGCAGCAGCCGGGCCAGCGCACGGGTCTCGGCGTTCTTCTCCGCCCGGGCCGCCACCGGGTCCGACCCGCGCAGCCCCCAGTCGGGCCCGTCGTGCCAGGCGACCGCCCGCTCCCGGTGGGCCAGCACGGCGCCCGCGGTCAGCAGCCGGTGCGCCAGCTCCCAGTCCTCGCCGCCGTACCCCCCGAAGGTCTCGTCGAAGCCGCCGACCTCGCGGAACAGCGCCCGGGTCGTGCCCATCACCGCGCTGATCACGAACCGGTAGGACCGGTCGTCGGCGTCCACCAGGGAACCCGACCCGCGCAGCCAGGCCGGCTCGGTGAGCTCCTCGGGTGCCGGGCCGCCGGCGAACCAGGCGGTCAGCCGGTCCGGGGTCCAGCCGGTGAGGTCGGCGTGCCGCCGTCGACCGGTCACCAGCGCGTCGGGAAGCAGCGCGGGCAGCGCCGACAACTCGGCCACGTACCCCGGCTCGGCCACGGTGTCGCCGTCCACGAAGAGCAGCACCTGACCCTCGGCGGCCCGGGCACCGAGGTTGCGCGCGGCGGCGGCCCGGAAGCCGTGGTCCTCCTGCCGGACGACGATCACCCCGGCCGGCACCCGCGGCGGCTCCGGCGACCCGTCGTCGGCGACCACGACCTGCAACCGGGACGCCGGGTGCGTCTGCGCGGCGAGCCCGGCGAGCACCAGGTCCAGCTGGGCCTGCGCCCGGTAGTAGGGCACCACGACCGTGACCTCGGGCGGCGTCGCGGGCCGGGTGTCGGCGAGGGCGGACCAGTCGTTGCCGGTCACCACGTGTCGGCCGTCGGGCAGCGTCACCATGTCGTCCCCACAGCTGCCCACACCTGCCGGTAGGCGGCCGCGGTGGCCGCCAGGTCCGGGCCGGTGGCGGTGCCCGGGGCCAGCCAGGTCTGCCCCGGCTCGGCCAGTGCCTGGGCCAACGCCGGGGCCAGGTCGTCGTACAGCCACAGTGCACCGGGCAGCCGGGCGGCGACCTCCCGGGTGTAGGCCACATCGGGCACCAGCGGGCGTCGTCCGGCGGCCAGCCAGCTGCCGATCGAGCCGGACGCGCTGACGTGCCGGTGCGGGGCCAGTGGCACCGACGCCGCACGCAGCCGCGCCGCGAGCTCGTCGTCGGGGACGTAGCCGGTGACGGTGAGCGGGCCGAGCGCCGACAGCTCGACGACCAGGTCGGCATGGCCGTCCGACGGCCTGCCCAGCGCGGTCAGCCCGACGCCGGGCGGCAGCGCGCAGAGGGCCTCGTCGTGGCCCTTGCCGGGGTAGAGGAAGCCGAGCACGACGACCTCGCCGTCCGGGTCCGGGACCGGGCCGGGCGGCAGCGGCTGCACCGGCAGCGGCACCACCGCGGGGACGACTGTCGAGAACGCACGGAGCCGGGCGGCCTCGTGCGCGCTGTTGACCACCACCCGGTCGGCGACGGCGACCACCGCGGCGTAGGCCCGGGCCCGGCGCTGCTGGAGCACCGAGCCGTCGTCGGGCGGCACGTCGTGCAGGGTGACGACCAGCGGTGCGTCCAGGCCCGCGGCCAGCACGGTGAACGCCGCGGCGCTCTCCTCGGCGGTCGGCGCGAAGAGCCGGTCGGTGTAGTGCACCTGGACGACGTCGGCACCCTCGACCGCGCCCCCGCCGTCGGCCTCGGCGAGCTCGCGGGCGTACCGGTGCACACCGTGCTCGGCCGGGCCGACCAGCAGGTGCCCGACCCTCACGTCCTCGACCGGTCCGCCGCCACCCGGTCGTAGACGTGGGCGTGCACCCGGCGCAGCTGGGCCTTCTGGTCGGCCCGCCAGGCGGGGTCCGCCCGCGGCGGCCAGGGGCGGGTTATCGCGGCCATCACCGCACCGGTCAGCGACGTCACGTCCAGCCCGCGGACCTCGTCGTTGCCGTAGAGGACGACGTCGTCCCACTGGTCGGCGTAGTGCCCGCAGGTCGGTGCCACCACCCGGGTGCCCACGTCGTGACAGGCCTCCAGCCAGCCGGAGTGCGTGCCGAACCGGTGCGGCAGCACCGACACCGCGATCGACTGCAGGTAGGCGGTCAGCTGGTCGTCGTCGAACCGGGGGTGCACCGCGAGCTCGTACTCCCCGGCGTCCGCGCCCTGCCGCAGGCCCGGGACCTGGAGGTCCAGGTCGACGTCGTCGTGCACGTCCACCCGGAGCCGGCCACCGCCGGACACCGCGCCCGACGCCGCCGCCCGGACGACGTCCAGCGGGTCCAGCAGATTGGTGCGCAGCGACTTCAGGTGCACCCCGGCCAGCCGGGGCTCCCGGCCGACGCCGGGCAGCGGCGTCACCAGGCCCGGGTGCGGGACGACGATGCAGGACCGCTGGAACCGCTCGGCGATCTCGTCGGCGGCGCCCTCGGTCAGGGTCAGCACGACCTCGGCGGCACCCAGCAGGGCGATGAGGTGCCGGTCGTGCCGCTCCCGGGTGGAGTGGTGCGGGTTGCGCAGGTCGTGCACGGTCACCACGAGGGCGACCCTGCTGCGCCGGACCGCCTCGGTCCAGGCCAGCATCTCGTCGGGGGTCAGCCCGTCGAAGCCGAAGTGCAGGTGCAGCACGTCGACCTCGTCGGCGTGCGCGGTCACGTAGCGGGGGTCCAGCCAGGGGCTGGGCGCCCAGGGGTCGTCGGCCGGCGGCGCCGGCCCCACCCGGACGACGTCGGCGGGCAGCACCGCGTCCAGGTAGGGGTGTGCGAAGGGCACCGTGGCGACCCGCATCAGCGCCGCACCCACCCGTCCTCGGTCTGCTGCACCAGGCCGCGCTCGACGAACGCGTCCAGCCAGCCCTGCATCGGCCACCACCCCCACCGGTCGGCGAAGACCCGACCGTTGGCCAGCACGTCGTCCAGGTGCTCGACGGGCGGCCGGGAGACCGGGTGGTGCTGGTGGAACGCGGCGGCCCCACCCACCCAGCGCAGTCCGACGCCCGCGGCGTGTGCGGTCTCGGCGAAGTCGGTGTCCTCCCCGCCGTAGCCGGCATAGCCCTCGTGGAAACCGCCGAGCTGCTCCCAGGTCGGCGTGGTGACCGCGAAGGACAGTGACCAGAACAGCCGGTGGTCCTCTGCCGGGATCACCTCGTCGTAGGCCGGGACCGGGCGGGCGGGGTGCGGGTCGGCCAGCGTGGCCAGACCCGCGGGGTCGGTCAGGTCGTAGCCGCCGGCGGGCGGCGGGGGCAGGTAGCTCACGGGGCCCGAGTCCAACACACCGTCCTGGGCGACGGCCGCGTAGCGCTCGACCAGCGTCGGTGCCGGGACACAGTCGACGTCCAGGAACACCAGCAGGTCGGCACCGTCGGCCCGGGCGGCAGCGGCGCCGGCGTTGCGGGCGGCGGCCAGCGGCAGCCGGCCTGCGGCGGGCAGGTCCACCACCCGGGCGCGGTCGCCGACCACCGCGCGGATCCCGTCGTCGCCCATCGCGACGACGACGTGCAGGTCGGCCGGGCGGGTCTGCACGGCGAGCCCGGCCAGCTGCCCACGCAGGTGGTCGTGCCGGCCGTGCACCACGGTGACGACGGCGACCCTCACGATCGGGCGACCTCACCGATCGCGGCGGCGGCGCGGACCGCTGCGTCACCGGGCGACCAGGACGCCCAGTGGTGCCCGCCCCGCGTGCGCGCGGCCTCCAGCAGCCCCGGCCAGCGGTCGGCGGCCGGCCATCCGGTCAACCCGACGGCGAGGCCGGCGACGTCCAGCGCGGCCGTGGTGGTGCGCTGCTCGGCAAAGGGCCGGTCAGCGGCCACGACCACGGCCGGACGACGGGCGGCGGCCACCTCGGCGAGCGCGTTCTGCCCGGCGTGGGTGACCACGACGTCGGCGGCGGACAGCACCGGCCACGGGTCGGCCGACCACTCCCCCGGCCCGCCGAGCACCGTCCAGCTCAGCCCCGGGGTGGCCCGGCGCAGTGCGGCGACGTCGTCGGCGGTGACGGCGCTGCCACCGGTGCCGGCCAACAGCACCGCGGTGCCCGGCGCGGACGGGGCCGGCGAGCGGCCGTCGAAGCGGGAGACGGCACCGACGTGGGTCGTCGTCGCGGCGAAGGGCGCCAGGTGCGGCAGGGCCAGCACGTCGGCGGGGAAGAAGGCCAGCAGCCGGTCGGCGACGGTGTACCCGGTGGTGTGCGCGACGTCGTCCCGGTCGCCGGGCATGGCGGTGACCACGACCGGCACGCCCATCAGCCGCAGGAAGAGGGTGACCTCCACCGAGACATCGACGACGACCGCCGCCGGGCTCGCCCGCTCGACCCAGCCTGCCAGCTGGGCCATCCGGGTGCGCAGGCCCGCATGTCGGCGCGGTGCCCAGTGCAGGGCCCCGCCGGCCGTGACCTGCTCGGTGTGGCCGCCGGCGTCGTCGGCCAGCGGGACCCAGTCGGCGAACGGCCCGCCGGGAGCGGGCAGCGAGGACAGCCCGACCACGTCGTCGTCCAGCACCTCGGCGATCGCGGTGGCCCGGTGCAGGTGGCCCGACCCCTGGTGGTGGACGTACCAGCCGATCACGGGAGAGCGGCGCTGGTGGCCTCCGAGACGAGCGAGGCGTAGAGCTGCTCGTACCGGGTCACCATCGTCTCCACCGAGCAGTGCGTGCGGGCCCGCTCGCGGGCCGCCGCCCGGGACAGTCGCTCGGCCTCGGGGATGGCCGCAGCCAGGGCCGCGACGTCGCCGGCCGGGACCAGCCGACCGACCTCAGGGGTCAGCACCTCGGGGATCCCGCCGCGGGCGAAGGCCACGACCGGGGTGCCGCAGGCCAGCGCCTCGGCGACGACGAGGCCGTACGGCTCGTCCCAGCAGGGGGTGACCAACGCGACCGAGGCCCGTCCGACCGCGGCGGCCAGCTGGTCCTGGTCCAGGTGCCCCAGGTGGGTGACGCCGCGCCCGAGGAAGGGGGCGATGGTGCGCTCGAAGTAGCCGTGGTCGACGACCGGGCCGGCGATCTGCAGTTCCCGACCGGCGGCGAGTGCGGCCTGCACGGCCAGGTGGGTGCCCTTCTCCGGGACGATCCGGCCCGACCAGACCAGCGGTCCACCTCCCGGACCGGCGGTCCAGCGGTCCAGGTCGACGCCGTTGGGCACCACGCCCACGGTCTGCTGCACGCCGTCGACCCCGGACCAGGCGGTGGCGGTGTGCTCGCTGACCGCCACCAGCGACACCGGCGAGGGGGTGCCGCTCTGCAGCGCCGACTCCAGCCACGGGGTCGGCGGGCAGTGCAGCGTGGACAGCATCGGCACCCGCAGCGCGGGGGCCATCGCGATCGGCAGGTAGTGCAGCGAGTGGTTGTGCACCAGGTCGAAGTCGTAGGCGCGCTCGCCGGTGAGCTGCAGCATCAGCGACAGGTAGGCGTGGTGGTCCTCGAGGAAGACCTCGGGGCCCATGCTGACATCGGCCCGCGCGGCCGGGCTGATCCGCACCCGGCGGACCGGCAGGCGCTCGGCCTGCAGCCCGGGGTCCGACCCCGGCGCGGCGAAGAGCGTCACGTCGTGCCCGCGTGCGGTCAGCGACCGGGTGAGCTGCCAGACGTGCGCCTCGAGGCCGCCGGCGAAGGGCTCCGCGATCGGGTAGCGACTGGAGGCGATGAGCGCGATCCGCAGTCGGCGACGGCGCGCTCCGGTGCGCCGTTCGGGAAGCGTCGGGTCCCCGACACTGTGCAGGCGGCGGCTGCGACGGGGGAGGGGCAGCGTGACGGTCACGAGGCGGTCCGGGAGACGGGCGCGGCGTGCAGCGTGGGAGAAGGGTTCTCGGACACGGACGGGCGACACCTCCAGAGCGGGGACACCACAGGACCGGTGGGTGCGGGTGGGCGACGGCCTGCCCCGCTTCATGAGGCGATGACGGTGGCGCGCAGCGCTGCAGCGTCGTCGGACCGGGCCGTACCGATCTTCACAGACGGGGGGCCCCCCCGCCAGTCCGTCGGTGCGTGCCCTGCCCCACTCCCCTGCGGAACCCTGGTTTCACCGGTCAGGTGGTCATGGAGAGGCGGGCCCGAATACCGGTTCGGTAGCGTTCCGCCACCGAGCCGGAGTGGTCGACACCCCGGCCGCGAGGAACGGGGAGGATCGCGTGAGCGAGCGCGGAGACGACCGACCGATCGACGGGGGCCGCACCGGCGGGGGTCAGCAGCCGGGCCAGCGTGGGTGGTCGACGGGTCCCGAGCAGCGCCCCGCGCCCCCTGCGCAGCCCGGTGGATGGTCGACCGGCGGCTCGGACGGCCAGCCGCCGGAGTCCTCCCCGGGTCGGTGGCCGCAGGGTCCGCCGGCTGGTAGGCAGCAGCCCGGTGGGCAGCCCTCCGCACAGGCTGGCTGGCCACAGGGCCCGCCCCAGGGTGGGCAGCAGCCCGGTGGGTCGTCGTCGCAGGGCGGCCGCCCACCGGGTCCCCCGCCGGGCGGGCAGCAGCCGTGGGCCGGCCCTCAGGACACCCGTCAGTTCGGCGCCGTCCCCGGCCAGCAGGGGCAGCCGGGCGCGTGGGGCGGTGCGCCGTCCCCGGGCTCGATCCCCGCCGGCTCCTGGAACTCCGCCGGCGGCCAGCCTGCGCCGTGGGCGGCCAGGCCGTCGACGACGTCGTCGAAGAAGCCGCTGGCCATCGGTGGCGCGGTGCTGCTCGTGCTGCTGTTGGTCGCCGGCGGGCTGTTCTTCTTCCTGCGCGGCGGTGACTTCACCTACGCCGGCCGCGACGTGGCCGAGCCCGAGAAGGTGCTCACCGACGCCGAGTCCACGATCGAGGGCTACGTGGAGAGCCGCAGCGGCGCGAGCAACGACGACACCGCCTGCTGGTTCCGCTACCGCAACGCCGACACCACCGACATCGAGGACGACCTGGTCTGCGGACCGGTGCTCTTCGTCGACGGCGACCAGTCCGACGCCTACCTGTTGCTGGCGGTGACCCCCTCGGGCGGTTCCGGCGACGCCACCCTCACCGTCGCCGGCGAGCCGACGGACCCCGCGCCCCAGGCGCTGCCCGACGCGGACCTGCTGAGTCGTCCCGACGGCACCAGCCCGCCGTCCGAGGTGGACCTCGAGGTGCCGCAGCCACCGGCCGCGGAGCCGGGGTACGAAGCAGTCGGCCCGTTCGACGACGTCGACCTGAGCACGCCCGAGGGCGTCGCCACGCTGTCCGGCCCGGCCGCCCGGGTCACCGTGACCGGGGTGGGGCAGGCCGACCGGGTCGGCGCCGGCGACGAGGCCGTGCGGCCCGCCGACGGCGAGGTGTTCCGGGTCTTCAGCTACACGATCGACACCGGCGAGGGCCTGTCCAACGACCCACCGACGCTCAGCTACTCGGTGGACGGCGAGGAGACCCCGGTCGACACCTCGCTCGTGGTGCCCGGGGCGACCGTCGAGGGCCTGCTCTCGGTCCCCGAGGACGCCGACGTGCAGCTGGTCGTCGCCGACGACGAGGTCACCCAGACGCTGTCGCTCCTCGACGGCAGCCCGGGCTCGGAGAACCTGGTCGTCACCACCCGGGAGAACCGGGACGCCGACCCGGTCCCGGCCCAGCAGATCCCCGGTGTCATCAGCGCGCCCGGCCGGGTGACCACGCCGTTCACCTTCACGGTCACCGTGCAGAGCGCCGAGCTGACCTGGTTCTCCGGGACCAACGTCACGGCCCGGCCCCCGGCGCCGGACCGGGCGTTCCTGCTCATCGACAGCGACCTGGTCGCCGACGGCCTCGGCGCCGGCGAGGGCCCCGTCCAGTACTGGTCGCTCACGCTGCCCGACGGCACGGTCGTCGCCTCCCAGGACATCGTGGAGGACCCGCAGCTGATCGCGACGGCCTTCGACGTCCCGGCCGACTTCACCACCGGCACGCTCACCTTCGGCGGGGTGTTCACCTACCCGGACACCGCGACCGTGGACTTCGGCGCGGGGACGCTGTCGTTCCCGGTGACCATCCCGGCGGGCTGACCGTGGACCCCGCCGGGGTGGCCGGCCTCGCGAGCTCCCTGCCCGGGGTGACCGGGGCCGACCACCACGGGCGGGTGTCCTGGCGGGTGGGCGGCACCCCGGTGCTGGCCACCGTCCCCGAGCCCGGGGTGCTGAACGTGATGGTCGGCGAGGCCGACGCGCACGCCGCCGTGCAGCGCCACCCCGGCGCGGTCGAGCTGCTCTGGTGGGGCACGACGCTGTCCGGTGTCCGGGCCGTGCTGGCCGACCTCTCCGAGGACGACGTCCGCGCCCTGCTGGAGGACGCCTGGACCCGTCGCGCCCCGGCGGCGCTCCAGCGCCGGCGAGGTTGAGCGTCTGCGTCGAGTGCTGGGTCCCGGTCGTGTCGGGCGCCCTCGTCACGACGGGAGCCCGGCACTCGGCGGGGTCAGCCGGCGCGGAGCTCCGCGAGGATCGGCGTAGCGACGGCGAGCGCGTGGTTGCCGGCCGGCACCCCCGCGTAGACGGCCGTGTGCAGGCAGACCTCGGCGATCTCCTCGTCGGTCAGCCCGTTGTGCACCGCGGCCTTCACGTGCAGCGCGAACTCGTCCCAGTGCCGTAGCGACGCGGTGATCGCCAGGGTCAGCATGCTGCGGGCGCGCCGGTCCAGGCCGGGCCGCTGCCAGAGGTCTCCCCAGGCCACCCGGGTGATGAAGTCCTGGAAGTCCGCGGTCAGCGGGGTGACCGCGGCGACGGCCCGGTCGACGTGCGCGTCGCCGAGGACCTCCCGGCGGGTGGCCATGCCGGCTGCCCGCCGTTCGTCGTCCGTCCTCGGGCCCGGGGTCGGCGCGGTCACGCCGTGCCGCCCAGGTGGGCCAGCAGGGCCTCGGTGACCCGCTCCGGCTGCTCGATGTTGGCGATGTGCGCGGCCGGGGTCAGCTCGAGCAGGGTCGCGCTGGGGATCCCGTCGGCGATGGCCCGCTGGTGCTCCGGGGGCAGCGAGGGGTCCTCCAGGCCGGAGACGACCAGCGTCGGTGCGGTGATCGAGCCCAGGTCGCCCCGCTGGTCCATGGCACCCACGACGGCGCAGCAGCTGGCGTAGCCCTCGTCGTCCGTGCCGGCGATGGTCGCCCGCATCTCGGCGACGTACTCCGGGTGCTCGGCGGCCCAGCCCGGGGTGAACCAGCGGGCCACGACGGCGTCGGCGAGTGCGCCGGTGCCCTCGGTGCGCGCGGTCTGCGCGCGGTCGCGCCAGGCATCGGGGTTGCCGGTGTACGCCGAGCTGCACAGCACGACGAGCCGGTCGACCCGGTGCGGCTCCCGGACGGCCAGCCGCAGGCCGGTCATCCCGCCGATCGACAGCCCGACCACGTGGGCCTTCTCGACGCCCAGCCGGTCCAGCAGCGCGACGGCGTCGTCGGCCAGGTCGTCGATGGTGGCGTCACCCGGGACGGTGGGCGAGCCGCCGTGCCCCCGGGTGTCGTAGCGGACCACCCGGTAGCGCTCGGTCAGTGCCGCGAGCTGCGGCTCCCACATGGCCATCGTGGCGCCGAGGGAGTTCGACAGGAGCACCACCGGGGCGTCCTCGGGTCCCTCCACCAGGGCGTGCACGTCGATCGGGGGCACAGCGGTGTCCTCTCAGTGGGTCTGGGTCGAGATGGTGTGGGCGGCCAGTGCGGCGTCGACCTGGGCGCCGGCCTCGCCGACGTCGGGGGCCGCGGCGGCCAGCAGGGCGTCGACGTCGACGTCGGACCGCTGCGCGACGACGTCGGCCAGCGGGCGGCCCTCCCGGGCTGCCTGCCGGACGGCGTCGGCGGCCGCGTCGTGCGCGGGACCGCGGCCCAGGGACTCGGTGAGCGCGTCGGCCAACGCCCCGGCCAGTGCGGCCCCGGACGCGGCGTCGACGACGGCGGCCATCCGCGCGGTGTCGAAGGTGAGCCCGGCCAGGCAGTCGGCCAGCCAGGCCGCGGCGGAGCCCACCGTGGACAGCAGCGCCGACATGGTGGGCCACTCGCTGTGCCACGCGCCGGCGGAGCGCTCGTGCTCCTGCTCCATCGCGCCGAGGAGGGTGCCCACCAGACCCGGCGCGCGGCGGGCACAGGCCCGGGCGGAGATGGCGGCGACCGGGTTGCGCTTGTGCGGCATGGCGCTGGAGCCGCCGCGCACCCGGCCGTCCTGACCCTCACCGGACTCGGCGGCCTCGGCGACCTCGCTCTGCGCCAGCAACACCACGTCCAGTGCGATCGTGCCGACGACGCCGGCCGCGGCGCCGAGGGCACCGGCCAGGTCGGCGACCGGCAGCCGGGTGGTCGCCCACGGCACGGCCGTCGTCTGCAGCCCGAGCTCGTCGGCCAGCGCCGTCCGGACGTCCACCCCGGACCCGTGGCTGGCGGCCAGCGTGCCGACCGCCCCGCCGTACTGCACCGGCAGCGCGGCGTCGACGGCGTGCAGCCGGGCCCGGGCGCCGTCGAGGGCGGCCAGCCAGACCGCGGCCTTCAGCCCGGCCGTCGTCGGCAGCGCCTGCTGCATGAGGGTGCGGCCGATGGTGACGTCGTCCCGGTGGTCGGCGGCGAGCCGGGCGGCGGCGGTGGCCGCGGCAGCGAGGTCGGCGTCGATGACGGCGATCGCGCGGCGGGCGACCAGCAGCATCGCGGTGTCCAGCACGTCCTGGCTGGTGGCGCCCACGTGCACCGCGGCCGAGGCGTGTGGGCCGACCGCGTCGGTGAGCACCCGGACCAGCGGGGGCACCGGGTTGCCGGCGTCCGCGGCCCGGGTCAGGACGGCGGCGAGGTCCAGCGCGCCGGGGGTGCCGGCCAGCCGGGTGACCTCGGCAGCGGAGGTCTCGGCCACCAGCCCACAGCGGGCGGCCGCCCGGGCGAGCGCGGCCTCGACGTCCAGCATCGCCTGCAGCCACGCCTCGTCGGACACCGCCGCGGCCGCTCCCCCACGCGCGAACGTCCCGTCCCACAGCCCCGTCACGCCGTCATCCTCGCCGCACCCCGGCGAAAGTCGCGAAGAACGCCGCCCCCACGGCGGCGAAAGTCGCGAAAATCGCCGCCTCCACGGCGGCGAAAGTCGCGAAGAACGCCACCCCCAGAGCGGCGGAAGTCGCGAAGAACGCCGCCTCCGGGTCCGTGGACGTCGCGACCACCGCGGGCCCGGGCACCGCGAGCACCTGCGGTCACACCGCGAAGAAGACGGTCTCGGCGTCGCCCTGCAGGTGGACGTCGAGCCGCCACCCGTCCTCGCTGGGCTGGGCGACCAGGGTCGACCGGTCGGCCTCGGACAGCGCGGTGAGCACCGGGTCCGCCGCGTTGGCCTCGGCCTCGTCGGCGAAGTAGATCCTGGTGACGACCCGGTCGAGCAGCCCGCGGGCGAACACCGAGACGTCGACGTGCGGGGCCTGCCAGCCGCCGTCGCCGTCCGGGACCGGGCCGGGCTTGAGCGTGCAGACGGCGTACTCCCCGTCCCCGGTGGACGAGCGACCGAAGCCGCGGAAGCCCGGCGTGGTCACCGCGCCGCGCGGGTCGTCGGGGTGCGCGAAGCGGCCCTCGGAGTCGGCCTGCCAGGTCTCGACCATCGCGTCAGGGACGACGTCGCCGTTGCCGTCGAGCACCCGGCCGCGCAGCCAGACCGCCCCGGGCGTGCCCTCGGCGACGGCGAACGGGCCGTCCGGCCAGGTCAGCCCGATGGCCAGGTAGGGCCCGACGGTGGCGCTGGGCGTCGTCGGCAGGGTGCTGAGCTCGTCCAGGAAGCCGGTGCCGCGGCGGGGTGTGCCGGGACGGCGGTCGTTGGTCTCGTCGGCGTCCCGGACCAGCGGGGAGTCGTGCTCGGTCACGCGACATCTCCGTCGTCGCCGGTCTCGAACGGGGTCTGCTCGACCCCGCGCAGGACGATGTCCCACTCGAACGCCAGCGCCCAGTCCGGCTGGGTGCGGCTCAGGTCGAAGGTCGCGATCGCCCGGTCCCGTGCGGTCGGCGGGATGGCGGTGAAGATCGGGTCCTGGCCGAACAGCGGGTCGCCCGGGAAGTACATCTGGGTGACCAGACGCTGGGTGAAGGCGGTGCCGAACAGCGAGAAGTGGATGTGTGCGGGCCGCCAGGCGTTGTGGTGGTTGCCCCACGGGTAGGCGCCGGGCTTGATCGTGGTGAACTCGTAGCGGCCGACGGGGTCGGTGACGACGCGGCCCAGGCCGTCGAAGTGCGGGTCCAGCGGGGCCGGCCAGTTGTCCACGACGTGCCGGTAGCGGCCGGCGGCGTTGGCCTGCCAGATCTCCAGCAGCGCGCCCGGCACCGGGCGGCCACCGGTGTCCAGCACCCGGCCGAACACGATGATCCGCTGGCCCTGGGCCTCGCCACCGGCGCGCAGCGTGAGGTCGCCGTCCCCGGCGACGACCCGGTCCTCGCCGAGCACCGGTCCGGTGACCTCGGTGAGCCGGTGCGGCAGGTCGACCGGGGTGCGCAGCGGGGCGCGAACGCCGGTGGACCTGTACCCGGGGAAGCCGACCGGCGTGCGCTGGTCGGCGTCCTCCCGGAGGTAGCGCGGCAGCACGAGGCCGCGGCTGGTCGGGGTACCGGTCATGGCGGGGAACGTACGACGTGACGGCGGTCTCTGGCATCCTCGTCCTCCCACTGAGCGGAAGGACATCGATGGCCGGCGGGAGCAGCGGAACGGGGCGGTCGGTGACCTCCCGGGCCCTGCGGGTGCTGGACGCCTTCGACGTCGACCACCCCCGGCTGACCCTGTCCGAGATGGCCGACCGCAGCGCCACCCCGCTCACCACGGCGCACCGGCTGATCGGCGAGCTGACCGCCTGGGGCGCGCTGTCCCGCCGCCCCGACAGCCGGTACGAGATCGGCCGCAAGCTGTGGGACCTGGGCCTGCTCGCCCCGGTGCAGGCCGAGCTGCGCCAGGTGGCCAGCCCCTTCCTGCTCGACGTGCACACCGCGACCCGGGACACCGTGCACCTGGCCGTCCGGGACGGGCTGACCGCGCTCTACGTCGACCGGGTGTCGGGCCGGGAGTCGGTGCCGGTGGTCAGCCAGGTGGGCAGCCGGCTGCCGCTGCACGCCGTCGGGGTGGGCAAGGTGCTGCTGGCCGCCGCCCCGGACGACGTCGTGGAGCAGGTGCTGCGCTCGCTGACCCGGCAGACCCGGCACACCGTGGTCGAGCCGGCCCGGCTGGCCCGGGAGCTCGCCGACGTGCGGCGCACCGGGTCGGCGCGGACCTCGGAGGAGATGAGCCTGGGCGCGTCGTCGGTGGCGGTGCAGGTGCAGGTCTCCCGACCGGGCGGACGCACGGTGGTGGCCGCGGCGCTGGGCATCGTCGTCCCCACGCACCGGGCCGAGCGGGACCTGGCCCGACTGGTCCCGGTGCTGGAGGTCGCCGCCCGCGGCATCGGCCGCGAGCTCGCCCGCACCCAGGAGTTCCGCTGCTGAAGGACCTCCCTGTCCCCCACGACGCCACGGATCCCCGCAGCGAGGCCGGTTTCCGCTGAGCGGGAACGAGATCTCGCCGTCCCGACGTCGTCCCGGTCACACTCCGACCGTGCGTACTCAGGTGGGGATCATCGGGGCCGGTCCGGCCGGACTGCTGCTCTCGCGGATGCTGGCCGTGCGGGGCATCGAGTCGGTCGTGCTGGAGAACCGGTCTCGGGGCTACGTCGAGGCACGGATCCGGGCCGGCATCCTCGAGCAGCACACCGTCGACACCCTCCGGGACGTCGGCATGGGCGCCCGGCTGGACCGCGAGGGCCTGGAGCACGACGGCATCTACCTGCAGTACCCCGGCACCCGGCACAAGCTGGACTTCCCGGAGCTGTGCGGGCGCAACGTGTGGATCTACGGCCAGTCCGAGGTGGTCAAGGACCTCATCGCCGCCCAGCTGGACGACGGCCCGCCGCTGCTGTTCGAGGTCTCCGACGTCCAGCCCACCGACGTCGACACCGACCATCCCAGGATCGCCTTCACCGACGCGGACGGGGTCTCCCAGGTACTGGAATGCGACGTCGTCGCCGGCACCGACGGCTTCCACGGGGTCTCCCGGCCGATCGTCACCGCCGCCACCGACGGGCAGCTGTGGGAGCGCACCTACCCCTACGCCTGGCTGGGCATCCTGGCCGACGTCGCACCCAGCACCGACGACCTGATCTACGCCTGGCACCCCGACGGCTTCGCGATGCACTCCATGCGGTCGCCGAGCGTCTCCCGGCTCTACCTGCAGGTCGACCCCACGGAGAAGATCGAGGACTGGTCCGACGACCGGATCTGGGAGGCGTTGGCCACCCGGATGGCGCTGCCCGGCTGGGAGTTGCAGACCGGCCCGGTGACCGAGAAGTCGATCCTGCCGATGCGCTCGTTCGTGTCCTCGCCGATGCGGCACGGCCGGCTGTTCCTGGCCGGGGACGCCGCGCACATCGTGCCGCCGACCGGGGCCAAGGGCCTCAACCTCGCCGTCGCCGACGTGACCCTGCTGGCCGACGCGCTGGTGCGGCTGCTCGCCGAGAAGGAGACCGACCTGGTCGACACCTACTCGGAGAAGGCGCTGGCCCGGGTCTGGCGGTGCACGCACTTCAGCTGGTGGATGACCTCGATGCTGCACCGGCACGGTGACGACTTCGACGCCCAGCTGCAGCTCTCCCAGCTGCAGCGCGTGTGCAGCTCCGAGGCCGCCGCGCGCGAGCTGGCCGAGATGTACACCGGGCTGCCCGTCGCCGGCTGAGCGTCCCGACCACCCCGGTCCCCGACCGGGGCGGGCCCCCTCCCGGCACCCCGTGCCGCGGCCCGGCGTGCGTATCCTGGGTACCCCCTACGGGTATGGGAGCGAGGAGGGGGTCCGGTGGGTGCGTTCCTGAGCCTGGCGGTGACCGCTGCCGTCGCGGGCGCCGGCGTCCTGCTGGCCCTGGTCGCCGTCCGCTGGACCCGGGTCGCCCCGCCGGGTCCGGTCGTCCTGCCGTGGTCTGGTGGGCGGGGCCCCACCGAGCACGCGCTGTCCCGCTTCCACGCCCGGTGGTACCCGCTGACCCTGCTGTTCCTGGCCTTCGACGTCGAGATGCTCTTCATGTACCCCTGGGCCGTCGTCGTGGCGCAGGTCGGCGCGGGCGCGGTGGTGGAGATGTTCGTCTTCCTCGGCGTCCTGATGGCGGCCGTGGTCTGGGCCTGGCGCGAGGGCGTACTGCGGTGGACCTGACCCAGCTGGCCGGTCGCCGCCTGCACGTCCTGGTCGCCGAGGTGCCCGGTGCCCTCCCGGTGCGGTGGGCGGCGGAGTCTGCCCTGGCCGACCGTGGATGGGTGGTCGCCTCCTCCGTGGCCGACGCCGACCTGCTGCTGGTCTGCGGCGCGCCCGGCCCCGAGCTGACCAGCGTGGTCCGGGGGTCGCTGGACCTGCTGCCCCTCCCCCGGGGCACGGCTGCGGCCGCGACCCCCGGGGACGCAGCAGACGCCCTGGACCGCGCGGTCGCGCAGTGGCGCGGTCCCGTCCCACCCGCCGCGGACGTCCACCAGCAGGACGCCCGTGCCGACGACGGTGACCCGGGCGACGAGGACGACGACGACGACGGCGGCATGGACATGGACATGGACATGACCGGGCCAGGGGGGATCCCGCTGGCCTCGGGGGCCGAGGACCGGGACGGCCTGGAGATGGACGTGCTGCACGTCCCGCTCGGTCCGCTGCTGCCCGGGTGGCCGGCCGGCCTGGTACTGACCTGCACCCTGGCCGGTGACGTGGTCACCGGGGCCGGGGTCGAGGTCCTGCCCGCCGCCGGGCGGCGCGCACCGGCGCCACTGGACCCCGGGGCGCTCCGCGCCGAGACCGCCACCCGACTGCTGGAGCTGGCCGGCCGGGCCGACCGGGCGGCCGACGCCCGCGCGGCGCGGACCCTGGTGCTGGCCGGTGACGTGTCGGGCGCGCAGCGGCCGTGGTCGCGGGTCCAGCGGACCGTCCGCCGGTCGAGGCCGCTGGCCTGGTCGCTCCGTGGCCTCGGTCGACTGGACCCCGTCCTGGTCGCCGACCACCGGCTGCCGGCCGGGCTGGCCGGCGACGTGCACCAGCGGCTGCTCGGCGTGGTCGACGACCGGCTGGACGACGCCGCCCCCGGGTGGCCCGGGGCCGCCACCCCGGGCTGGCGGTCCCGGCTGCTGGGCCTGCTCCCCGACCTGGTGGCCGGCCGCGAGCTGGCGGAGGTGCGGCTCTTGCTGGCCGGGCTCCCGGCCGACCTGACCGCGGACGCCACCGCGGACACCACCATGGACGCCACCGCACCCACCCGGGAGGTGTCCGGTGGCTGAGGTCGGGCCGGTCGGCCTGGTCTGGGTCCCGGTGCTGGCGGTGGTGCTGGCCGCGCTGACCGCGGTCACCGCCACGGTCGACGGGGCACTGACCGGTCGTGCCGACCGGCCGTGGGCCGAGCTCGCCCGCCTGCTCCGCCAACAGCGCCGCACCACCCTGGCCGCGGACACCCTGCTCGGCCGGGGGGCGGTCGTGCTCGCCCCGGTCATCGCGCTGCTCATGGCGGCCGTGGTGCCGCTGGGCTCCTGGACGGTGTCGGACCTGTCGGTCGGGGTGGTCTGGTTCAACGCCCTCGACGTCGTCCTGTGGGCGGTGTTCTGGCTGGCCGGCTGGGGGACCAACAGCGCGCTGTCGCTGGTCGGGGGCTACCGGTTCCTCGCCCAGGCGCTGGCCTACGAGCTGCCGCTGATGTTCGCGCTCACCGCGCCGGCGATCGCCGCGGGCAGCCTGCGGGTGGGCGACGTGGTGAGCGCCCAGCACGGCCTGTGGTTCGTGGTCTGGATGCCGGTCGCGTTCGGGGTCTTCTGCCTGGCCGTGCTGGGCTTCACCGCCCGGGGGCCGTTCGCCGCACCCGCCGGTCGCGATCTCGCCGGTGGGCTCACCGCCGAGCTGTCCGGGGTGGACCGGCTGCTGCTGTCCGCCGGCCGCTGGGCGCTGCTGGTCGCGGCCGCCGGGTTCGGGGTGTCGCTGTTCCTGGGCGGCGGGGCCGGTCCGCTGCTGCCCGGCTGGGCGTGGGTGCTGGTCAAGACCGTCGTGCTGGCCGTGGCACTGGCCGCCGCAGGGCGCCGGGTGCCGCTGCTGCGAGCCGAGCGGTTCACCGAGGTGGCCTGGCTGGTGCTGCTGCCGGCGGTGCTGGTGCAGCTGCTGGTGGTCGCCGTCGTGGTGGTGGTCTGAGTGGGAGGAGCCGGGGTGCTCAGCGGGATCGCGTTCTGGGTGCTGTCGGTCGTCGCGGTCGGCACCGGCATCGCGGTGTTCCGGGTCGACTCGATGGCCCGGGCCAGCTACGCGCTGGCCGTGTCCTTCGCGGCCGTCGGGCTGTGCCTGGTGCTGGTCGACCTGCACTTCGTCGGTGTGGTGACGGTGCTGATGATGACGATGGAGATGGCCGTCATGGCCGTCTTCATGGTCATGTTCATGGGGATGAACCCGGCGCTGATGCCGATGAGCATGACCCACGGCACCCGGACGCCGGCGGTGCTGGCCGTGGGCTGTTTCCTCGTGCTGGGGGGTGGGGCGGTCCTGGTGCCCTGGCCGGAACGACGGGGTGCCCCGGTGGCGGACCCGACGGTCGCGCTGGGCGCCGCCCTGATGGAGTCCAAGATGCTGGTGATGCTCACGGTGAGCGCCGTGCTGTTCGCGACCGTCGTCGCGGCGCTGTGCCTGGCCACGACGCGCTCCCGGTACGACCGGTTCGGCGACGACCTCCGCTCCCGCCCGTCCGACCCGGTCCGCGGCGGGGTCGGACGATGACGCTGCAGGCCGTGCTGCTGGTCGCCGCGGCCCTGTTCAGTGTCGGGCTCTACGGCGCGCTGTCCCAGCAGGTCGTGGTGATGGTGATGATGGGCCTGGAGCTGATGCTCAACGGGGTGATCCTGGCTGCCGCCGGGTTCTGGTGGTTCACCTCGCCCTCTCCGGACGGCCAGGTGCTGCTGTTGGTGGTCATCACCGCCATGACCGTGGAGATGGCGATGGGCTTCGCGGTGGCCACCCTGCTGCACCGGGTCCGGGGCACCGACTCCGCCGACGCCGTGACGGACCTGCGCGGGTGAGCGGCGTGCTGCTGGCCGCGCTGGTCGCCCTGCCGCTGGTCGCCGGCGCCCTGCTGTGCCTGGTCGCCGTGGGGACGGCCGGGGTGCTGCGGGCCGCGCCGTGGCTCGCGGTGGGGACGGCGGCGCTGACCGCGGCCGCGGCCGTGGCGGCCTCGGCCGCGGCGACCCGGCCGATGCTGTCCTGGGCCTTCCTGCCCACGGTGCCCGGCGGCGAGGTCCGGCTGCTGGTCGACGACCTGTCCGGGCCGGTGCTGGTCACCGTCACCGTCGTCGCCCTGCTGGTCCTGCTGGCCGCAGCCCTGGACGGTGAGCACCGGCCCACCCGCTTCTGGGGCCTGATGCTGCTGTTCCTGGGGTCGGTGACCCTCACCGTGACCGCGGCGACCCTGCCCGGCCTGCTGCTGGGCTGGGAGATCATGGGCGCCACCTCCTACGCCCTGATCGGGCTGCGCTGGCGCGACCCCGAGCGGGTTCGCGGCGGGCAGACCGCGTTCCTCACCACCCGGGCCGCCGACCTGGGCCTGTACCTGACCGGCGGCGCCGCCCTGGCCGGTGGCAGCGGGTGGTCACTGGAGCGGTTGCCCGACGCCACCGGACCCTGGGTGCACCTGGCTGCCGCGGGCGTGCTGGTCGCGGCCCTGGGCAAGGCAGCCCAGCTGCCGTTCAGCGGCTGGTTGTCCGGGGCGATGCAGGGCCCGTCGCCGGTGAGTGCCCTGCTGCACTCGGCGGCGATGGTCGCGATGGGCGGTTACCTGCTGCTGCGCACCTCGCCCCTGCTGGCCGCCACCGGCTGGGCCGGTCCGGCCGCGGCCTGGGCGGGGGCGCTCACCACCGTTGCCCTCGGGGCCGTGGCCGTGGCGCAGACCGACCTCAAGCAGCTGCTGGCCGCCTCGACCGCTGCCCAGCTGGGCTTCGTCGTCCTGGCGGCCGGCCTGTCGGCGACGACCGCGGGCACCGACCAGCTGATCGCGCACGCCGCGACCAAGGCGGCGCTGTTCCTGGCCGCCGGGGCGTGGCTGACCGCGCTGGGCAGCAAGCGGCTGGCCGTGCTGCGCGGGGCGGCCCGGCGGTTCCCGCTGCTGGGCGGACTGGCCACCATCGGCCTGCTGGCGTTGGCCGGGGCGCCGCCGCTGGCCCTGTGGGCCAGCAAGGGCGCCGTGCTCGCCGCCGCCCGGGAGGACTCGACGGCCTTGTGGGCCGTCGGCCTGGTCGGGGCGGCCCTGTCCGCTGCGTACGCGAGCACGGCACTGCGCGTGCTCTGGTCGCAGGCGGCACCCGAACCCGGTGGGGACGAGGACCCCGGCACCGGGACGGTCCCCCGCGCCCTGCTGCTGCCGATCGGGGTGCTGGGGCTGGGCGCGGTGGGTCTGGGTGCGCTCGCCGTGGACGACGCCGGACCCGGCGAGCTGGTGCTCGGGGGCATCCTCGCCCTCGGGGTGCTGGCGGTCGTCCTCCGCCGCCCCGCCCCCGCGCCGAGCTGGGCGGTGCACTGGCTGGGCCTGCCCCGGGCCGGGGAGCTACTGGGGGCCGGCACGGTGCGGCTGGCCGACTGGTCGGGCCGCGGTGATGACGCACTGCAGCACGGGGTGCTGGGGGGGGTGGCCGGGGTCCGCGGGCTGGCCCGGGGTGTCGCGGCCCTCGACGACGCCGGGGTGGCCGGCGCCGTGGACCGGGTGGCCGCCGACACGACGCGGGCCGCCGCCGGGAGCACCCGGCTGGACGATGCCGGGCCGGGGGCCGCGGTGCGCGCGGTGACCCGGGGCGCCCGTGGGCTGGGCGTGCTGGCCCGCCGGCCACAGACCGGCCTGACACATCAGTACTACGTCCAGGTCGCGGTGGTCCTCGCCGCGGCCCTCCTGCTCGTGCTCGTGGTGAGGTGACCGTGCTCGACCTGGTCGTGTTCGTCCCCCTGGTGGCCGCCGTGCTGCTGGCCGCCGTCGACGTCGGCGACCGGGCCGCCCGCGGGACGTGGGTGGCGGTGACCGTGCTCGACCTGGCCCTGCTGGTCGGCATGGCGGTGGCCTACCGGACCCCGGCACCGGGAGCGCTGGCCTACGAGCGACGGCTGGAGTGGATCCCCTCGGTGGGGGTCGGCTACCACGTCGGGGTGGACGGGCTATCCCTGCCGCTGCTGCTGCTCACCGGGGTGGTCTTCGCCGGGTGCGCGGTCTACTCGTTGCGCGAGCAGCACCGGCCACGCGCCCAGGCCGCGCTCTTCCTCTTCCTGCAGACCGCCTGCCTGGGCGTGTTCGCCGCCCAGGACCTCGTGCTGTTCTTCGTGTTCTTCGACCTGACCATCGTCGGGATGTACTTCTCGCTGGCCGGGTGGGGGCACGGGGACCACCGGCGGTCCGCACTGCAGTTCTTCCTGTACACCTTCCTCGGCAGCCTGGCCCTGCTCGTCGGCTTCATCGGCCTGTACCTGGCCGCCGACCCGCACACCTTCGACATCCCCGAGCTGATCGCCGCAGCACCTCTGCAGGGCTCTCCCGTCGCCGGCGCCCTCGTCCTCGGGGCGGTGCTGCTCGGGTTGGCGATCAAGACCCCGGTGGTGCCCTTCCACACCTGGCTGCCCCCGGCGCACACCGATGCCCCGGCGGTCGGCTCGGCCGTGCTGGCCGCGGTGATGCTCAAGCTGGGCACCTACGGCTTCGTCCGGATCGCCATGCCGATGCTGCCCGACGCCTGGCGCGCCTGGGCCTGGGTGCTGGTCGGGGTGGGCATCGTGTCCGTGCTGTGGGGGGCGCTGGTGGCAATGGCCCAGCGCGACCTCAAGCGGATGATCGCCTACACCTCGGTCAACCACATGGGCTACGTGGTGCTCGCCGTCGGCGCCGCCGGCCTGGTCTCCGGCAGCGACGCCGTCGCCCGCGGTGTCGCGGTCACCGGCGCGGTCACCCAGATGGTCAGCCACGGACTGATCACCGGGGCGCTGTTCCTGCTGGCCGGGGTGCTGCACGACCGGCGGGACAGCTACGACCTCGGGTCCTTCGGCGGGCTCGCCGCCCCCGCGCCCCGGTTCGCGGCCCTGCTGGTGGTCGGCGCCTTCGCCTCCTTGGGGCTGCCCGGGTTCAGCGGGTTCGTCGCCGAGTTCCAGGTCCTCACCGGCAGCATCGGCGCCACCTCGTGGGCGGTGGCCGCCGTCCCGGGCATCCTGCTGACCGCGGCCCTGCTGCTGCGGGCGGTGCAACAGCTGCTGACCGGGCCGACCCGGGGGCTGTCGGTGGGCTTCCAGGACCTGCGCGCCACCGAGACGCTGCCGGTCGCCGGGCTGCTGTTGCTGGCCCTGGTGGTCGGGGTCGTCCCGGCGACCCTGCTGGGCTGGATCACCCCGGCCGCGACCTCGGTCGTCGAGCTGGTCGGCCGCTAATGGACTACGGCGCCCTGCTGCCCGAGGCGAGCCTGCTGGCCGGCGGGGTCGGCGCGCTGTTGTCCGGGTCGTTCCTGCCCCGGCACCGGCAGTGGGCTGCCCGACTGATCGCGGTCGTCGCGCTGCTCGCCTCGATGGTCACCGCTCTGCTGGCGCTGGGCACGCCGACCACCGTCTTCAGCGGCAGCTACGCCGTCGACACCGGCACGGCGGTCGCCCGACTGGTGGCCGCCGGCGGGACCCTGTTGGTGATCGGCCTGGGTGTGGAGGAGCTGTCCGGGGACCGGCGGGAGAGCGAGACGTACGCGCTGCTGCTGCTGGCCACGCTCGGGGTGGTCGTGCTGGCCGGGGCCAGCGACCTGCTGGTGCTGGTCGTGGGGTTCCTGCTGGCCTCCATCCCGGTGTACGGGCTGATCGGGCTGGACCTGTCCCGGCTGGGCGCGGAGGCCGCGGTGACGACCTACCTGCTCGGTGCACTGGCCGGCATCGTGCTGATGCTGGGCAGCGTCGTGCTGACCGCCCTGGGCGGAGGCAGCACCTACCGGGTGCTGGCCGAGCAGCTGTCCACAGCACCCCGGGCGGCGGTCGCGTTCGGCGTGCTGGCCGTGCTGACCGGCCTGCTCTTCGAGGCCGGCGCGGTCCCGCTGCACTCCTGGGTGCCCGACGCCACCCAGGGCGCCCGGACGACGTCCGCTGCGTTCCTCACCACGGTGCCCAAGGTGGGCGGACTGCTGGCCGCGTACCGGCTGGTCGAGGTCGTACCCACCGGTGTGCCGGTGGCACTGCTGGTCGGCCTGCTGGCTACGGCCAGCATGGTGCTGGGCACCTTCGCCGCGTTCGCGCAGCGGGACCTGCGGCGGCTGCTGGGCTGGTCGACGGTCAGCCAGGTCGGCTTCCTGCTGCTCCCGGTCGCGGCCGCCGGACGCAGCGACCTGGCGCTGCCCTCGCTCGCGGTCTACCTGCTCGGCTACACCGTGACGAACCTGTCGGTCTTCGCCGTCCTGGCCGCCCGGCCCGACCAACGGACCGTCCAGGACGCGCGCGGGCTCGCCCGGCAGCAGCCCTGGGCGGCCGGCGTGCTCGTGGTCGGGCTGCTGAGCCTCGTCGGGACCCCGCCGACCGCGGTCTTCCTGGGCAAGCTGACGACGTTCACCGCGGCCTGGGACGGCGGGCTGGCCTGGCTGGTCGTCGTCGCCGCGGCCGCCAGCGTGGCGAGCCTGTTCTACGTGTTGCGCTGGGTGTCCGAGCTGGTCCGCCCGCCAGCCGGGACGACGCCCTCACCCGGCCTCGCGGACCGCCGTCCGTGGGCGACCGGGACCGCGCTGGGGTGCGCCGTCGGCGTCCTGGTCGTCGGGCTGGCCGCCGGCCGGCTGCTGGACGTCCTGTCCACCGGCCTCGTCCGCTGAGCCGGTCCGGCCTCAGCCGGGGAGCGCGCCTGCGAGCAGCGGGTCAGCTTCTCCGTCGTCGCCGCGCTGGTGCTGCCCGCCTGTGGAGGCTCGACCGAGGAGTCCACCGGCTCGGACGCCACCACGGGTGCGGCCGCCGGCACCTTCCCGGTCACCATCTACCTTGGACGGGGCGTCCTGGGCGGTCCTGAGCGGCTCGGGCTCCGCGTCGGCAGCCGTGCCGCCGCCAGACCCCAGCAGCACGCCGACGACGCCGAGCACCGCGTAGGCCACGAGCACCCACACCGCCTGGGCCACCCCGGCACCGCCGAAGTAGGCGATCCCGCGGACCGCCGCGGTCCCGGCGCCCGGCGGCAGCCACGGGCCGATGGCGGCCCAGAACGGCGGCAGCAGCGGGGCCGGGTAGGCACCCCCGGCGCTGGGGTTGCCCAGCACCACGAAAAGCACGATCGCCAGGCCGATGCCCACCAGCCCGGTCCAGACCTGCAGCGCCATGGTGAACGCCCCGACGGCGACGACCAGCAGCGCGCCGAAGACCGACAGCGCGACCAGGTGCCCGTCCAGCGCCCCGAGTACCGGACCGGCAACGAGAGTGCCACCCACCCCGCTGAGCAGCGCGTACACCGCCAGAGCGGCCAGCCTGGTCGCCCCGCGGCCCCGGGTGAGCGGCCGGGAGCCCGAGCTGATCCCGATGATCGCGGCGACCAGGTACCCGCCCACCACCCAGCCGACGGCGAGGTAGAACGCCGACAACCCGCGGGCGTCGCCGTCCCCGGCGGGCAGGACGTCGGAGGTGGTCAGCGTGCGTGACCGGCTGGCGTCGACGCCGGTGAGCACCTGCTCCAGCGCGGAGCTGACCGCTCCACCCTCGGCGCCGGCCACCAGCAGCACGTCCTGGGTCCCGGCGCCCGACAGGAACGCCCCATCGACCTCACGGTCGGCGATCGCCCGGCGGGCGGCGTCCTCGGTGTCGTAGGCGGTGGCGTCCAGCGGGCTGCCGTCCAGGCCGTTCAGCTGTGCGACCAGGGAGTCCGCCGTTCCGGCCGGCGCACCGGCGGGCACGACGACGGCGAGCGGGACCTCCCGCGGCACCGGGGCGTGGAACGCCCCGATGTAGCTGAGCACGAAGCCCAGCTGCAGCAGCAGGACGCCGACGACGAGGACTGCCGCGCGTCGCGTCACCCCGGGCAGCAGCTCCCGGCGGGGCGCCTCGTGCAGACCGTGCTGGCTCATCGTCTCTCCCTCGATACTGATGCGTATCCGATACGCACGAGTATGCTCCGCCGTCGTGGACAGAGCGAGCCCGGCCGACGTGACTGTCCGCACCCGTCCGCGCCGGGACGAGGTCCGGGCGAGGGTGCTGGCCGCCGCCCGCGACGTGTTCGCCGAGCGGGGCTTCGCCGGGGCCAGCACCGACCAGGTCGCGGCCGCCGCCGGCTTCACCAAGGGCGCCGTCTACTCCAACTTCGGCAGCAAGGACGAGCTGTTCCTCGCGCTGATGGAGGCCGAGGTCGCCGCCCGGGTCGAGGCGGTCGAGCGGGCCCTGGCCGACACCACCGACCTGCCGGGCGCGCTCGCGGTCGTCGGCGCCCAGCTGTCCCGCCGGGACGCCGCCTGGCAGCTGCTCTACCTGGAGTTCTGGCAGCGGGCCGTGCGCGACCCCGCTGCCCGGACGGCGTTCGTCGCCTCCCGGCGGGAGTTGCGGGCCCGGGTCGCCGAGGTGGTCGAGCGCTTCCTGGCCGATCACCCCGTGCGGACCGGCTGGGATGCGGGCAACCTGACCCTCGTGCTCATCGCGCTGACGAACGGCCTGACCCTGGAGGCGCTGCCCGACCCGCAGGCGGTCCCCGACGACGTCCTCCCCCGGGTGCTGGCCGACCTGCTGGACGAGACGCCGTGAGGCGCGCGCTCACCCTCCTGGGCGTGACGCTGGTGCTGGCCGGGTGCGGCGGCGGGTCCGAGGACACCGGCAGCGACCGTCCGACCCCGGCCACCGAGCTGACCGTGGTGCTCGACGCCGAGGGCGACGGGCAGACCAGCCAGGCCACCCTGACCTGCGACCCGGCCGGGGGCGACGTCGCCGACCCGGCGGCAGCCTGCGACCAGCTGGCCACGGTGGGTACGGCCGGGTTCGAGCCGACCGCCGCCGACGGCATCTGCACCCAGCAGTTCGGCGGCCCGCAGACAGCCACCGTGACCGGCACCGTGGACGGCGACCCGGTGGACGCCACCTTCAGCCGGACCGACGGCTGCGAGATCAGCCGGTGGGACGCCCTGGACGCCGTCCTGCAACCCGCAGGCTGACCACCGGGGCTGCTGGGACGGGTGGTACCGAGTCTGGCCATACTCTCCGTGGCGAGGCGGTGATGTTGAGTGAGTTCTGCTGGGGCGACGGAACGGTCCGCTCGCCTAACGTCGAGTCATGGTGTCGACGCTCTTGGTCATCGGTGGCGTGCTCGTGGGTCTCGTCGTGCTGCTCGCCCTCATCGTGACGCTCAGCGCGCGGCCCTCCACCGAGCGCGGGTCCACCACGCGCGCCCACACCCCGGGCTGGGTGGTCGACTCCGGTCAGGCGCACCCCGACGCGTGGTCGCCGCTGTCGAACACCAGCACGTCCATCCGCGCCCTGCGCTGATCGACCTCAGGCCGGCGCGCGGCGTGCCCACTCCTGCTCGACCCGCTGCAGCACGTCCCGACGCTCGCCGAGCCGGGCCTGGACGTCGGCCCGGCTGAACCGCTCCCCCGGGGTGGTCCACGGCACCGGCCGACCCGTCCGCCGCCAGACCGGGACGGCGACCTTCCCGGCCGGCACCAGGGCCAGCAGCTGCTCGGTCGCCTGGTCCGAGGCCAGCGCCCGGACCCAGCTGGCCCGCAGCTCGTCCTCGGACAACGCGGCCGGGTCGAGCCCGGCCGGGACGGCGTAGGCGTCACCCAGGTACAGCAGGTCACCCCCACCCAGCGCCGGGGCCGAGCCGACCCGGCCCCACGCGAGCGGGTCGGCCGCGTCCGGCGCGTCCGCGGCGCGCAGCCGGAACACGTGCACCGCCGACCGTCCGCAGGCCGGGCAGCTGCCGCGCCAGACCCACCCACGGGCTTCCTCGTCGGCGACCTCGACGGCGCCGTCGACGGGCAGCGGCACCCCGCAGGAGTGCGGCCGGGCGTCGAGCAGGAAGCCCAGCTCGCGGCGGCTGCGCACCTCGGGCCCGCTGCGCAGCAGCACCCGGTCGGGCCAGGCCTTGGCCGAGGGCGCCTGCAGCGGAAGCGCCGGCAGCCAGACCAGCGCCAGCACGACGAACGGCACCAGCATGGAGGGCTCCTGCGGGTTGCCCTCACTGACGACGTACCAGAGCAGGAACCCCGCGATCGCCACGCAGGCGACGGTGGTCAGCCGGGCGACGAAGAGCCCCTGCTCGTAGGCGCCGAAGTGCAGCGCGCGCTTGACCCCGCGCCAGGCCAGCGCGGACAACACGACGAGCAGGCCGCCCAGCAGCAGCGTCGTCGCCAGCGCCACGAAGACCCCGTCGGTCGACCAGGTGCCGACGACGAGGGACACCGCCCCGACGAGCAGCACCAGCGGGACCAGCGCCATCACCAGCACGGCGACCAGCACCGACGCCGGGGGCCGCAGCCGCCGCAGCCCGGCCAGCACGGCGCGGGTCGGGGGGCCCTCGCCCACCGGCGGGCGCGCCGCCTGCAGGACCTTGCGGGTCTCCATGAGCGGGGGCGGCCGGGTCACCCGGCCAGCCTGGCACGCCCGTCGGGCCGCTGCCGCCCGTCCACAGCCCGGGTCAGGACCCGGTCATCAGCTCCGCGGCACGCTCGCCGATCGCCACCGCGGGGGCCGCCGGGCCGCGGGTGGTCACTGTCGGCATGACCGAGGTGTCCACCACCCGCAGCCCCTCGACCCCGCGCACCCGCAGGTGCTGGTCGACGACGGCCCCCGGGTCGTCGTCGGGCCCCATCCGGGCGCTGCCGGCCAGGTGGACGGCGGTCGCCAGGTGCGCGTGCGCCCAGGCGTCCAGCGCCGCGTCGTCGGCCAGCACGTCGTCGGGCAGCCCGGTGCGCCCGGCCACCAGCGGGGCCATCGCCGTCGTCCGCAGCAGGTCCGCGGCCAGCCGGACCACCTCGCGCATCCGCCGCCGATCGGAAGCGGTGCTCAGGTACCGGTACTCGATCCGCGGCTGCACGCACGGGTCGGCGCTGGTCAGCGACAGCCGACCGCGGCTGTCCTCGGCCTGCAGCGCGACGCCCAGGTAGAGGTCGTCGCGGGTGCGGGCCTGCTGCAGCACCTTCTGCAACGAGGAGCCGCGCAGTGCCCGCAGCGTCGCGGCCGGCCGGCGGAGCACCTCGGTCAGCCCGGAGAGCGCGTGCCCGTCCGAGCGGGACAGCATCACCTTGCTGAACGGCTTGAGCCACGGCATGACCTCGAGGTGGTCCGCGGTGTTCAGCGCGGTGGTCAGCGGCAGCATCCCGCGGGGCATCGGCGTTCGGCGGGCGGGCTGGTAGGTGACGTAGAGGTCGGGGTGGTCGGTGAAGTCCGCGCCCACCCCGGGCAGGTCGACCACCGGGGCCACCCCGACGGCGCGCAGCGCGTCGGCCGCGCCGATCCCGGACAGCATCAGCAGGTGCGGGGACCCGACCGCACCGCACGCCAGCACGACCTCGGCGGCCCGCAGCCCGGTGCCGTCGGCGGTCCGCACGCCCACCGCGCGACCGTGCTCCACCAGCACCCGGACGACGGGGGTGGAGCCGCGGACCGTCAGCCCCGGGTGCTGCCGCCGGGGCGACAGGTAGGCCATCGCGGTGTTCACCCGGACGCCGTCCCGGACGTTGACCGGGACCGGCCCCACCCCGGGCGGGCCGTCGGCGTTCTTGTCCAGCTCGGCCGGGAAGCCCAGCTCCAGGCAGGCCGCGGTGAAGGCGTCGCTGACCGGGTGCGGGGTGGTCGTCCGGGTGACCGGCATCGGGCCGGCGATGCCGTGCCCGGGCCGGTCGCCGTACTCGCGGTCCGATTCGCTGCGCACGAAGCAGGGCAGCAGCGCGTCGGCCGACCACAGGTCGTTGCCCGCGGCCGCCCAGCCGTCCAGGTCCGCGCGCGGGGCCCGGATGAAGTACGTGCCGTTGAGCGCGCTGGAGCCGCCGAGCACCCGGCCGCGCGGCACCGGCCAGCGGACGCCGTCGGTCAGCTCGCCGGTCAGGTCCCAGTTCGCCGGGTGCCCGGGGACGGCGGCGCCCATGGTCGCGGCGTCGAGGATGGTCGCCGGGAAGTCCTCGGGCTGCGGGTGGTCCCGGCCGGCCTCCAACAGCAGCACCGAGCGGCCGGCGTCGACCAGCCGGGCGGCCAGCGCACAGCCGGCGGACCCGCCGCCGACGACGATCACGTCCCGGTCGGTCACAGCCCGAGGACCCCCGGCAGGTCCAGCCGACGCACCTTGCCGGTCGAGGTGCGCGGCAGCTCGCCCACCGGGTGCAGCGACTTGGGCCGTTTGGCCGGGGCCAGCCGCTCCCGGGCGAAAGCGCCCAGCTCCTCGGGCGACACCTCGCCGACGTAGGCCGCGACCACCCGCTGGCCCCAGTCGTCGTCGGGCACCCCCACGACGGCGGACTCCACCACGGCCGGGTGCGCGTCGAGCACGGCCTCCACCTCGGCCGGGTAGACGTTGACCCCGCCGGAGATCACCAGGTCCTCCCGGCGGCCGTCCAGCCAGACCACGCCGTCCTCGTCCACCCGGCCCAGGTCGCCGACGGTGACCCGGTCGCCGTGCTCGTCCGAGGACCACGCCGCCGCGGTCTTGTCCGGGGCCCGCCAGTACTCGAACCGGGCCCACCGCGGGACGGCGCACCACAGCTGGCCGCGCTCGTCGGTGGTCAGCGTCCGGCCCGGCCGGGCCCGCCCGACGCTGCCCGGGTGCGCGAGCCAGTCGGCGGTGGAGCAGACGGTGAACTGGGCCTCGGTGGAGCCGTAGAACTCCCACACCACGCCCTCGGGCAACGCCGCCAGCACCGCCCGCTTGACCGGTTCGGGGCAGGGCGCGCCAGCGTGCGCGAGGACCCGGAAGGAGGACCAGTCGACGTCCTCGCGGAGCAGCCGTTGCAGGTGGGTGGGCACGCAGAACGTCGTCGTCGGCCGCATCCCGGTGATCACCGCGGCAGCGCGCGCGGCGTCGAACGGGCCGGGCAGCAGCACCTCGCCGCCGGCCAGCAGGGTGTGCGCGGCGAAGCGCAGCGGCGCGGAGTGGTGCAGCGGGGAGAGCACCAGGTGCCGGTCGGTGGGCACGAAGCCCCAGAGCCCGATCTCCTCGGTGGCCAGCGCGCGGGCGTCGTCGTCGGTCAGGACCCCGGACCACACGCCCTTGCGGCGGCCCGTCGTTCCGGACGTGTAGTGCATCGGCCGGGCCAGCGGGAACAACGCCAGGTCGGCTTCGTCCTCGCCGAGCAGGACCCCGGGGTCGGTGCCCAGGTCCAGCACCGGGTCGGCGTCAGCGACCAGGTCGGCGCGCTCGGCGGCCGGCAGGGCCGGGTCCAGCACGACCGGCACGACGCCGACCCGCAGCGCCCCCAGCACCGCGGCCAGCAGGGCCGGGGACGCCGCCGCCGACACCACCACCCGGTCGCCGCGGACGACGCCACGCGCGGCCAGGCCCGCCGCAGCCCGCCGCTGGTCGGTCTCGCTGTCCGCCGCCCGGACGACGGGCACGTCGCTGTGCACGCTCACCCGTGCAGCCTGACACGGGGGCCTGACACCGCGCGGCCAGTCATCGCCGACCGGCCCGGGCCCCCGGGCTGGCTGAGGTCGACGCGATGACCGCCGCTGCCGCCCCGCCGTCCGAGCGGGTCTACCCCGTGGGGCACCTGCTCGGCCTGCGCACCGACGTGCCGACGATCGAGGTCCGCCTGGGGCCGCGGCCGGTCGACCTGACGGCCGAGGAGTTCAGCGTCTGGGCGTTGACCCACGGGGACCCGCAGGGCGGAGCGGACGCGTGGGGTGCCGACGACGTCGTCGCCGGGCTGCGCTGCACCCACTGCTGCCGGTCAGCGCTGCCATTCTGGACCTCGGGGGCGCCCGGTGACCGGCGCCCTGGTGCTGCCCGTCGGGCTGCCGCTGGGACCCCGGCAGGACGCCGGCGCCGGGGTGGCGTCGGTGGTCCGGCTGGGCTGGGAGGCCCGCGCCCTGGGTGCCGACCAGACAGCGGTGTGGGGGCTGGCCCGAGGGCTGGCTGGCGACGACCCGGTCGGTGACCGGGAGCTGCTGCTGCAGCGCGCGGCCGAGGTGGGCGTGGCCCGGCCCCACCGTGACGTGGCGGACCTGCTCGGGGCGGGGCTGCTGGTCTCCTGGGACCCGGGCCGGCCCTCGGTGGGGGCCGCCCGCCGGGGCGGGCCCGCCCGCTGATGCTGGGCCTGGCCCGCTGATGCTGGGCCTGGGGCTGGGCGCCACCGACGAGCACGCCCTCGGGCGGCCCGGACGACCGGTGCTCGAGCTGCCGGTGGCCGCCGTGCTGCGCTGGCGGGACACTGCCCGCTGCCGGGACCTGTGGTCGGCCGCGGTGCTGGCCGCGACCCGGGCGAGCGGCAATCCGGGCGCCGTGCCCGACAACGAGGCCGCGCTGGCCCAGCTGCCCGCGGCGCTGGCCGACCTGCCCGTGCTGGTCAGCCACCTCTGCGGGCACCTCGACCTGGCCTGACAGCCCGGCCTGCGCTCCCGACCCAGCCGCTCCCGGCCCCGGTCCGCCGACCGGTCCGCCCGGGCCGGGCTCAGCGGCGGGAGCCGTGCTCCAGTCGCATCCGGCCGAGCAGGTCCGGGACCGGACGCAGCCGCAGGCTCCGCGCGGCTGCCACGGCCTCCGCGGTGTCGAGCACCCGCGGTGCCCGGCCGCTGAGCACACTGGGCACCCCGTCGACGACGTGCACCGGGAGCTCGGTGAGCGTGGGCACCGGCGCACGCCGGTCGCCGAGGACGACGACGTCGGCCGTGCCCTGCCGGTGCGCCCGGAACACCTGCAGGGCGTGCCCGACGACCAGCAGCACCGCCGCCGGGACGCCCCACCAGAACGACGAGCCGGGCACGTCGGAGAGCACCAGGACCGGGCGCCGGCCCGTTCCGGCGTCCACCCACCGGGCCAGCATCCCGACGGTGGAACCGCCGGGTGCCTGCACGACCAGCACGACCGACGTGGTGACGCCGGACCCGTCGTCCCAGCGGTCGACGTCCAGCGGGCTGGCGTCGGTCACGCCCGCCTCGCCCTGGCCGGCCGGGCCGCTGTGGTCGGACGGGACCGTAGCGCCACCCGGGCCGCTGGGACCGCCGCGTGGGCGGGGCCCCGGCGCGCCGGGGCCGGCGGGGAGAGATCCGCCCGGGGTCGGCGAGCCACCCGAGGGACCGGCAGGCACCGCGAACGGAGGCGCCACCGGGGTCGGCCGGGCCGGGCCGGTCACGCCGCGGCCGTAGGGAATCGGCGGCCGCTCGGGCCTGATCGGACCGCCCGGACCCCCGTCCATCGGGATCGAGCGGGCGTGGTGCGCACTCGGGTCGCGCGACGGGCCACCTGTCGTGGCACGGTCACCGGCAGCGGAGTCCGCGAAGCCCACGACAGACCGGGCCGGCCGGTCCGCCGGGCAGTCCGGGTCGCACGGCGCACCCCGGCGGGCAGTCGCACTGCTCCTCGGGCCACCAGCCGGTCGCGTTGGCGATCATCCGGATCCAGGCCTCGCGCTGCTGCACGGTGCCCGGTCCCTCGTACGTGCCGGCCAGCGTGGCGGTGACCAGGGCCAGCGCCCACGGCAACGCCGCCCGACGGCGGGCCCCCACGGCTTCGGGGTCCAGGACACCCACCCGGTCGGAGCGCGCGGCCACGCCCGGGTCGAGGTGCGGTGCGCTGCTGTGGCCCGAGTAGGGCATCGGAGGGAGGTGCGGCGAGCTCACCGCGCTGGGCCCTCCGTCCTCGTCATGGCGTCAAGATACGACGCGCCCCCGCCCCGTAGCCGCTCCGACTCCCGGACCCCACCCGCACGGGTCGCACCCGGGCCACGGGAACGGACCGCCGCCCATCGACGTCCCGGTCGCACGGTCCCCGTCGTCCCTCAGGCCAGCCGGACGGCGTCCCCGGTGGCCTCCACCCGGCCCTCGGCGGTGAGCTTGACCAGCGTCGCCCGGGTCGACTGCGCGGCCGCCGGCCACACCTCGCGGGGCACCGCGGCGTAGACCTCGGCGACCAGTTCGTCGACGGTCCGCGGGCCGTCCGCCAGGACCGCCACCAGCTGGCCCTCCCGGTACGCCCGGTGGGCCAGGTAGAAGTCCAGCACCGCGCCGACGTCCTCGGTCAGCTCCGGGCCGTGCCCGCAGTACAGCGCCGAGGGACCCAGGTCGTGCAGCCGGCGCAGCGAGTCCAGGTAGGCGACCACGTCGCCCTCCGGGTGCGTGAGGACCGACGTCCCCCGGCCGAGCACGTGGTCCCCCACGAGCACCGCGCCGGACTCCAGCCGGAACGCCAGGTGGTCGCTGGTGTGCCCCGGCGTGCCGACGACGCCCAGCGTGGTGCCGGCCAGCGCGACGTCGTCCCCGGCGACGAGCACCCGCCCGCCCGGGCCGGCGACGTCCGGCGAGGCGGCCGCGACCCGGGCGCCGAAGTGCTCGCCCCAGGGCAGCGCGGCCTCGGCGTGGTCGCCGTGGTGGTGGGTGACCAGCACGCCGACCACCCCGGCGTCCCGCACCGCCAGCGCGGCCTGCACGGCCGCCAGGTGTGCGGGGTCGGTCGGACCGGGGTCGACGACGACGACCTGCCCGCTGCCCGGGGCGCCCACCAGGTAGGTGTTCGTGCCGTCCAGGGTCATCCCGGACGGGTTGGGCGCCAACACCCGGGTGACCAGCGGCTCGGGGTCGGCGGTGCGGGTCATCTCCCCCGGCGCGGGCAGCGACCACTGCCTGCGGGGGTCCACGGGTGCGTCCACACCCCGACCCTAGGTCGCCCGTCCGAGCCGTAGCCTGGGCCCATGCGCCTGTCGACAGTCACGAAGACGGCCCTCTCCGCGGCCGCCGCCCTCGTCCTGCTCACCGCGTGCGGTGGTGCGGACGAGGAGTCCACCGCTGCCGGCAGCTCCGGCAGCTCCGGCAGCTCTGCCGCGAGCACCAGCAGCAGCTCCGAGCAGACCACCAGCGAGGCACCAGCTGAGGACGTTGCCGCGTTCTGCCAGCAGGGGCAGGCCGTGGTGGCGGATGTCAGCAGCCAGCTGTCGACCGCGACCCCCGAGACCATCCCGGGCGTGCTGCAGCAGGTCGTCGCCGGCCTCGACACGCTGACCCCGCCGGCCGACCTGGCGGGCGACTTCACCGTCCTGCGGGACGCCTACGCCCAACTGTCGGACGCCGCCTCCTCCGTCGACCTCACCACCGAGGACGGCCAGGCGGCCTTCCAGCAGACCTACAACGACGTCACCGCCCAGGCGACCAGCGCCGAGGAAGCCGTCGGCACCTGGATCCAGGACAACTGCGGCACCACCGGCTGACCGGGCCGCACGGCCCAGCGGCCCGGCTCCCCGTCCATGGGGTGCCGGGCCGCTGTCGTCGGTGGGGGCTGCTCAGCAGCCCCGGATCGTCACTCCGCGGGCCGCCATCCACGGCACCGGGTTGATCTGACCGCCGTACATCGCGCCGCCGGGGTGCACCTCGAAGTGCAGGTGCGGGCCGGTGGACTGGCCCCGGTTGCCGACCTCGGCGACCTGCTCGCCGGCGGACACCCGCTCCCCGGCGCGGACGAAGTACTGGTTCACGTGGCCGTAGACGGTGACGGCACCGTCGTCCCCACGGATGTAGACGGCCTGGCCGAAGCCGGTGGCCGCGCCCGCCCGCTGGACGATCCCGGAGGTGGCGGCGTAGATAGGGGTGCCGATCGGGGCGGCGATGTCCACGCCGTAGTGGGTGGTGCCCCAGCGACCGCCGAAGCAGCTGCTGGTGCGGCCGGCGGCCGGGAGCACGTAGCCGGACGAGCCGGCCGACACGCTCCCGCCGCCACCGGAGGAGGGCTGGGACCGGACGCTCTGCGAGGCGGCGGCGGCCGCAGCCGCGGCGGCCTGGGCCTGGGCTGCCGCAGCCGCAGCCGCCTGGGCCTGGGCGGCCGCGGCGGCGGCCTCCTCGGCGGCCTTTTGGTCCAGCCACGCCTGATAGGCGTTGCGCGCACCCTGCAGCGCGAGCAGCTGGATCTGGGCGGCCTGCAGTTGGGCGTCGTAGTCGGCCTTCTGGGCGTTCGCCGCAGCCACCGAGGACTGCTGGCTGGCCACCTGGGCGTCGGCCTCGGCCTTGGCGTCCTCGGCGACCTGCTCCGCCGCGGCCCGCTCGGCGACGGCGGCCCGGGCGGCGGAGTCGGCGTTTGCTTGGGCCACCTGGGCAACCTCGAGCGCGCCGAGCACGTCGAGCTGGTTCGCAGCGACCCAGTCGAGCATCGCGGCCTTCTCGACCAGCTCGGCGGGGCCGCCGGCGTCGAGCAGGGCGACCTCGCTGGTGAGTGCGGCGCCGTTGATATAGCTGTTCCGGGAGAACTCGCTGAGCCGGCTCTGCGCGCCGGTGACCGCCGCGGTCGCGGTGGCCAGCTCGGCGGCGGTCTGGTCGGCCGCGGCCTGGGCGGTGCCGAGCGCCTCCTCGGCGGCGAGGTAGGCGGTGCCGGCGGCCTCCGCCTCGACCTGGACCTGCTCGAGCTGGGCCTCGGCGGTGGCGACGAGCCCGGCGAGCCGGCCCACCTCGGTGGCGGCAGCGTCCTGCTGCGCCTGGGCGGAGCCGATCTCGGCGTCCGAGGGGTTGCCCGGGGCGGCCGGGACGGCGAGGGCCGGGCCCGCGCCGAGGGTGACCAGCGCAGCCGCCAGCAGCCCGACGAGACCGCCGGTCAGCGCCCGCCGCGGTCGGCGGAGGACGGCCGCGCCGGATCGAGTGCGGGCGGTCGTTGTCCGGCGGGTGCCGGTCGCGCGCAGCAGCTGCTGCCGCATGGTCGCTCCCTGGGGAAGAGGGATGGCCGTGTGAGTTCCGGACAGAGTCCCATCCGCACCACCAGTCACACGCGCAACACGCGGCGACCCGGGGACCCGTCAGTTGCTGTCCGCAACCCACACAGTTCTGTCCCTTTCCCATCGGTCTGTGACGCGTGGGACTTGAGGGGCTGACGGGGACCGTCTCCCCGACAGGTGGGACCGACCCGTCTCTGCCCGGGCGCGCGCGGGGCTGGTGGAGTGGTGACCAGTCCGTCCACCCACCCCCTTGGAGCCGCCGCGTGACCAGCACCCCGTCCGAGACCACCCCCGGCGACAAGCGCCCGCTCGGGGTCGCGGTCATCGGCGCCGGATGGATGGGCCACGTGCACGCCCGCGCCTACGCCCGGGTCGCCCACCACTGGCCCGAGCTGCCGCTGCGCCCGTGGCTGGCCGCCGTCGCCGACCCGGTGCCCGGCCAGCTGGCCGACGCCGTCACCCGGTACGCACCACGGACCGGGTACGCCGACTGGCGCGAGCTGCTGGCCGACGACGCCGTCGAGGCGGTCAGCGTGACCGTGCCCAACTCGCTGCACCGCGAGGTGGGGGTCGCCGTCGCCGAGGCCGGCAAGCACCTCTGGATCGAGAAGCCGGTGGGCCTGACCGCAGCCGACGCCCGGGCCGTCGCCGACGCGGTGGCCGCGGCCGGTGTCCAGGGCGCCGTGGGCTTCAACTACCGCCAGGTCCCGGCTGTCGCCCGGGCCCGCGCGCTGCTCACCGCCGGCACGATCGGCACAGTCACGCACGCCCGGTTCCGGATGCTGGCCGACTACGCGGCCGACCCGGCCGGCTCGCTGAGCTGGCGCTACCAGGCCGCCCAGGGCGGCAGCGGGGTGCTCGGCGACCTGTCGGTGCACGCCGTCGACCTGGTCCGCTTCCTGCTCGGCGACCTGGCCGAGGTCGTCGCCGACACCGAGACCTTTATCCGGGAGCGCCCGCTGGCCTCGGCGGGCGCCAGCCAGTACGACCGGGTCGAGGGCGGTCCCACCGGGCCGGTGGAGAACCTGGACTACGTCGCGTTCCTGGGCCGGACCACGGCCCGGACACCGGTCTTCCTGGAGGCCAGCCGGGTCGCCGTCGGCAAGCAGAACGACTACGGCTTCGAGGTGCACGGCACCCGCGGGGTGATCAGCTGGGACTTTCGCCGACCCGGCGAGCTGTCGGTGTCCGCCGGCGGCGACTACTCCGACCAGCCGACCACTGTCGCGCTCTCCCGCCCCGGGGACGGCGACTTCGCCCGCTTCCAGCCGGGCTCGGGCAACGCCACCAGCTTCGACGACACCAAGGTCTCCGAGGCCGCCGCTTTCCTCACCGGCATCGTGACCGGCGCCCCCACCGGGGCCACCCTGACCGACGCGGTGGCCGCGGCCACCGTCGTGGAGGCGGTGGCCCGCTCGGCCCGCGACCACGCCTGGGTGGCCGTCGGCTGACCCGTCGGCCTGCCGACCACGGCCCCGCCTCCTAGGCTCGGGTCGTGGACGTCATGGGCTCCGGGCACGAACAGGTCGTCTTCTGCACCGACCGGGAGTCCGGTCTGCGAGCGGTGATCGCGGTCTACTCGACCGCGCTGGGCCCAGCCCTGGGCGGCACCCGCTTCTTCCCCTACGCCTCCGAGGACGACGCGGTCACCGACGCGCTGGCCCTCTCCAAGGCGATGGCCTACAAGAACAGCCTGGCCGGCCTCGACCTCGGTGGCGGCAAGGGCGTCATCATCGGCGACCCGACGAAGGACAAGACCGAGGCCCTGCTACGCGCCTACGGCCGCTTCGTCGAGGCCCTCGGCGGCCGCTACCTCACCGCCTGCGACGTCGGCACGTACAACGCCGACCTCGACGTCGTCGCCCGGGAGACCCGCTTCGCCCACGGCCGGTCCCTGGCCCACGGCGGGTGCGGGGACTCCTCGGTGCTCACCGCGTTCGGCGTCTTCCAGGGGATGCGGGCCGCCGCCCAGCACCGCTGGGGATCGCCGTCCCTGGCCGGGCGGACGGTCGCCGTCGCCGGCGTCGGCAAGGTCGGCTCCTGGCTGGTCGACTCCCTGGTCGAAGACGGCGCCTCCGTCGTCGTCACCGACGTCGATGCCGCCGCCGTCGAGCGGGTCCGCGCGAAGCACCCCGACGTCCGGGCGGTCGAGGACACCGCGACCCTGGTGCGCACCCCGCACGACGTCTACGCCCCGTGTGCGCTCGGCGGCGCCCTGGACGACGAGACGGTGGCCGTGCTGCCCGCCCAGGTCGTCTGCGGCGGCGCGAACAACCAGCTGGCCCACGAGGGCACCGCTCAGCTGCTGGTGGACCGTGGCGTGCTCTACGCCCCGGACTACCTGGTCAACGCCGGCGGGGTGATCCAGGTCGAGGACGAGCGGCACGGGTTCTCCTTCGCCCGGGCCGAGGCCAAGGCGACCACGATCTTCGACGTCGCGCTGCGGGTGTTCCAGGCAGCCGACGCCGCCCGGGTGTCCCCTGCCGTCGCCGCGGATCGACTCGCCGAGGAGCGGATGTCCTCCGTCGGCCGTCTGGCAACCATCCGGATGCCCCTCCGGGGCTGAGATCCCGGTCACCCGCAGGGGTGTCGGGAGGCCCCCGACCAGCCCGTCCGAGGGGCGCGGGGAGAGGACGCGTGCCGACTCCTGATCCGTGTCGTAAGCTCGGCCCAGGACACAATCACTCAGTCGGGGTCGCCAGACGGGCCGTCCAAGCCCAGTGCTGGACGCCCGCTACTCCGTAACGAGGGGGTCGAGCCATGGGGCGCGGCCGAGCGAAGGCCAAGCAGACACGCGTGGCCCGTGAGCTCAAGTACAGCTCACCCAGCACTGACCTGACTGCTCTGCAGCGGGAACTCGGTGGCCAACCGTCGACCTACCCCACGCAGGTGGGCAAGGACGACGCCGAGGACGACGGCGACCAGTACGCCGCTCGGTGGGTCGACGACGACGCGGACGACGACTGGGCAGCCAGTCGCTGATCCGCTGCGCCGATCGGCCCAGCAGGTCTGCAGCACAGCACTCTCACGACACCGCCGCCCCACGGGACGGCGGTGTCGTCGTGCTGAGCCCCCACCCCGCGATAGTCGCGACTTTCGCCGCCCCACGACCGGCGATAATCGCGACTTTCGCCGCCGGGTGGCCGGCGATAGTCGCGACTTTCGCCGCCCTAGGGCCGGCGGCTTCCGCGCTGGTCGGGGCGCGGAGGGGTCAGCGGTAGGAGCCGACGAGCCTCGCGGGCGGGGCTGCGGCGTCCGCACGCTCGCCGACGGTGCCGGCCACCCAGGCGGGGACGCCGCGCTCGGTGAGCAGCGTGATCGTGCGGTCGGCGACCTCCGGGGTGACGGCGACGACCATGCCCACCCCGCAGTTGAACGCCCGCTCGGACTCCGTCCGCGGCACCCCGTGGGACTCCATCAGGTGCACCGGGGACGGCAGCGCCCACGTCGCGCGGTCCAGCACGGCCTGCAGGCCGTCCGGGACGACCCGGCCGGCGTTGGCGGCCAACCCGCCCCCGGTGATGTGCGCGAAGGCGTGCACGGCGTCCACGGACAGCTCGGCGACCAGGGCCAGGCAGTCCAGTGCGTAGATCCGGGTCGGCTCCAGCAGCGTGGCGCCCAGCTCGCGGTCCAGGCCCTGGGGTGTGGACAGCAGGTCCAGCCCGGCGCTCGCGACGACCCGGCGGACCAGGGAGTAGCCGTTGGAGTGGAACCCCGAGGACGCCATCGCCACGACGACGTCCCCGCTGCGCACCCGCTCCGGGCCCAGCACCGCGTCGGCCTCGACCACGCCGACGGCGGTGGCCGCCAGGTCGTACTCGTCGGCGCCCATCAGGTCACCGTGCTCGGCGGTCTCGCCGCCGACCAGGGAAGCCCCGGCCAGCCGGCAACCGGTGGCGATGCCGGTCACGATCGCGGCGATCCGCTCCGGGACGACCTTGCCGCAGGCCACGTAGTCCTGCAGGAACAGCGGCTCGGCGCCGCAGGCCACCAGGTCGTCGACGCACATCGCGACCAGGTCGATGCCCACGGTGTCGTGCCGGTCCAGCTGCCGGGCCAGCGCGATCTTGGTGCCCACGCCGTCGGTGGACGACGCCAGCAGGGGCTTGGAGTACTTCGTGGTGTCCAGCGCGAAGAGCCCGGCGAACCCGCCGAGCCCGCCGACGACCTCGGGACGGTTGGTCGCCTCGACCGCGCTCTTCATCAGCGAGACGGCGCGCTCGCCGGCGTCGATGTCGACGCCGGACTCCGCGTAGGTGAAACCCGAGCTCACGGGCGGGTGAGCGCGTCGTCGGCGCCGCCAGCGGTGCTGGGGCTGCCGGCCTGCTGGCCGGTCCACCCGCTGACGGCACGCGCCGCTTCCCGGTCGACGTTGTCCAGCACCGGCAGCGTGCGCCGGGTGATGCCCTCGAGCACGTGCTTACCCAGCACCTCGGGCTCGCCCAGCGGGATCGGGTACTCGCCGGTGAAGCAGGCCGAGCACAGCCGGTTGGCCGGCTGCTCGGTCGCGGCGATCATGCCGGCCTGGCTGACGTAACCGAGGGAGTCGGCGTTGATCGAGGCGCGGACGCCGTCGACGTCCAGGCCGTTGGCGACCAGCTCGGCCCGGCTGGCGAAGTCGATGCCGTAGAAGCAGGGCCATTTGACCGGTGGGGAGGCGATCCGCACGTGCACCTCGAGCGCGCCGGCCTCGCGGAGCATCCGGATGAGCGCGCGCTGGGTGTTGCCGCGCACGATCGAGTCGTCGACGACGACGAGCCGCTTGCCGCGGATGACGTCGCGCAGCGGGTTGAGCTTGAGCCGGATGCCCAGCTGCCGGATGGTCTGGCTGGGCTGGATGAAGGTCCGGCCCACGTAGGAGTTCTTGACCAGGCCCAGGCCGTAGGGGATGCCCGAGGCCTCGGCGTAGCCGACCGCGGCCGGCGTGCCGGACTCGGGCACCGGGATGACCAGGTCGGCCTCGACGGCGTGTTCCTTGGCCAGCCGGCGGCCGATCTCGACCCGGGCGGCATGCACGCCGCGGCCGGAGATCGTGGTGTCCGGGCGGGCGAGGTACACGTACTCGAAGACGCAGCCCTTGGGCTGGGCCGGTGCGAAGTGCTGGGAGCGCAGCCCGTCCTCGTCGATGGCGATCAGCTCGCCGGGCTCGACCTCGCGGACGTAGGAGGCGCCGACGATGTCCAGTGCCGCTGTCTCGCTGGCCACCACCCAGCCGCGCTCGAGCCGGCCCAGCACCAGCGGCCGGACTCCCTGGGCGTCACGGGCCGCGTAGAGCGTCGTCTCGTCCATGAAGGTGAAGCTGAACGCGCCACGCAGGGCCGGCAGCACCTGCATCGCGGCGGCCTCGACCGACAGGTCCTGCTTGGCAGCGATCAGCGCGGTGACGATGTCGGAGTCCGTCGTCGAGGAGAAGGCACCCGAGACGCCCTCGTCGGCGGCCAGGACGGCCAGCTCCGCGGTGTTCACCAGGTTGCCGTTGTGACACAGCGCGATGCCGGCGCCGGACCCCGACGTCCGGAACGTGGGCTGGGCGTTCTCCCAGGTCGAGGCACCGGTGGTGGAGTACCGGGTGTGCCCGACGGCGAGGAACCCGCGCAGGCTGGACAGCGTGGACTCGTCGAAGACCTGACTGACCAGGCCGAGATCCTTGAAGACGACGACCGAGGCACCGTCGGACACCGCCATCCCGGCGGCCTCCTGTCCCCGGTGCTGCAGGGCGTAGAGACCGAAGTAGGTGAGTTTCGCGACCTCTTCGCCCGGCGCCCAGACACCGAAGACGCCGCAGGCGTCCTGGGGTCCGGCGTCCTGGGGGTCGAGGTCGTGCGTCAGCCGTCCATCACCGCGAGGCACGACAGCAAGGGTACCGGCGCCGGGTGGACACGCCAGCCCCGGTGACGTGACGACGCGCTCACCCCAGCATGTCGCGCAGCCGCCACGCGTTGCGGACGGCGTTCCCGTCCCCGTCGTTGTTGAAGTAGGCGAACACCTCGACCCCGCCGTCGCGCCACTCGCGGAGCCGGTTGGCCCACCAGGACAGGTCGGCGTCGCTGTAGGAACCGGCGTACAGGTGCTGGTGGTCGGGCCCGTGGAAGCGGACGTAGGCGAACGGCGCGGTCACCCGCAGCTCGCACGGGATGCCCGCCCCGCTGACGACGCAGTACGCCGCGCCGTAGTGGGCCAGCAGCGCCCAGACGTCCTCGTGCTGCCAGCTGGGGTGCCGCAGCTCGACGGCGACCCGCAGCCACGGCGGGAGCCGGGCCAGGAAGTACTCGAGCCGGGCGTCGTCGCGCTGGTGGTCCGGGCGCAGCTGCACCAGCAGCACCCCGCGCCGGTCCCCCAGCTCGTGCCAGCCGGCCGCCGTGCGCTGCACCCAGGTCTCGGGCTGCAGCAGCCGCGTGGCATGGGTCAGTCCACGGGCGGCCTTGACGCTCATCGCGAAGTCCGGCGGCAGGCGCTCCCGCCAGCCCGCGAAGGTGGTGTCCCGCGGCCAGCGGTAGAACGAGGCGTTCAGCTCGACGGTGTCGAAGTGCGCCACGTAGTGCGCCAGCCGGTCCGCAGGACGAGTCCCCGGTGGGTAGAGGACGCCGTCCCAGTGGTCGTAGCTCCAGCCGGACGTGCCGATCCGGACCCGTGCAGTCACCCGGGCCTGCTACCCGCCGTCGCCGCGCTCACCCGGCCGCGCCGTGGCCGGGTGCGCGGGCGTCAGCTGATGTTGCCGGTCTCCGCGGCGACGGTGGTGTCGTCGCCGTGCCCGGTGTGGACGACGGTGTCGCCGTCCAGGGTGAGCAGCCGCTCGCGGATGCTGGTCAGGATCGTGGGCTTGTCGCTGAACGAGCGACCGGTGGCCCCGGGCCCGCCGCAGAACAGCGTGTCCCCGGTGAACACCGTGCCCAGGTCGCCGGCGTGCAGGCAGGTGCTGCCCGGCGAGTGCCCCGGGGTGTGCAGCGCCGTCAGCGTGGTGCCGGCGACGGTGAACGAGGTGCCTTCGGCCAGCTCGTGGTCGGGGGCTGCGTCGGGGTGTGCCTGCCCGTAGACCTGGTCCCAGAGCATCCGGTCGGCGGGGTGGAACCAGATCGGGGCGCCGGTGGCCTCGCGCAGCGCGACCGCGGCGGTGATGTGGTCGTTGTGACCGTGGGTCAACACGATCGCCGTCACCGTGCGCCCGCCGACTGCCTCCAGGATCGGGGCGGCGTCGTGCGGGGCGTCGATGACGAGCACCTCGCTGTCGTCCCCGACCAGCCAGACGTTGTTGTCCACGTCGAAGTCCTGCCCGTCGAGGCTGAAGACCCCGGAGACGACGGTCTTGTCGATGCGCGCCGTCATCAGAAGACCACCACCGAGCGCAGCACGTCGCCGTGGTGCATCTTGGCGAACGCGGCCTCGACGTCGGCGATGCCGATGGTCTCGGAGACGAACGCGTCCAGGTCGAAGCGGCCCTGCAGGTACAGGTCGATCAGCATCGGGAAGTCCCGGCTGGGCAGGCAGTCGCCGTACCAGGAGGACTTCAGCGCACCCCCCCGGCCGAACACGTCGATCAGCGGCAGCGTGATCTTCATCGTCGGGTTCGGCACGCCCACCAGGACGACGGTGCCGGCGAGGTCGCGGGCGTCGAAGGCCTGCTGGTAGACCGCCGGATGCCCGACCGCGTCGATGGCGACGTCCACGCCGAAGCCGCCGGTCAGCTCCTTGATCGCGGCGACCGCGTCGGTGTCCTTGCTGTTCACCGTGTGCGTGGCGCCCATGCCCTTGGCCCACTCGAGCTTGCGGTCGTCCAGGTCGACGGCGATGACCTTGGAGGCACCGGCCAGCTTCGCGCCGGCGATGGCGGCGTCACCGACCCCGCCGCAGCCGAAGACGGCGACGGTGTCCCCGCGGCCCACGGCACCGGTGTTGATGGCGGCACCGACGCCGGCCATCACGCCGCAGCCCAGCAGGCCGGCGGCGGTCGGGGAGGCGGCCGGGTCGACCTTCGTGCACTGCCCGGAGTGGACCAGCGTCTTCTCGGCGAACGCGCCGATGCCCAGCGCCGCGGACAGCGGGGTGCCATCGGCCAGGGTCATCTTCTGCGTCGCGTTGTGAGTGTCGAAGCAGTACCAGGGCTTGCCCCTGGCACACGCCCGACAGGTGCCGCAGACAGCCCGCCAGTTCAGGATCACGAAGTCGCCGACGGCGACGTTCTGCACACCCTCGCCCACGGCGGAGACGACACCGGCGGCCTCGTGGCCGAGCAGGAACGGGAACTCGTCGTTGATCCCGCCCTCGCGGTAGTGCAGGTCGGTGTGGCAGACCCCGCACGCCTGCACGTCCACGATCGCCTCACCCGGACCCGGGTCGGGGATCAGGATCGTCTCCAGCGAGACGGGGGCACCCTTGCTGAGGGCGACGACGCCCTGGACCTCGTACGGCATGCGTCGGAGCCTATGGGTGCGGCCCGGCGGTCGGTGAACCGCTGCCACCGGACGGGCGCCCCGACGGTCTCTGATCGCCCTCGGTATCACGATCAGGCGTCGACTGTCTCCGAGGTGGCCCGGAACCGGTGTCCTGGCGCGCAGTTGGTTGCGCCTTGCACTACCGTCGGCGACCGCATGGCCCGCATCACAGCGGGCGCCCAGCTCACCCGGGCTCAGTACCCGGACAGGAGGACCCTCGGTGGCTGTTCCCAGCTTCCTGGCTCGCGAGCGGATCGTCGCGAAGCCAGGCTTCAACCGGTGGCTCATCCCACCGGCCGCACTCGCCGTGCACCTGTGCATCGGCCAGGTGTACGCGACCAGCGTCTACAAGGCCGCCCTGGTGGCCGACTTCGAGTCCAGCCTGACCGCGATCGGGGCGATCTTCTCCATCGCCATCGTGATGCTCGGACTGTCCGCGGCCGTCTTCGGCACCTGGGTCGACCGCAACGGTCCCCGCGCAGCGATGTTCACCGCGGCCTGCTTCTGGTCCGTCGGCTTCCTGGTCGCCGCCCTGGGCATCTCGACCAACCAGCTCTGGCTGGTCTACCTCGGGTACGGCGTGCTCGGCGGGATCGGCCTGGGCATCGGCTACATCTCGCCGGTCTCCACGCTGATCAAGTGGTTCCCCGACCGCCCGGGCCTGGCCACCGGCATGGCGATCATGGGCTTCGGTGGAGGCGCGCTGATCGCCTCGCCGCTGTCCCGCCAGCTGCTGGGTACCTACGACTCCGGCTACGACGGCACCGCGGCCACCACGGCCAGCGGCAGCGCGGTGGCGCTGCTGTTCGTCACCCTGGGCCTGGTCTACCTGGTCTTCATGATGTTCGGGGCCGCGATCATCCGGGTGCCCGCCGACGACTGGGCGCCCGCGGGCTTCGACCTGTCGGCCGTGAAGAAGAAATCGCTGGTCACCAGCAACAGCGTGTCGGCCGCCAACTCCATCAAGACCCCGCAGTTCTGGCTGCTGTGGATCGTGCTGTTCTGCAACGTCACGGCCGGGATCGGCATTCTCGAGCAAGCCAGCCCGATGATCCAGGACTTCTTCCGCGACGGCGAGACCTCCCTGGTCACCGTGGCCGCCGCCGGTGGCTTCGTCGGCCTGCTGTCGCTGTTCAACATGGCTGGCCGGTTCGTCTGGTCCTCGACCTCGGACCTCATCGGCCGCAAGGCCATCTACATGGTGTACCTCGGCGTGGGCCTGCTGCTCTACGTCGCGCTGGCCACTGTCGGCAGCTCCGCGGTCTGGCTCTTCGTGCTGCTGGCCGCGGTGATCATCAGCTTCTACGGCGGCGGTTTCTCCACGGCCCCGGCCTACCTCCGCGACCTGTTCGGCACCTTCCAGGTGGGCGCCATCCACGGCCGGCTGCTGACGGCCTGGTCTGCGGCCGGCGTCGCCGGACCGCTGATCGTCAACGGCGTGCTGGACACCCAAGGCACCCCCGGCGAGCTCGTGGCCGGGGACTACCGGATCGCGCTGTTCATCATGGTCGGCCTGCTCGCCATCGGGTTCGTCGCCAACCTGCTCATCAAGCCGGTGGCCACCAAGTGGCACGAGCCGAACACCGAGACCGCCCTCACCCCGGAACGGAGCGCTGCCCGATGAGCTCGTCCTCCCACGACACGTCCCGCACGACGACGCCGACGCCGATGGCCCTCCTCGTCGTCGCCTGGGCCCTGGTGGTGCTGCCGCTGCTGTACGGCCTGGTGCAGACGGTCCGTACCGCCAGCGCGCTGTTCACCGGCTGACCCGGTCGGCCCCGACGCCCCGTCCACCCGCACGGTGGACGGGGCGTCGTCGTCTGCGCTGGGGGGCTCAGGCGGGCAGACCACTGCGGAACGGGCGCAGCGGGAGCAGCTCGGCCAGGTCGGCCCGGTTGCCGCTGGCCGCCACCTTCCCGGCAGCGACCGCCTCGTCCCAGGTCTGCAGGCCGGCCACCATGCGCAGCCAGGTGACGGCGTCGGTCTCCACCACGTTGGGCGGCGTGCCGCGGGTGTGCCGTGGCCCGGGGATGCACTGCACGGCGACGTGCGGGGGCACCCGGATCTCCACCGACCGGCCGGGCACCTGCTGGGCCAGCCAGCGCGCCGTCGTCTTCACCGCGGCCCCGAGCACCGCGCGGGGAGGCTGGTCGGCCTCCCCGCGCAGCCACGGGACCGTGGGGGCCAGGGCGTCGCGAAGCGCCTCGGCCGGGATCGGCGGCGTGCCGGCCATTAGCTGGTGGGGACCGCCCCGGTGGGGACGGCGCCGGCTGGCCGGGTGCCGGTGACAGCCTCCGGGGTGTCGAACAGCGCGGGCAGCGTCGTCGACCAGGTGGTGTGCAGCTCGGCCAGCGGCAACTCGAGCACGCCCTCGACGACGAGGGCCTCGCCGCCGGTGGTGCCCAGCTCGGTCACCGGGACGCCGGCCTCCCGGGCGGCGGCGAGCACGGCCGCGGCGTCCGAGGTGCTGACGACGGCGCGGGCCACCGACTCGCTGAACAGCGCGGCCGTGGGGTCCCCGGCGACGGTGACCGTGGCGCCCACGCCGTACCGCAGCGCGGACTCGGTCAGCGCCTGGGCCAGGCCGCCGTCGGAGAGGTCGTGCGCGGAGCCGACCAGGCCACCGGCGGCCAGCGTCGCGAGCAGCCCGCCCAACGCCTGCTCGGCGGCCAGGTCCAGCTGCGGCGGCAGGCCGCCCAGGTGGCCGTGCACGACCGACGCCCAGGCGGACCCGGCGAACTCCGGCCGTGTCTCACCCAGCAGCAGCAGGGTCTCCCCCGCCGCCTGCCAGCCACCGGACACCCGGGTGCGGACGTCGGCGTGCACGCCCAGCACGCCGATGACCGGCGTCGGGTTGATCGGGACGTCGCCGGTCTGGTTGTAGAGGCTGACGTTCCCGCCGGTGACCGGCAGGCCCAGCGCGCGGCAGCCGTCGGCCAGGCCGCGGACGGCCTCGGCGAACTGCCACATGACCTCGGGCTCCTCGGGGGAGCCGAAGTTCAGGCAGTTGGTCACGGCCAGCGGGACGGCGCCGGAGACCGCGACGTTGCGGTAGGCCTCGGCCAGGTTCAGCTGGGCGCCGACGTAGGGGTCCAGTCGGGCGAACCGGGCGTTGCCGTCCAGCGCCAGGGCGATGCCGCGGTGCGACGACTCGTCGATCCGGACGACACCGGCGTCCTCGGGCTGGGCCAGCACGGTGTTGCCCTGCACGTAGCGGTCGTACTGCTCGGTGACCCACGACTTGTCCGCGCCGTCCGGGCTGCCGACGACGGCGAGCCAGTCGGCCCGCAGGTCGGTCGAGGTGATCGGCGGCAGGTCGGCCTGCAGCGCGTCCAGGTCGGCCGGGCGGGCCATCGGGCGGTGGTAGACCGGGCCGTCCAGGGCGACCGTGCGCGGCGGGACATCGACGATCTGCTCGCCGTGCCAGTCGACGGTGAGCCGGGTGCCGTCGGTGACCTCGCCGATGACGGTGGCCAGCACGTCCCACCTGGCGCACACGGCCAGGAACGCCTCGACCTTGGCGGGCTCCACGATCGCGCACATGCGCTCCTGGGACTCGCTCATCAGGATCTCGGCGGCGGTCAGCGTGGAATCGCGCAGCGGGACGGTGTCCAGGTCGACGTGCATGCCGCCCGAACCGGCCGCGGCCAGCTCGCTGGTGGCGCACGACAGCCCGGCGCCGCCGAGGTCCTGGATGCCGGTGACCAGGTCGGCGGCGAAGATCTCCAGGCACGCCTCGATCAGCAGCTTCTCGGTGAACGGGTCGCCGACCTGGACGGCCGGCCGCGTGGCCGGGCCGGTGGCGTCGAAGGTCTCCGAGGCGAGCACGGAGACCCCGCCGATGCCGTCGCCGCCGGTGCGGGCGCCGAAGAGCACGACCTTGTTGCCGACGCCCTCGGCCTTGGCCAGCCGGACGTCGGAGTGCCGCATGACGCCGACACACAGCGCGTTGACCAGTGGGTTTCCGGCGTAGCAGTCGTCGAAGAGCAGCTCGCCACCGATGTTGGGCAGGCCCAGGCAGTTGCCGTAGCCGCCCACCCCGGCGACGACGCCGGGCAGCACCCGGGCGGTGTCCGGGGCGTCGGCGCGGCCGAACCGCAGCGAGTCCATGACGGCGACCGGGCGGGCGCCCATGGTGAGGATGTCGCGGACGATGCCACCGACCCCGGTGGCCGCGCCCTGGTAGGGCTCGATGTAGCTGGGGTGGTTGTGCGATTCGACCTTGAAGGTCACCGCGTAGCCGTCGCCGACGTCCACGACGCCGGCGTTCTCGCCCATGCCGACCAGCAGCGCCTCGCTGTGGGGCAGGTCGCCGAAGGTGCGCAGGTGGACCTTGGAGGACTTGTAGGAGCAGTGCTCGCTCCACATGACCGAGTACATGGCCAGCTCGGCTGTCGTGGGCCGGCGGCCGAGGATCTCGCGGATCCGGGCGTACTCCTCCTCACGGAGGCCCAGCTCGGCCCAGGGCTGGGCCTCCTCGGGGGTCTGTCCGGCGCGGGTGACCGTGTCGACGACGGCGCTCACGCGGCGACCAGGCCGGTGAGCACCGAGGTGAAGAAGCCCAGCCCGTCGACCGAGGGACCGGTGAGGACCTCGACGGCGTGCTCGGGGTGCGGCATGAGACCGACGACCCGGCCGTCGGCGCTGGTCACGCCGGCGATGTCGCGCGAGCTGCCGTTGGGGTTGCCGCCCACGTACCGGACGACGACCCGGCCCTCGCCCTCGAGGGCATCCAGGTCGGCGTCGGAGCCGACGTAGCGGCCCTCGCCGTTCTTCACCGGGACGACGATCGTCTGGCCCTGCTCGTAGGACGACGTCCAGGCGGTGTCCGCCCGCTCGACGAGCAGGCCCTGGTCGCGGTTGCGGAAGTGCAGGTGGCTGTTGCGGGTGAGTGCACCGGGCAGCAGGCCGGCCTCGCAGAGCACCTGAAAGCCGTTACAGATGCCCAGCACGGGCAGGCCCTGGCGGGCCTGGGCCACGACTGTGCGCATCATCGGCGCCCGCGCGGCGATGGCGCCGGCCCGCAGGTAGTCGCCGTAGGAGAACCCGCCGGGCAGCACGACCGCGTCGACCCCGGCCAGGTCGTCGTCGGCGTGCCAGAGGGCGACGGCCTCGCCGCCGGCCAGCCGGACCGCGCGCGCGGCGTCGACGTCGTCCAGCGAACCCGGGAAGGTGATGACACCGATGCGCATGGAGTCAGTCCTGCGCTTCGGGGACGAGGTGCAGCTCGACGTCCTCGATGACGGGGTTGGCGAGCAGCGTCTCGGCGATCTGGCGGAGCTCGGCGGGATCGGGTGTGCCCTCGACCTCGAGGACGAAGTGCTTGCCCTGCCGGACGCTGCTCACCCCGCCGTGGCCCAGTCGGCCCAGGGCGCCGAGCACGGCCTGCCCCTGGGGATCGGAGATCTCTGGCTTCAGGACGACGTCGACGACCACACGAGGCACGCAGCAGAGGGTACCGGGGTCCGGACACCGTTCGGACGGTCGACAGGAGCGCAGCCGGCTCACCCGTCCGGGGCGGGCCATCCCCACGGGCGCCGCGGACCAGAGGCGGCCGGTGCAGCGCCCAGGAGGTGCGGCGCCCAGGAGGTGCAGCGCCGCCGCGGGAGGCGGGGTTCGAGTCGATTCTCGGACCGCTGGGCCGATACCTGGCTCAGACCCGTGCCGTTCGATGCGCGGCGCCGGACGACAGGAGCACCCGTGAGCGACCCAAACGTGCCCGGCGCGACCCGTCCGGTGACGGACAGCAGCGTCGAGGTCGTCGGGGCCGACGCGAGCACGAACGTCGTCAGCCAGGTCCTCAGCAGCCTCGAGCAGGAACTCGTGGTGGAGGTGGGCACCGACGGCCAGGGCCGCCGGGTGCGCCTGGGGCTGAGCGCCCGGGTCTCGGTGTGGTGGAGCCCCTCGGACACCCCCGTCCGCTGCCGGCCCTACGAGCTGGTCGACGTCCGCGGCGGCATCGTCCCCACCTGGCGCCTGCGGCCCACGGGACCGGCGGTCGAGGGTGACCGCCGGGTGTCCCCGCGCGCACCCCTGCACGTCCCGGTCGGTCTGGCCAGGCCCTCCGGCATGCTGCTCGGTGAGACCGCGGACGTCAGCGAGGGCGGCCTGCGGGCGGTCTTCGTGGCCGAGCCGACCGCGGGCTTCGGCGACGTCGTGCACCCGCTGCCCGACGCCGGCGAGGTGGCCACGATGGCGATCGTGCTGGACGGCAGCCGGGTCCAGCTGCGCTGCCGGGTGGTCGAGCGCCAGCGGCTGGCCGACGGACGGCGCACCCTGCGGGTCGCCTTCGAGGACCTGCCGGACGACCTCCGGTCCCGGCTGCGCGCCGCGACGGCCCTCGAACTGGCCCGCCGCGCCACCCGGGTCTGACCCCGCCATTCGGTGCGACACGGTATCGGAATATCCCGGAACACGTGCATGAGTTGCGGACGTGGATACCGTCCGCCCCGGAACGAGGAGGACACATGTCGCTGGCCAGCGTGGTCGGACGTGACCGGCCCGGCAGCGGGGACGCACTGACAGTCGTCGTGGACGACGCCCGGATGTCCAGCGTGGTGCGCTGGTCGAGTGAGAACGAGCTGACCGCGGTCGTGGCGCGCAGCCGGGACGGACGCCGCGTCCGGTTGGCCCTGGGCACCGGGCTCACGCTGTGCTGGTCGGCCGAGGGCGGGGTGCGCAGCCGCCGCTACGAGGTCGTCGACGTCCTGGGCGGCGGCGACCCGCAGTGGACGCTGCGCCCGCTGGGCACCGCGGAGACGGGCAACCGGCGGATGGCGCCCCGCGCCGACGTGGCCGTGCCGGTCGGGGTGCAGGGCGAGGCCGGCCTCGTCGTCGGCACCTCGATCGACCTGTCCACCTCCGGCGCCCGGATCGCGTTCCCGGCCAACACACCAGGGACGCCGCTGCGCCCGCTGCCTGCGGCCGGGGAGACGGCCCGGGTCGTGCTGGTACTCGACGACGTCCGGCTCGAACTGGTGGCCGACGTCGTCCTGCTGACCGCACCGGTCGACGGACGGCGGGAGCTGCGGGCGTCCTTCTCCGACCTGGAGGCCCCGGCCCTGGCGACGCTGCGCACGGCCGTGGACCGGGCACTGACCGCTTTGGTCAGCTGAAGGGGGTCCCGGTCAGCTGCTCGTAGGCGGTCACGTAGCGCTCCCGGGTGGCGGCGACGACGTCCGCGGGCAGCTCCGGCGGCGGGGACTGCCGGTCCCACCCCGACGTCGTCAGCCAGTCCCGGACGTACTGCTTGTCGTAGGAGGGCTGCGTGGCGCCCGGGGACCAGGTGAGGGCCGGCCAGAACCGCGAGGAGTCCGGGGTGAGCACCTCGTCGGCGAGCACCAGCGCGCCGTCGGCGACGCCGAACTCGAACTTGGTGTCGGCCAGCACGATGCCGGCCTCCGATGCGACCTCCGCGGCCCGGCGGTAGAGCGCCAGGGTCAGGTCGCGCAGCTGACCGGCCTGCTCGGGCCCGACCAGCTCGACGGTCCGGGCGAAGGTGATCGCCTCGTCGTGCTCGCCCACGTCGGCCTTGGTGGACGGCGTGAAGACCGGCTCCGGAAGCCTGGACCCCTCGACCAGACCGGCCGGCAGGACGACGTCCTGGATCGCGCCGGAGCGCTGGTAGGCCTGCGTGCCCGAGCCCGACAGGTAGCCGCGGGCTACGCACTCGACCGGCGCCATCTCCAGTCGGCGGACCAGCATCGCCCGCCCGGCCACCTCGGCGGGCACGTCCGTCGCACTGAGCAGGTGGTGCGTGGCCCCGAACGTCGCCAGCACGTCGGCGAGCCGGTCGAACCACCACACCGACAGCTGGGTGAGCACCCGCCCCTTGTCCGGGATCGGCGTGGGCAGCACGGCGTCGTAGGCCGAGATCCGGTCGCTGGCCACCAGCAGCAGGTGACCCTGGCCGGCGTCGTAGACCTCGCGGACCTTGCCGCGCGCGAGCAGCGGGAGGTCGAGCGTCACCTCAGTGCGGCCAGCCGCTCGAACAGCGGGTCCAGGTTCTGCACGTAGCGCTCGGGCCGGCAGATCTCGTCCAGCCGGGCCTCGTCGAGGGCGACCCCATCGGCCTCGGCCTTCGCGCGCAGCGTTTCCCGGAACGGGGTGCCGGTCTGCCAGGTCTGCATCGCCGCGGTCTGCACCAGCGCGTAGGACTGCTCGCGGCCCATCCCGGCCTCGACCAGCTCCAGCAGCACCGAGGAGGTGTAGATCAGCCCGCCGGTGGAGTCCAGGTTGGCCCGCATACGGTCGGCGTCGACGACGAGGTTCTCCACCAGGCCGGCGGTGAGGTCCAGCAGGTAGTCGGTGGTGATCGAGGCGTCGGGCAGGAAGACCCGCTCGGTCGAGGAGTGCGAGATGTCGCGCTCGTGCCAGAGCGGGATGCCCTCCATGACCGGCACGATCGCCGCGCGGACGACGCGCGCCAGCCCGGCGATCCGCTCGGAACGGATCGGGTTCTTCTTGTGCGGCATCGCGCTCGAGCCCTTCTGGCGCGACCCGAACGCCTCGGACAGCTCGCGCACCTCGGTCCGCTGGCCGTGCCGGACCTCCAGCGCGATCGCCTCGCAGACCGTGGCGATGATGGCCAGCGCCGAGACCCACTCGCTGACGCCGTCCCGCAGCACCACCTGGGTGGAGGCGTCGGCGGCGCGCAGGTCCAGCGCCTGCGCGACGGTGACCTCGACCGAGGGGTCGATCAGGGAGTACGTGCCCACGGCCCCGGAGATGGCGACGACGCCGACCGCCGCGCGGGCGGCCCGCAGCCGGTCGCGCGAGCGGGCGGCGGCGAAAGCGAGGTCGGCGACCCGGTGGCCCCAGACGTCGGGCTCGGCGTGCACGCCGTGCGTGCGGCCGACCTTGAGGGTGCCGCGGTGGGCCAGCCCGTGGTCGCGCAGCGCGACGACCAGCCGGTCGGCCTTGGCCAGCAGCACGTCGGTGGCGTCGGTCAGCTGGACCGCGAGCGCGGTGTCCAGCAGGTCCGAGGAGGTCATGCCGTGGTGCACGTACGCCGCGGCGGACCGGGGCTCGGTGTTGTCGGCCCACGCGGTGAGGAACGCGATGACGTCGTGCTGGGTGGTCGCCTCGATCTCGGCGACCCGCTCAGGGGTGGGGGCCGGTGCGTTGCGGACCGGCTCGACCACGTCGGCGGGCACCCGACCGGCCGCGGCGTGCGCCTCCAGGACGAGGGTCTCCACGCGGCACCACAGCTCGTACTTGTGCTGCTCGCTCCAGACCCGGCCCATCTCGGGCAGCGTGTAGCGCTCGATCATCTGGGTACCTGCTCGTCTCGGTCGGTCAGTCGTGGCGGCACGGGGTCATCCTCCCGCACGGCTAGCCTGCCGCTGAACGCCCCTGCCCCCGCCCCAGGCAGTCCTTGTACCGCCCCCTGCGCGACCACCGCCCGACCGGGCCCGGCACTCTCGAGGTCCATCGTGTTGAACCGAACCCGTCACCTCACCGACCGGGCCCGTGAGCGCATCCGGGCCGCCCGTGAGCACGACCCGCACGCACTCCCCGAGGGCACCGTCCTGCTCATGGAGGACGGCAGCCGGGCGGTCGTCGAGCACGTGCCCGAGGACGGGGTCGAGCACCACCACGCACACCCGCACCCACACGCCGCCGCACCGCAGGTCGACCAGGACGCCGCCACCGCGGGCAGCGAGCGCAGCATCGACGACGGGGCCGACCCCGACGACGTACACCCCGCCGGCAGCCCACACCCGGACGCGCGGGACACCGACGCCGGCGGGGTCAGCGGTCCCCCGCGCAGCGGCGGCCGGGCCCCGCTGCCCGGCCGGGACCGCAGCCGGGGCTCGCTGCTGGGGCCCGATGACCCGCGCGAGGTGGCCGGCGAGGTGCCCAACGGGCTGCGGACCGCCGCCGCCTGGTCCTGGCGGGCCATCGCCGTCGGCGCCGCGCTGTACGTGGTCCTGGTGGGTGCGGCCTACATCGCCGTCGTCCTCGTGCCGGTGATCGTGGCGCTGCTGCTGGCGGCGCTGTTGCAGCCGGGTGCGGCGTTCCTGCAGCGCAAAGGCTGGCCACGGGCGTTGGCGGCGGCGCTGATGCTCATCGTCGGCCTGGGCGTCGTCGCCGGGATCATCACGCTGGTCGTCGAGCAGTTCGCGGCCGGCTACGACGACCTCGCCGGACAGATCGGCGTCGGGCTGGACCAGATCCAGCGGTTCGTCGTGGACAACCTGCCGATCTCGCAGAACCAGCTCAACGACGCCATCGACTCCGCGATCACCAGCGCGCAGGACGCGCTGGTGAACAACCGGGAGACGCTCACCGCCGGCGCGCTGACCACCGCCGCGACGCTGGGCGAGGTCCTCACCGGGTTCGCACTGACGCTGTTCACGCTCTTCTTCTTCCTGCTCGACGGCCGCGACGTCTGGCTGTGGTTCGTCGGGCTCAGCCCGGTCAACTCCGCCGCCTACATCGACGAGGCCGCCCGCCGGGCCTGGCGCACGCTGATCTCCTACGTGCGCGCCACCGCCGCCGTGGCCGCCTTCGACGCGGTGTTCATCGGCGTTGGGCTCGTCCTGCTGGGCACGCCGCTGGTGGTCCCGCTCGCCGCGCTCGTCTTCCTCGGCGCGTTCATCCCGATCATCGGGTCGTTCCTGGCCGGCTCGGTCGCCGTGCTGGTCACCCTGGTCGCCGTCGGCCCGGTCAAGGCTCTGATCGCGCTGGGCATCATCGTGCTGATCATGCAGCTGGAGGGTCACGTCCTGCAGCCGCTGCTGCTGGGCCGGGCCGTCTCGGTGCACCCGCTCGCGGTCGTGCTGGGCATCGCCGGCGGCCTGCTGATCGCCGGCATCTTCGGCGCGCTGATCGCCGTGCCGGTGATCGCCTGCGCCAACGTCGCCGGCACCTACCTGTCCCGGCGGCACCAGGGCCCGCGGCCGCCCGAGCCGGACACCCGCCGGCACCGGGCCGCGGTCACCGCCTCCCGGCGGTAGCCGGACCGGGGGTCAGACGGTGATCCGGCCCTCCAGCGCAGCCAGGCCGATGTCGGTGCGCCAGTGGCTGTCGGCCAGCCGGACGCCGACGACCCGCTCGTAGGCGAGCCGGCGAGCGTCGGCCAGGTCGCTGCCCACGGCGGTCACCGCGAGGACCCGGCCGCCGGCAGAGTGCACGCTGCCGTCGGCGGCGAGCCGGGTGCCGGCGTGCAGCACGCCCACGCCGTCGGCGCCGGTGACGACGTCCCCGGTGCGGGGCGCGTCGGGGTACCCGTGCGCGGCGACGACGACGGTCACCGCGGCACCCTCGGCCCACTCCAGCGGCGGGTGCCCGGCCAGCGTGCCGGTGGCCGCGGCCTGCAGCAGCCCGGCCAGCGGGGTGCGCAGCAGCGGCAGCACGACCTGGGTCTCCGGGTCGCCGAACCGGGCGTTGAACTCCACCACGCGCACGCCGCGGGAGGTCAATGCGAGCCCGGCGTAGAGCAGGCCGCTGAACGGCTCCCCGCGGCGGGCCATCTCGTCCACGGTTGGCTGCAGCACCGTCGCCAGCACCTCGGCGACCAGCCCGTCCGGCGCCCACGGCAGCGGGGCGTAGGCGCCCATGCCGCCGGTATTGGGGCCGCCGTCGCCGTCGTCCCGGCGCTTGTGGTCCTGGGCCGGGAGCAACGGGAGCACGGTCGTGCCGTCGGTGACGGCGAACAGCGAGACCTCCGGGCCGTCGAGGAACTCCTCGACCAGCACCGAGTGCCCGCCGGCGAGAACGGCGAGCCCGTGCGCGAGGGCGGCGTCCCGGTCGGGGGTGACCAGCACGCCCTTGCCGGCGGCCAGCCCGTCGTCCTTGACCACGTAGCCGGAGCCGGGGGCGTTGACCGCGGCGACCTCGTCGAGGGCGGTGTGCAGCTCGGCCTCGCCGCCGATCGCCCAGGACCGGGCGGTGGGGACGCCGGCGGCGTCCATCACGTGCTTGGCGAAGGCCTTGGAGCCCTCGAGCCGCGCGGCCTGCGCGGACGGCCCGAAGCAGGCGATCCCGGCATCCCGGACGGCGTCGGCCACACCTGCGACCAGCGGCACCTCGGATCCGACGACGACGAGGTCGGCTGCCCACTCGGTGGCCAGCGCGGCGACGGCGGCGGGGTCCGTCGCCTGCACCGGGTGCGCCTCGGCGAGCGCGACCGTGCCGGCGTTGCCCGGCGCGCAGGCCAGCGCGGTCACCGCGGGGTCGTCGTCGAGGGCCACGCACAGGGCGTGCTCCCGGGCACCGGAGCCGATCACGAGCACGCGCATGGTCGGTGAACCTACCGGGCTTCAGCGTGGCCGGGCGGGCCGACTGCGCAGCTGCCGAGCCCGGGCCCGCCACCGGTCGTGCTCGAGGGACCGGGCCTTCGCGTCCGCGCGCAGCTCCTGCCGGTGCGCCTCGGCCCGGAGCTTGCGCCAGGCGGTGTAGCGCGCCGGGTCCAGCGACCCGTCGTCGATCCCGGCTGCGACCGCACAGCCGGGCTCGGTCCGGTGTGCGCAGTCCCGGAACCGGCAGGCCACGGCCAGTTCGGCGACGTCGGCGTAGGCGGCGGACAGCCCCGCGTCGTCGTGCAGGGCCAGCTCGCGCATCCCCGGGGTGTCGACCAGCAGGGCGCCGCCGGGCAGCAGGTGCAGCTGGCGGGCCGTCGTGGTGTGCCGCCCCCGCCCGTCCGACCATCGCCGCCGTCGTCCCCGGGGTGAGCAGTGCGTCCAGCGTCGCCAGCCCCGCGCCGGTGGCCGAGCTGACCGGCAGCACCCCGACTCCCAGGGCGTCCTCGGCCACCGCCGCGACCCCGGCCTCGACGTCCGGGCACAGGTCGGCCTTGGTGAGGACGACGACCGGCTGCGCCCCGCTGGACCAGGCCACTGCCAGGTAGCGCTCCACCCGCCGCAGCCGCGCCCCGCCGACCAGGGAGTCCACGACCAGCACCAGGTCCAGGTTCGCCGCGACCACCTGGGCGTCGGACCCGCGGCCAGCGACGGTGCGGGTGAACGCGGTCGTCCGGGGCAGGACCGCCACCGCCCGCCCCTCCCGCACGGCCACCCAGTCGCCGACCGCGACCGGGTCCAGCGCGCGGGCGGTGGGCAGCCGGAGCTCCCCCTCGGCGGCCAGCAGGCTCAGCAGGCCGCGCTCGACCCGGGACACCCGGGCGGGTGTGGTCCCCGCGGGGAGCTCGTGGGTCCGGTGGGTCTGCCAGCCCAGTGCTGCGAGATCGGTCACAGCGGCGATGCTGCACCGCAGGTGGGCCGGTTGTCCGCTGGTTTGTCAGGCTGCTGCCAGCCGCCGTTGGCCGGCCGGACACCCACCCACGGTGTCCTGGAGGACATGGACGAGTCCGGCCTGAGGGTCGCTCCTGCCACCACCCGCGGTGTCACCTCGCGGGTCCGTCGCCGCGCGCCCGTCGTCGTGGGCCACCGCGGCGCGCCCGCGCACCGCCCCGAGCACACCTGGTCCGGGTACTCGCTGGCCCTGGACCTGGGCGCCGAGCTGATCGAGCCGGACGTCGTGGTCAGCCGGGACGGCGCCCTCGTCGTCCGGCACGAGAACGAGCTGTCGCTGACCACCGACGTCGCCGAACACCCGGGGTTCGTCGACCGTCGGCGCACCCAGGACGTCGCCGGTGAGGTCGTCACCGGCTGGTTCGTCGAGGACTTCACGCTGGCTGAGCTGCGCACGCTGCGCGCCGTCGAGCGCTGGCCGCTGCTGCGTCCGGGCAACACCCGCTTCGACGGCACCGAGCCGCTGCTGACCCTGTCCGAGGTCGTCGCGCTGGCCACCTCGCGCGGCGCCCGGGTGCAGGCCGAGCTGAAGAACCCCACCTGGTCCGCCGCTCAGGGTCTGCCGATGGTCGAGCTGGTCTGCGCCGAGCTGCGCGCGCTGCACGCAGCCGGGGCGGACTCCCCGGTCGTGCTGCAGAGCTTCGACATCGCCGGGATGCGGGCGCTGCGCGCCGAGCTGGGCACCACCGCTCCCCTGATGGTGCAGCTGATCGACGGCGGGGCCGACCACGACCACCTGTTCACCCCGGCCGGGCTCCGCGGGATCAGCACCTACGCCGACGGCATCGGGCCCGCCAAGAGCCGGATCCTGGAGATCGACGCCGGCGGCGCGCTGACCGGCGTCACCGACCTGGTCGCCCAGTCCCACCGGGCCGGCCTCTCGGTCACGCCGTTCACGGTGCGCGCCGAGAACGCCTTCCTGCCCACCCACCTGCGCCGCGGCACCGACCCGGCCGGCCGCGGCGACGTGGGCGCCGAGGCCCGGCTGCTGCTGGCCCTCGGTGTGGACGGCGTGATCAGCGACAGCCCCGAGGTCGTCGTCCGGGAGCGCGCCGAGCTGGCCGCCCCCGCGCTGTCCCCGGTCCGCCCCCGCGCCTGAGCTCTCGCAGCTGCTCGGGCGTCAGCAACCCGAGGGCGACGGCCTCGCTCCCGAGGAACCTCGCTCCCGAGGAACACCCGCCCGACGAGGGCAGACGGGCGGGAGGGGGTGCGCACCCGGCCACCCTGCCCGCCCAGACCCGCTCCCGACGGGTGACGGCTGGGACGGCCCCGTCGCAGGGGCCCGGACCACGCGGAGCGTGGTCTGGGGGGCGACGGGGTCCCTTCTCAGTCGAGCAGGTCGTGGATCAGCACGTTCTCGTCGCGGCCGGGACCGACACCGATCACGCTGACCCGGGCACCGGCCAACTCCTCGAGCCGCTTGACATAGGCCTGCGCGTTCGCGGGCAGCTCGTCGAAGGTCCGGCAGTGCGTGATGTCCTCGAACCACCCCGGCATCTCCTCGTACACCGGGGTGGCGTGGTGGAAGTCGGTCTGGGTCATCGGCATCTCGTCGTGCCGGACGCCGTCGACGTCGTAGGCCACGCAGATCGGCACCGTCTCCAGGCCGCTGAGCACGTCGAGCTTGGTGAGGAAGAAGTCGGTGATGCCGTTGACCCGGCTGGCGTAACGGGCGATGACCGCGTCGAACCAGCCGCAGCGACGGTCCCGGCCGGTGGTGACGCCGACCTCGCCGCCCTGCTTGCGCAGGTACTCACCGCTGGAGTCGAGGAGCTCGGTCGGGAACGGACCCGAGCCGACGCGGGTCGTGTAGGCCTTGAGGATCCCCACGACGCGCTCGATCCGGGTGGGGCCGATGCCCGAGCCGACCGAGGCTCCACCGGCGGTCGGGGACGACGACGTCACGAAGGGGTAGGTGCCGTGGTCGACGTCGAGCAGGGTGCCCTGCGAGCCCTCCAGCAGCACCCACTCACCGGCGTCGAGGGCGTTGCCCAGCAGCAGCCGGGTGTCGGCGATCCGGTGCTTGAGCACCTCTGCGTAACCCGCGTACTCCTCGACGACCTCGTCGACGTCGATGGCCTTGCGGTTGTAGACCTTGACCAGACTCTGGTTCTTCTCCCGGAGCACGGCCTCGAGCTTGTCCCGGAGAATCCCCAGGTCGAGCAGATCCTGGGCGCGGATCCCGACGCGGGCGACCTTGTCGCCGTAGCAGGGGCCGATCCCGCGACCGGTGGTCCCGATCTTGGCCTTGCCCAGGAAGCGCTCGGTGACCCGGTCCAGGGCCCGGTGGTGCGGCATGATCAGGTGCGCGTCGCTGGAGATGACCAGCCGCGAGGTGTCCACCCCGCGCTCCTCCAGATCGGCCAGCTCCCCGATCAGCACCTCCGGGTCGACGACGACGCCGTTGCCGATCACCGGCGTGCAGCCCGGCGTCAGGATCCCCGAGGGGATCAGGTGCAGGGCGTACTTCTCGCCGTCCGGGGTGATCACTGTGTGACCGGCGTTGTTCCCGCCCTGGTAACGGACGACGTAGGGGACGCGGCCACCGAGGATGTCGGTGGCCTTCCCCTTGCCCTCGTCGCCCCACTGGGCACCGATCAGCACGACAGCCGGCATCGGGTGGATCTCCTCAGGTATTCGGGCCCCGGTGACGACCGGCTGGCAAGTGGCAGGGTATCGGTGTGCCCGTCGTCCCGTTCGACCTGCGCGGTCTCGCCCCCGGTCAGGGGCCCTCGCGCCGGCACGTCGCGTCCGTCGTCGACGCGGTGACCGGTGCGGATGCCGTCGTCGCCGTGCAGGGCCCGGTGCAGGCGCTGGCCGCCGTGCTGACCCGGCTGTGGAAGACCGACCGGCTGGCCGACGTGCCGGTCGCCTGGGAGCCCGCCGACGACGCCGACTGCCGCGGGCTGGCCCGCGACCTGCAGCTGGGCGTCGGCACGACCCGCGAGCTGTCCCTGGTCCGCGACGACCACGGCGGCGTGCTGCTGCACCACGGCCGGATCGAGGCCGCCGGCGAGGCGCGGCGCGGGCTGTCCCGCCGGTTCGGCGCCCAGGCCCACCACGACGACGCCCGGGTCGCCGACGGCTCGATCACCCGGATCGAGGTCCGCCCCGTCTGGGACCACTCCCACCCACCCGCGGACAGCCTGTCGGTCGCTGTCGTCACCGTGCCGCTGCGCCGCCCCGGCCGGACGACGGGCCGGGCGCTGCAGGTCGCCTGCGACCCGGCCCGGGTGGTCCGGGACGGCGTGCCGCTGGACCGCGACGTCGTCCGGTGGACCTGGTATGCCGACGACCGGGTGCGCTGGCTGCTGCGTCCCTGACGTCAGCGACCGGGCGCCACCGTCGGGAACACCGGGGTCGCGTGGGTCGCATTGGCGGCCCGCAGCGCCGCCCGTCCGGGTCCCGCGGCCAGGACCATCAGCACCAGGCCGACACCGGCCAGCACCAGGATCGGGACGCCGCCCCGCAACGCGTCCCCGCTGACCAGCGCCAGCACCGTGGGGACGACGAAGCCCGCGTACACCGGCAGGTAGAACGCCGACAGCAGGGCCCCCCGGCGGTCCGGCGGCGCGACCCGGTCGCAGACCGCGACCCCCGAGGTCATGCCCAACCCCTCCCCCAGCCCGATCAGCAGGCAGGCGGGCAGCACCCACAGCCAGCCGCCGGGCTGCACGGCGAGGTAGCCCAACCCGCAGCCGAGCGCGGCCAGCAGCGCGGCGAGCGGCCCGGCTCGCACCGGGCCGAGCCGGATCGCGAACGGCGTCACCAGCGCGGCGCTGCCCTGCACCAGCAACGCGGACACCCCGACCAGGGCGAACACGGCCCCGAACCCGGCCTCGGCGACCAGCAGCGGGAAGACCGTCAGCGACAGGACGGCGTAGGTGTAGACGGTGAGCCCGACCGGCACCAGGTAGGCCCAGTAGGTGCGCCGGGCCACCCGCGGCACCCCCAGGGCCAGCCGGCCCGGACGCCGCTCCAGCACTGTCTCGGACACCCCGCGCAGGCCGATCAGGCCCACGAGCAGCAGCACCGCCGCCGGCGTCAGTGCCACCAGCTGCGGCGCCGGGCCCCACTGGACCAGCAGCCCGGCGACCAGCGGGCCGGCCGCGAACCCGGTCGCCATCGCCGCGCTGGCGACCGCGGCGGCACCGCGGACCCGGCGGGCCGCGTCCGGGCCGTCACCGGCAGAGAGCTCCCGCAGCCAGACGGTCCCGACGGTGAACACCGCCCCGCTGGCCAGGCCCTGGGCCACCCGTCCGACGACGAGCAGCGGCACGCCCCCGAGGTCCGCGCTGATCAGCACCAGCGTGCACAGCAGGGCCACGAGCACCCCGCCGACGACGACCCGCCGACGACCGTCCCGGTCCGACAGCGGGCCGGCCAGCAGCAGCGAGGGCACCAGCCCGGCGGCGTAGGCGGCAAAGAAGAGGGTCAGGGTGAGGGCGCCGAGATCGAGCTCGTCGGCGTAGCGCAGCAGCAGCGGGGACGGCGCCTGGGTGCTCACCGCCGTCGCGAAGAGGGCGAGCAACAACCGGCGGCGCTGCCGGGAGGGGGCCATCTGCGCACCGTAGGGCTCGCGGCCCGGGGGGTGCTCGTCGACGGGGCCGACGAGGGTGGAGACTGGGCCGCACCGCCCGCGCCGAGAGGGGACCCCGCTGCCCTCGTCCGTACGCACCTCCGGTTGCTCCCCAGCCCCGGGAGCGCTCCGGTGAGCATCGAGTCCCCGCCCTTCGGCCCCCGGTCGGCGCCCGCGCCGCGATCGACGGGTCGACGCCTGGTGGACCGCGCCCTGGCCCGGCCCAGCCTGGCCTCACTGCTGGCCACCGTGCTGGTCGCCGCCTTCTTCGCCGTCCAGGCACCGCAGCTGGTCAGCCTCGTGGGCCTGGCGACCGTGCTGGACGTCGGGGCCCTGCTGGGCATCGGCGGGGTCGCGGTGGCGATGCTGCTGATCGCCGGCCAGTTCGACCTGTCGGTGGGCGTCGTCGCGGTCAGCAGCAGCCTGGTGGCGGCACTTCTGGTCAACAAGGCCGGCTGGGCGCTCTGGCCGGCGCTGGGCGTGTCGCTGCTGGCCGCCCTGCTGGTCGGCCTGGTCAACGGGGTGCTGGTCGTCAGCACCGGGCTGCCCAGCTTCCTGGTCACCCTGGCCACGTTCCTGGTGTTGCAGGGCAGCGCCTTCGCCGTCACCGACGCGGTGGCGGGCAGCGCCAGCATCGGCGGCATGTCCGAGGCCTCGGACTGGCGCTCGGTGCAGGCGGTCTTCGGGGCCACGCTGCAGGTCGGTGACGGCCTCTTCCGGGTCTCCCTGCTCTGGTGGGTGGGGGTCACCCTGCTGGCCAGCTGGGTGCTCTGGCGGACCCGCTTCGGCAGCGCCGTCATGGGCATCGGCGGCGCACCGCGGCCGGCTCGCGAGCTCGGCGTGCCGGTCACCCGGACCACGGTGCTGCTCTTCCTGGGCACCGCGGCCGCGGGCTGGCTGATCGGCACCCTGGGCCTGGTGCGCTTCAGCGGCGTGCAGGTCGACCCGGCGCTGGGCAACGAGATCGAGTACGTCGTCGTCGCGGTCATCGGGGGCTGCCTGCTCACCGGCGGCTACGGCTCGGCGGTGGGGGCTGCCATCGGGGCACTGCTCTACGGGGTGGCCCGGGAGGGCATCATGCTCGCCGGCTGGGACCCCCGCTGGTTCCAGGCGTTCCTCGGCGTCCTGTTGCTGGTCGCCCTGCTCGCCAACGGCGTCGTGCGGCGTCGATTGCTCGCGGTGCCCCGCTCGTGACCCAGCCCCCGCTCCCGTTCGAGGAGGAGTTCCCCGACGACCGGCCGCTGCGCGACGTCGTCTCCGGCGACCCGACCGCGCCCCCGGCGGGCACCCCGGTACTGGAGCTGCGAGCGCTGACCGCGCGGTTCGGCAGCGTCGCGGCGCTGTCCCGGGTGTCGGCGTCGCTGCGGGCCGGCGAGGTCACCTGCGTGCTCGGGGAGAACGGGGCCGGCAAGTCCACGCTGGTCGCGGTGCTCGCCGGGGTGCAGCGCCACGACGAGGGCGAGCTGCTGCTCGACGGGCAGGCGGTGCGCTTCCGCTCCCCCGGCCAGGCCCGGGCCCGGGGCATCGCGACAGTCTGGCAGGACCTCGCGGTAGCCCCGCTGATGAGCGTCTGGCGAAATTTCTTCCTGGGCTGCGAGCCGACCCGCGGGGTCTGGCCACTGCGCCGGCTGGACCGCGAGGGCGCCCGGGAGACCACGGTGCGCGCGATGGCCCGGGTCGGCGTCACCGGCATCGACCCCGACCAGCCCGCCAGCTCGCTGCAGACCGGTGAGCGGCACAGCCTGGCGATCGCTCGGGCCCTGCACTTCGGCGCGCGGGTGCTCATCGTCGACGAGTCCTCCGCGCCGCTGACGGTGTCCCAGCACGCTCTGGTGCTGTCCTCGGTGAGCGAGGCCCGCGACCAGGGCCTGGCCGTCGTGCTGGTCACCCACAACACCCAGTACGCGCACCTGGTCGGCGACCGGTTCCTGCTGCTGGCCGGCGGCGCGGTCGCCGGCAACCTGACCCGCGACGACGTCGACGTCGACGACCTGACCCGGCTGGTCGCCGGTGGCGGCGACCTGGCCTCCCTCACGAACTCCCTCCGCGCCGCGCACCCCGACCTCCGCCGCTGACCCCCGCGGCGTCGCCTACCACGGGCCCAGCCTCCACGGCCCGGCTGACTGTCACCGTTCAGGGATCCTGTGGCCCTGCAGCGTGACAGCAGCCCGGAACGGCGTGAGTCTGCTGCGCGAGCCCGGGGCCATCAGCCCGCGCGACGGTGTCGGCTGGTCTCCTGCACCACGGTGAACCCGCGCGGACCGGCCAGCGGGTGCGCCAGCATGGCCTCCAACCGCGCCAGCGAGGCGGCCCACGAAGCGTCGGTGCGCAGGTCCTCGTCGGCGACCCGCCAGAAGCGCACCCCGGCCGCCGTCGCGATCTCCGCCCGCCGCTTCTCCGCCCAGTGCACCTCCTCGGCGGTACGCCCACCCCACGGGTCCTGGTACTTGACGCGCCCGTCGCACTCCATGACCACGGCCGCACCGTCCCACCAGCCATCGGCCTCGATCACCCGCCCACCGATCCGGATCGTGATCAGCAGCCGGGGCTCGGGCACCCCGGAGCCCAGCAGCCGCAACCGGGTACGGGTCTCCAGCGGCGATTCCACGCCGGCGCGGGTCAGCGCGAGCAGCCGTCGCGCCCCGGCGGCTCCCCGCCACCCGTCCATGCCGGCGACGACCCCGGCCAGCTCGTCGGCAGTCAGTCGGTCACCCCAGCGCGCGGCGTCGGCGATGACGAGTGCCGGCTCGAACTCCTCGAACCGGGCGCAGTCGGCGACGGTCCGGGCCAGTGACGTGACCGGGAGACCCCGGTGCACGTCGCGGGACCCTGGGGGAAACGGGGCCATGGCCATCCGCACCCCCCGCCCGCGAGCACTCTGCGTCGGGTCGGCGAGGGTCACCTCCCGCAGGCCGTCCCGGCGGACCGGGAGACCCCACACCGCGGCTGCGCTCGTCCCGGCGAGCACCGCAGACGGTCTTCCGAGGGTCAGCAGCGCCGCCGCGCAGTCGATGAGGTGACGCCGCCCGACGGTGTCCGCGGCGGCCACCACGGCGGCCGAGGCATAGGCGCCCCGCCGCAGCCGGACCCACTCCCCGCGGGCCACCAGGGTCCGGATCTCCTGGTCGTCGATCCCGGCGCGTTGCAGGTCGCGGCGGGTGACGACGCCGTGCTGGCGGGCCGCAGCGGCCTGGACGAGAGGGTGCACGCCGGCATCCTCGCCCCCGGCGCCCCCGTCCCGCTCCGCCGTCCGGCCGTCCTGTGGACAACCCCCGGGACAGACGCATGCCGTCCAGGGATCCTGTGCCCCTGCAGGGCTGGAGGATCCCTGAACGACGTGAGTCTGCGCGCTCAGGAGGTGCGGGCGAGCGGGTCGATCAGGGGGCGAGCGTCGGGTCGCAGTCGCGGAGGAGCTCGGTGAGGCGCTGGGTCTCCGCGGTCTCACCGATCGCCTCGGAGGCCTTGGCCAGCTCGGTCACGCAACGCAGGAAGCCCCGGTTGGGCTCGTGCGACCACGGCACCGGGCCGAAGCCCTTCCAGCCGTTGCGGCGCAGCGCGTCCAGGCCGCGGTGGTAGCCGGTCCGGGCGTAGGCGTAGGCCTCGACGGTCCGGCCGCCGGACAGCGCGTTCTCGGCCAGTGCGGCCCAGGTGGCGCTGACCGTGGGGTGGGCGGCCGCGACGACGGCAGGGTCGGTGCCGTCGTCCAGCATGTCCTGCGCCTCGGGGGTCTCCGGCAGGCGCGTGGCCGGCGGCTCGCCGAGCAGGTTGTGGTGGCTGTGGGTCACGACTGCGCCTTGCCCGCCGACAGGAGGTCCTCGCAGGCCTGCTGCACGCGCGCGGCCATGCCGATCTCGGCGGCCTTCATGTACGTGCGGGGGTCGTAGACCTTCTTGTTGCCTACCTCGCCGTCGACCTTCAGCACGCCGTCGTAGTTGGCGAGCATGTGGCCGGCGATCGGCCGGGTGAAGGCGTACTGGGTGTCGGTGTCCACGTTCATCTTCACGACGCCGTAGGACAGCGCCTCGCGGATCTCCTCCTGCGAGGACCCGGAGCCGCCGTGGAAGACCAGGTTGAACGGCTTGCTGCCGGCCTCCAGACCCAGCTCGGCGACGACGACCTCCTGGCCCTCCTTGAGGATCTCGGGGCGGAGCTTGACGTTGCCGGGCTTGTAGACGCCGTGCACGTTGCCGAAGGTCGCGGCCAGCAGGTAGACGCCCTTCTCGCCCAGGCCCAGGGTCTTCGCGGTCTGCACGAAGTCACCGGGGGCGGTGTAGAGCTTGTCGTTGATGTCGTGGCTGACGCCGTCCTCCTCGCCGCCGACGACGCCGATCTCCAGCTCGAGGACGATCTTCGCCGCCGAGGTCTTGGCGATCAGCTCCTCGGCGATCTGCAGGTTTTCGTCCAGGTCGATCGCCGAGCCGTCCCACATGTGCGACTGGAACAGCGGGTCCTCCCCGCGGTCCACGCGCTCCTGGGACAGCGCGATGAGCGGCCGGACGTAGCTGTCCAGCTTCTCCTTCTGGCAGTGGTCGGTGTGCAGCGCGACCTGGACCGGGTAGTGCTGCGCCACGACGTGGGCGTACTCGGCCAACGCGCTGGCGCCCACGACCATGTCCTTGACCCGGGTGCCGGAGATGAACTCCGCGCCGCCGGTGGAGAACTGGATGATCCCGTCGCTGCCGGCGTCGGCGAAGCCGCGCAGGGCCGCGTTGACCGTCTCCGAGGACGTGCAGTTGATGGCCGGGTAGGCGAATCCGCCCTCCTTCGCCCGGGTGATCATGTCGGCGTAGACCTCGGGGGTCGCGATGGGCACGGTGACGCTCCGATCGAAGAGAGGACGAGCTGCTCGGGGCCAGTATCCCGCCCCACCAGGTCACGACGACAGCGGGCGACGTCGGCCCACGGGGGCGACGACGGCGGTCAGCCCCGTTCGGCCCGGCTGATCACCCGCGCCGCCACCGCGACCGCGTCGTAGGTCGGGGAGAACGGCGGCGCGTAGGACAGATCGGACCCGGCCAGCTCGTCGGCGGTCATCCCGGCCCAGACGGCGGCGGCGAGGACGTCGATCCGCTTGCCCGCGCCCTGCCCGCCCACGACCTGACCGCCCAGCAGCCGGCCCGAGGCGGACTCGGTCACCAGCTTGACCGCGATGTCCTCGGCACCCGGGTAGTAGCCGGCCCGGGTGGTCGCCTCGATGACCTCGGTGCGGGAGTCGAAGCCCGCGGCGTCGGCCTGGGAGGTGCACAGCCCGGTCCGGCCGATCTCCAGCGTGCCCACCTTCGTCAGCGCCGTCCCCAGCACCCCGGCGAAGCGGGCCGGCCGGCCGGCGATGACGGAGCCGGCAACCCGGCCCTGCTTGTTGGCGTGCGTGCCCAGCGCGACGTGCGCGGGCTCCCCGGTGAGCTGGTGGTAGGTCTGCACGCAGTCCCCGGCGGCGAAGACGTTGGCGTGCGTGCGGCTGCGCATGGTGGCGTCGACGTCGATCCCGCCGGTGACGCCGATCCCCAGCCCGGCCCGCTCGGCCAGCCGCGCCTCCGGTCCCATCCCCAACCCGAGGACGACGAGGTCGGCGTCGTACGTGCCCTCGTCGGTCCGCACTCCGCAGGCCCGGCCGTCAGCGCCGGTGAGCACCTCGCGGACCGCCTGGTCGGTGTGCACGGTGAAGCCCATCGCGCGCATGGCGACACAGACCCGCTCGCCCATGTCGGCGTCCAGCAGGCCCATCGGCAACGGGTCGGCCAGGACGACGGAGACGTCCAGCCCACGGGTCTGCAGCACCTCGGCCATCTCCAGGCCGATGTAGCCCCCGCCCATGACGATCGCCTTCGGCGTCCGGTCGGTGGGCAGCTCGTCGATGGCCGCCCGGATCGCGGCACCGTCGTCCAGCCGGTGCACCCCGTACACACCGGGGGCATCCAGCCCGGTGATCGGCGGCCGCGTCGGCCGACCACCGGTGGCGATCAGCAGGGTGTCGTAGTCGAAGCGCCGGCCGTCGGCGGCGGTGACCGTGCCGGCGTCCAGGTCGACCGCCTGGGCACGGGTGCCGGTGTGCACGGTGATCCCGCGCTTCTCGTGCTCGGCGGGCGTGCGCGCGATCAGGTCCTCCCGGCTGCCGACCAGGTCACCGATCCAGTACGGGATGCCGCAGGCCGAGAACGAGGTGTCCCTGCCCTGCTCGAGGACCACGATCTCCAAGGCGTCACCGTCCTGCAGACGCCGTGCCTGTGCCGCGGCCGACATCCCGCCCGCGTCACCCCCGATGACCACCAACCGTGCTCGCCCCGTCATGGGCCCAGCGTCCCAGGAACCGCGAGGTCCGGCTCAACGCAGCGAAGCGGCCCCCTCCAGGTCGGACACCGTGGCCGCGCGGAACATCTTCCCGGGGTTGAGCAGGCCCTGCGGGTCCAGCGCGGCCTTGACCGCCTGGTGCACCGACAGCGACACCGGGCCGATCTCGCGCTCCAGCCACTCGGTCTTGAGGTTGCCCACGCCGTGCTCGCCGGTGATGGTGCCGCCCAGCGACAGCCCCAGCTCCAGGACGTCGTCGAAGGCGGCGAACGCGCGGGTGCGCTGGTCGTCGTCGGCGGGGTCGAAGACCACGGTCGGGTGCATGTTGCCGTCCCCGGCGTGCCCGACGACGCCGATCACCAGCCCACGGTCGGCGGCGATGGCGTCGCAGCCGTCCAGGAACGCCGCGATCCGCGACCGGGGGACGGCGACGTCGTCGATGAGCGTCGTGCCCAGCCGCTCCAGGGCGGGCAGCGCCATCCGGCGGGCGGTGAGCAGCAGGTCGCCCTCGGCCGGGTCGTCGGTGACGTGCACCAGGTCGGCGCCGGCGTCCCGGCACAGCTGCGCGATGACCTCCATCTCGGCGACGGCGGCGGCGCCCCCGGCGTCGGACTGCGCGACCAGCAGCGCGTGCGCGTCCCGGTCCAGGTCAGCCTTGAGCATGTCGTCGACCGCGCGGATGCACGTCCGGTCCATGACCTCCAACAGGCTGGGGACGACGCCGCAGCCCACCGCCGCCTCGACCACCTGGCCGGTCTGCGCCGTGGTGGAGAACGTGGCCACCAGGGTGACCGGGACCTGCGGCGCGGGCCGCAGCGAGAGGGTGGCCTCGGTGATCACGCCGAGGGTGCCCTCGGAGCCGACGAACAGCCGGGCCAGGTCGTAGCCGGCGACGCCCTTCACGGTGCGCCGACCGGTGCGCAGCACGCGTCCGTCGGCGAGCACGACCTCCAGGCCGAGCACGTAGTCGGTGGTGACGCCGTACTTCACGCAGCACAGGCCACCGGAGTTGTTGGCCAGGTTGCCGCCGATCGTGCACCAGTCGTAGCTGCTGGGGTCCGGCGGGTAGAAGAGCCCGTCGGTGGCGACGACGTCGCGCAGCGCCTTGTTCACCACCCCGGGCTGGACGACGGCGAGCCGGTCGGCGGTGGACACCTCGAGGACGGCGTCCATCCGGGTCAGCACCAGGGTGATCGCGCCGTCGATCGCGTTGGCCGCGCCGGCCAGCCCCGACCCGGCCCCGCGCGGCACCACGGGCACACCGTGCGCGGAGGCGATCCGCATGACCGCGGAGACCTCCTCGGTACTCCGCGGCAGCACCACCGCAGCCGGGGTGCCGGACTCGGCGAGCATCGCCTGGTCCCGGGCGTAGGCGGCGGTGACGTCGGGGTCGGTGAGCACGCTGCCCGCGCCGAGGGCGTCGACCAGCTCGTCGAGCCAGGACGGGGCGGGTGCGTCCAGCGACGTCGTCGTCGCAGTGATTGCGGTCACTCCGACACGGTACGTCGCCACCCCGACATCCAGGACGCTCGCAGTCGACGCGCGTACGGCCCCCGCCGTGAGCTCCTTCCTGGACCCCGAGCACCTGATCGACAGTTTCGGGCTGACCGGGATGCTGGTGGCAAAGGAACCTTTACACCCCCCGAGCGAGCCCCCAGGGGGTGTAAAGGTTCCTTTGCCGCGGAGGGGAGAGGGTCAGGCGAGGCCGAGGTCGGACAGCTCGAAGGCAGCCAGGTAGCTGTAGCCGGCGGCCTCGACGGCGGCCCGGGCACCCCGGTCGACGATGACGGCGATCCCGACGACCTCGGCACCGGCCTCGGTCAGCGCCTCGGCGGCGGTCAGCGGGCTGCCGCCCGTCGTCGAGACGTCTTCGACGACCAGCACCGCGCGGCCGGCGACGTCGGGGCCCTCGATCCGGCGCTGCAGCCCGTGCGCCTTGCCCTGCTTGCGGACGACGCAGGCGTCCAGGAAGCCCTTGCCGTCGGCGGCGGCGTGCAGCATCGCGGTGGCGACCGGGTCGGCGCCCAGGGTCAGCCCGCCGACGACGTCGTAGGCCAGGTCTGCGGTGAGCTGGCGCATCACCCGCCCGACCAGCGGCGCACCCTCGTGGTGCAGCGTCAGCCGGCGCAGGTCGATGTACCAGTCGGCCTCGCGTCCGGAGGACAGCGTGACCTTCCCGTGCACGACGGCGAGGTCGGTGATGAGCTCGGCCAGGCGGGTCCGGTCGGGGTGGTGCGAGGGCGCCGTCATGCGCCCGACCTTAGGCGAGGACGATCATCGCGGCCATGACGAACTCCTCGGACCGGGTGTCCGCCGCTGCCCTCGCCGTCGGCTCGGCCGTGGTCGGGGGCCTGGCCACCGATCCCGACAGCCGCTGGTTCGCCCGGCTCCGCAAGCCGGCCTTCTACCCGCCGCCGCAGACCTTCGGGATCGTGTGGAGCGTGCTCTACACCGGCATCGCCTGGGCGGGCGGTGAGGTGCTGACCAAGGCAGACGGGCAGCAGCGGCACGACTTCGCCCGGGCCTACGCGGTGAACCTGGGTCTCAACACCGCCTGGACGCCGTTGTTCTTCCGGGCGCACCGCCCGTGGCTGGCCACGCTGGAGTCGGCGGCGCTGACCGCCTCGACGGTGGACCTGGTCCGGCGGGCCGACCGGGTCAGCCGCCCGGCCGCCGCCGCCCTTGTGCCCTACGCCGCGTGGACGGCGTTCGCCACAGTGCTGTCCGGGGCGATCGCCCGGCGCAACTGAGCGGCCCGTCGCCGGGGCGGGAAACGCGGCAGGGCCGGGGGAACGCGGCAGGGCCGCCGTCCGCAGTGCGGACGACGGCCCTGTCGGGCGTACGGGGTTCGATCAGGCGACGGGCTTGAGGACCTGGTCGATGATGTAGACCGTGGCGTTGGCGGTCTGCACGTTGCCGCAGATGACGTTGGCGTCAGCGGTGCCGAGCAAGGTCTGGTCGGCCGAGATCGTGAAGTCCTCGCCCGAGCCCTCGATGGTCACGGTGTCGCCGAGCAGGCTGGTCTGCTCGCCGGCCAGCGCATCGGGGGCCAGCCGGCCCGCGAGGACGTGGTGCTGCAGGACCGAGGTCAGCTGCGGGACGTCGGCCAGCAGGCCGTTCAGCGCGTCGGCCGGGACGGCCTCGAAGGCCGGGTTGGCCGGCGCCAGGACGGTGATGTCCTGCGCGGAGTTCAGGGTGTCGCCCAGGTTGGCGGCGGTCACGGCGGCCACGAGGGTCGACAGGACCGGGTTGCCGGAGGCGGCGGTGGCGACGGGCTGAGCGCTCATCGTGTCGAAGGAGCCCTCACCGTCGGCGGGGACCAGGCTGCAGGCCTCACCGAAGGGCATGTCGGCGGAAGCCTCGGTGGTCTCCGGGGCCGAGGACTCCGTGGTGGCGTCGGCGGCGGGCGACGACGAGGTGCCGGCGGCGTCGGTCGACGTGTCGCTGGAGCCACAGGCGGTCAAGGTCAGCGCGAAGGCCGAGGTGGCGGCGATCAGGGCGCCACGGGTGAGGCGGGTGCTCTTCATGGTCGGTGGTGCTCCTGTTCTCGTGCGACGGCGTGTCGCTGTGGGTGTGTCCCGGGAGACCCGGGGCGCCTACGGCCGGGGTGACCGTCGACGAGCTCTATGTGTGTGACCAGCGGAAACGTCATTAAACGCTTAACCGTTGTTCGTGATCAGGTCGAGACCATCCGGATCGAGTGCAACCCGGTGGCCCCGTTGGGGAACGGGGGGACCCGCTCCTCGGTCTGGGTCGTGCCGTCCTTGTCGGTCGCCCGGACGGTGAACTGGTGCTGGCCGGCGGCGAGATCCACGGGCAGGACCCACTGGCGCCACAGGTCAGCGTTGACCTCCGGGGAGAGCTGGGCCTCCACGTAGTCGGCGTCGTCGACCTTGACCTCGACCTTGGCGATCCCCCGGCCCTGGGCCCAGGCGACCCCGGCGACCGGCGTGCTGCCGGCCGGGAGGTTGCGCAGCGCGGCCGGGGTGTCGATCCGGGAGAAGACCTTGATCGGGGCGTCGGTCGCCCAGTCGCGCTCGGTCCAGTAGGCGTCGACAGCGTCGTAGGTGGTGGCCTGGATCTCGGTCATCCACTTGCAGGCCGACACGTAGCCGTAGAGGCCGGGGATGATCATCCGCACCGGGAAGCCGTGCTCGACCAGGAGCGGCTCGCCGTTCATACCGATCGCGATCAGCGCGTCCTGGATGTTCAGCGCGCTCTCCGTCGGCGTGCCGATCGTCATCCCGTCACTGGACCGGCAGACCAGCTGGTTGGACGAGGACTGCACCCCGTTCTCGCGGAGGAAGTCGCCCAGCGGGATGCCGATCCAGCGGGCCGTGCTGGCGAGCCGGCCACCCACCTCGTTGGAGACGCAGGTGAGCGTGATGTCCCGCTCGACCAGGTCGTTGCGGTCGAAGAGCTCCTGCAGGGAGAAGCTGCGCGGGCTGTCGAACATCCCGGACAGCGTCAGCGAGTACTCCGACGGGCTGATCTGCGGCACGGTGATCGCGGTGTCGACCCGGTAGAAGTCGCCGTTGTCGGTGAACAGCGGAGTCAGGTCGGGCACCTGCGTGGACAGGTCCGCACCCGAGGGGAGCGCGGGGGCGGCGCTCGAGGGCGGCGGCAGGGTCAGGTCCGAGCGGGCCCCGGCGACGTCGAAGCGACGCTGCAGGAGACGGCCACCCCCACCGGTGACGACGGCGGCGCCGACAGCGATCCCACTGGTGAGGAAGAAGCGCCGGCGGTCCAGCGCGAAGCCCTTGCGGTCGGTCGAGCCGAGCACGTCCCGCAGTCGGGCCACGATGGCCTCGTCGGCGTGCTGGGTGCCGTGCGCCGCGTGGGAACCGGTGCCGGTGTGGTCCTCCGTCGTCCCGGTGGCGCGGGAGGAGGTCGCGGCCGGGGTCAGGGGCGCGACGAGGTAGAGCAGGGCGACGGCGCCGACGAGGGCACCGACCAGGGAGGGCAGACCGTCCAGCACCGTACCGGCGGGCCGGGTGACCGCGGCGATGACGCCGATCACCCCGAAGAGCCCGATCCCGACCAGGCCGAGCAGCCGGCTGCGCAGCGACACCAGGCCGACCACCAGCGCGTAGAGCGCGATGACCACCAGGACCCCGCCGACCAGGACGATCTTGTCGTCCTCGCCGAACTGCCGGATCGCGAACTCCTTCAGCGACTCCGGCGTCAGCGTGATGGCGGCGTTGCCGACAGCCACGACGGGGCTGGACGCCGGGCCGATCAGGCCGGCGAGCAGCTCGGCGATACCGAGGGCGACCGCGGCGGCGAGCAGACCGGCCAACGCACCGAGCAGATGGCGGAGGCGACGGGCGCCCGGGGTGGGCTGCACGTCGTCGTCGGCGGCTGCCGCCGGGGACTGGTCGGTCATGGTCACGGCGAGCGTTCGGGACCAGTTGCCCAGCGGTTCATCACGAATCTGTCACGACTCTGCAACGGGGCTGGGAAGGGCCTGGTGGTCCTCGTGCCAGGGTGGCCGGGTGACGTCCTCAGCCCGCCCCGGCCCCTCCCCGACCAGCGACCGGGCGCCCACGTCGGTCCGGGTCGCCGTCGGGCTGCTGGGCGGGCTGGCGTTCCTGCTGCTGGTCAGCGCGGGGCTGACACTGGCCGGTCGGGACACCGTCGTCGACCAGTTCCTCAGCGCCCAGCCCGACCTGGACCGGGACGAGGTGGCCCGCGCGGTGCTGCTGGGCCAGGTCCGCTACCTGCTCGTGGCGTTGGCGGCCGGGGTCGGGGCGGTCTTCCTGCTGCGCCGGCGGGCGTGGGGCCGTTGGCTCGGTGTGCTGGCGGCGCTGTTCCTCGGGCTGCTGACCCTGTTGTCGGTGCTGTCGGCCGGGGGCACGACCGTGTTCTCGCTGCTGGTGGTGGTGCTGTGCGTCGGTGCGGCGAGCAGCCTGCTGTCCCGCAGCACCGCTGACTGGGTCGCCCGCACCCCCGTCGACTGACCGGTCCCGGATGCGACTCGAGCCCGCCCCCGCGGTGCGGGGACGGGCTCGAGGAGCGACGTCAGTCGGTGAGACCGGCCCGACGGCGCAGCCCACGGACCTTGAACCAGTCGTTGGACGGCTTCAGGGCCAGGAGGACGATCGCGGCGGCCAGCAACAAGAACTGCAGGACCCCCAGGATCGTGATGATCGCCAGCGGCGCACCGAAGGCGCCGAAGATCCCGAGCAGGCCCAGCCCGCCGAAGGCCCAGAGCACGATCCGCGCCCAGTTGTGCCCCTGCCAGGCGAACCAGGTCATGGTCGCGTAGAGCGCCACGCCGATGAGCGCGAGGATCGCACCCGCGGTGACGCCGGCGGTGCTGACGCTGTCGGCCAGGCTGGACCCGAAGGCGTCGTCGTACTGCTGTGGGTCCAGACCGATGTCGGTGAACGCCTGGTCGATGTAGGCGTCCAGGTTGAGCAGCGTGACCAGCGAGGTGACCAGCCCGACGAGGGCGGCGACGGCGAACGCGAGGACGCCGTAGGTGACCGTGGTCGGCCGCGCCAGCGGCGGCGGGACCGGCCCACCAAAACCGGGCTGGCCGCCGAAGCCGGGCTGACCGTAGGCGCCCTGCTGGCCGTACCCGGGCTGCCCGTAGGGCGCCGGCTGGCCGTAGCCGGGCTGCTGCCCGTACGAGCCCGGCTGCTGCCCGTACTGGCTCGGCTGCCCCCCGTACTGGCCCGGCTGGCCGGGGCCGCCGGGCTGGCCGTACTGGCCCGGCGGCTGGCCGTACTGGCCCTGCTGCTGGCCCCAGCCGTCCTGCTGACCGGGGCCCTGCTGACCCGGCGTGGCTCGGTCGATCATGGCCGGTTCGCGCGTGGGCGCTGCCGCGACGGGCCCGGGTGGGCCGGACCGTGACCCACCCGACGCACCGCGCGGGGTCAGCCGACCGGGCGGTCCACCCGGCTGACGGTCAGCCCGACGTCCACCGCGCCCTCGGCGAGCGCCCCGGTGTCGGGGTCGGCGACGTCGACCAGCACGCCGTCCCCGTCCCGGACCTCGCCGGAGAGCAGCGCCCGGGCCAGCTGGTCCCCGATCGCGGACTGCACCAGCCGGCGCAGCGGCCGGGCGCCGTAGACCGGGTCGAAGCCGTTCATCGCCAGCCACTCCCGGGCGGCGGCGGACACCTGCAGGGTGAGCCGACGGGCGGCCAGCCGGCGGGCGAGCACGCCGACCTGGATGTCGACGATGCCGGTCAGCTCGGTGGTGCCCAGGGAGTCGAAGACCACGACGTCGTCGAGACGGTTGAGGAACTCGGGCTTGAAGTGCGCCCGGACGACAGCGTCCACGGCGCGGCGCCGGGCCTCGATCGGGACCGACTGGTCGGCGATCAGCTGCGAGCCGAGGTTTGACGTCAACACCAGGATGGTGTTCCGGAAGTCCACCGTCCGGCCCTGTCCGTCGGTGAGCCGGCCGTCGTCCAGGACCTGGAGCAGGACGTCGAACACGTCGGGGTGGGCCTTCTCCACCTCGTCGAGCAGCACGATCGTGTACGGACGACGACGCACCGCCTCGGTGAGCTGACCGCCGGCCTCGTAGCCGACGTACCCGGGGGGCGCCCCGACCAGCCGGGACACCGAGTGCTTCTCGGAGTACTCGCTCATGTCGATGCGGACCATCGCCCGCTCGTCGTCGAAGAGGAACTCGGCGAGCGCCTTGGCCAGCTCGGTCTTCCCGACGCCGGTCGGCCCCAGGAAGAGGAACGACCCGGTGGGCCGGTCGGGGTCGGCGACCCCGGACCGGGCCCGGCGGACGGCGTCGGACACCACCCGGACGGCGGTCGGCTGCCCGACCACCCGGCCGGCCAGCACCTCGTCCATCCGCAGCAGCTTGGCGGTCTCGCCCTCCAGCAGCCGGCCCGCGGGGATGCCGGTCCAGGCCTGCACGACCTCGGCGATGTCGTCGGGGCCGACCTCCTCCTTGAGCATCGACTCCCCCGCGGCCACGGTCGCGCTGGCGTCGGACAGCGCCCGCTCCAGGCCGGGGAGCTGGCCGTAGCGCAGCTCGGCTACCCGGGCCAGGTCGCCGTCCCGCTCGGCGCGCTCGGCCTCCTGACGCACTGTCTCCAGCCGCTCCTTGGTCTCCCGGATCCGGTCGATCGCGGTCTTGTCCTGCATCCAGCGCGCGGTCAGCTCGTCCAGCAGCTCACGCCGGTCGGCCAGGTCCTCGCGCAGCGCCACCAGTCGGGCCTGGGAGGACTCGTCGGACTCCTTGGCCAGCGCCATCTCCTCGATCTCCAGCCTGCGGACGACGCGCTCCACCTCATCGACCTCGACCGGGCGGCTGTCGATCTCCATCCGCAGCCGACTGGCGGCCTCGTCGACCAGGTCGATGGCCTTGTCGGGCAGGAACCGGGCGGACACGTACCGGTCGGACAGGGTCGCGGCGGAGACGATCGCGGCGTCGGTGATCCGGACGCCGTGGTGCACCTCGTAGCGCTCCTTGAGCCCCCGCAGGATGCCGATGGTGTCCTCGACGGTGGGCTCGCCGACGAAGACCTGCTGGAAACGACGCTCCAGGGCGGCGTCTTTCTCGATGTGCTCGCGGAACTCGTCCAGCGTGGTCGCACCGACCATCCGCAGCTCGCCGCGGGCCAGCATCGGCTTGATCATGTTGCCGGCGTCCATCGCGGACTCCCCGCTCGCGCCGGCCCCGACGATCGTGTGCAGCTCGTCGATGAAGGTGACGATCTCGCCGTCGGACTCGGTGATCTCGGCCAGCACGGCCTTGAGCCGCTCCTCGAACTCGCCGCGGAACTTGGCCCCGGCGACCATCGCGGAGAGGTCCAGGCTCATCAGCCGCTTGCCCTTGAGGCTCTCCGGCACGTCGCCGGCGACCATCCGCTGAGCCAGGCCCTCGACGATGGCGGTCTTGCCGACGCCGGGCTCCCCGATCAGCACCGGGTTGTTCTTGGTCCGCCGGGACAGCACCTGGACGACGCGACGGATCTCGGCGTCCCGGCCGATGACCGGGTCGGTCTTGCCCTCGCGGGCCCGCTCGGTGAGGTCGACGGCGTACTTGGCCAGTGCCTGGTACGTACCCTCGGGGTCGGCCGAGGTGACCTTGCGGGAGCCGCGGACGGTGCGGAAGGCAGCCAGCAGCGAGTCGCTGGTCGCGCCTGCCCCGGTCAGCACGGACCCGGCCTCGCCGCCCACGGACGCCAGCCCGACCAGCAGGTGCTCGGTGGAGACGAACTCGTCTCCCAGCGCGGAGGCCTGCTCCCCGGCCGCGTTGACCACGCGCAGGAAGTCCCGGGACGCCGCCGGTGCGGCGACCGTCGAGCCGGAGACGCTCGGCAGCCGGCGCACGGCGGCGTCGGCCTTGACCCGGACCTCGCCCGGGATGGCCCCGGTGGCCTGCAGCAGCGGGCCGGTGATGCCGTCGGCCTGGTCGAGCAGGGCGACGAGCAGGTGCAGCGGCTCCAGGCTCGCCTGGCCGCGGTCGACTGCCAGCCGCTGGGCGGCGGCGATGGCCTCCTGCGATCGGGTGGTCAGCTTGTCCATGGTCGGGGCGGGGTCCTCTCTCGGGTGGTGCACGGGCTTCGTCGTCCCCCACGGGTGTGGGGTTGAGTCTCCTCCACTCAAGTCTGAACGTCCAGCCGACCTCCTGCTTCGTTTCCGGACCGCCACTCGGTCGCCCGCCACCTAGGCTGAGCCGATGCCGGACTCCCCGTTGCCGAGCGTGGCCCTCGACGACCAGCTCTGCTTCGCGCTCTACGCCGCCTCGCGAGCCGTCACCGCCCGCTACCGCCCGATGCTGGAGCGGATGGGCCTGACCTATCCCCAGTACCTGGTCATGATGCTGCTCTGGGAGACCGACGGACAGACGGTGGGCCAGCTCGGCTCCCGGCTGGCGCTGGACTCCGGGACCCTGTCGCCGCTGCTGAAGCGGCTGACCGCCGCCGGCCTGGTCACCCGGCACCGCCGGGTGGACGACGAGCGTTCGGTCTCCATCCAGCTGACCGACGCCGGACGTGCACTCGAGTCCCAGGCCATGG
>JBBSVA010000002.1:0-103833 GCA_038233915.1 Mycobacteriales bacterium | reverse complement strand
GTAACGGCCCCGCAGGCCCTTGAGAATCTCAATAGTCAGCGGAACGGTTGGTTCCGGCACCTGGATCGGCTGGAAGCGGCGCTCCAAGGCCCCGTCCTTTTCAATGTGCTTGCGGTACTCATCCAGCGTGGTGGCACCGATGGTCTGCAGCTCACCGCGGGCCAGCATCGGCTTGAGGATGCTGGCGGCGTCGATGGCACCCTCGGCGGCACCGGCCCCGACGAGGGTGTGGATCTCGTCGATGACCAGGATGATGTCGCCGCGGGTGCGGATCTCCTTGAGGACCTTCTTCAGCCGCTCCTCGAAGTCACCGCGGTAGCGGGAACCGGCGACCAGCGCGCCGAGGTCGAGGGTGTAGAGCTGCTTGTCCTTCAGCGTCTCGGGCACCTCGCCCTTGACGATGGCCTGCGCCAGGCCCTCGACGGCGGCGGTCTTGCCGACGCCGGGCTCGCCGATCAGCACCGGGTTGTTCTTGGTGCGACGCGAAAGGACCTGCATGACCCGCTCGATCTCCTTGGCCCGGCCGATGACCGGGTCCAGCTTGCCGTCGCGGGCAGCCTGGGTCAGGTTGCGGCCGAACTGGTCCAGGACCAGCGAGGTCGACGGGGTGCCCTCAGCAGGGCCGCCGGCAGCGGCCGGCTCCTTGCCCTGGTAGCCCGACAGGAGCTGAATGACCTGCTGGCGGACCCGGTTCAGGTCGGCGCCCAGCTTCACCAGGACCTGGGCGGCGACGCCCTCGCCCTCGCGGATCAGGCCCAGCAGGATGTGCTCGGTGCCGATGTAGTTGTGGCCCAGCTGCAGCGCCTCGCGCAGCGACAGCTCCAGGACCTTCTTGGCGCGCGGGGTGAAGGGGATGTGCCCGGAGGGGGCCTGCTGGCCCTGCCCGATGATCTCCTCGACCTGCTGCCGGACGCCCTCGAGCGAGATGCCCAGGGACTCCAGCGCCTTGGCCGCGACGCCCTCACCCTCGTGGATCAGGCCCAGGAGGATGTGCTCGGTGCCGATGTAGTTGTGGTTGAGCATCCTGGCTTCTTCCTGTGCCAGGACGACCACCCTTCGGGCTCGGTCGGTGAACCGTTCGAACATCTGCTGCTTCCCCTCTGACCGGCTCGGACGTGCGGTGCTGCTCCCCTTGCGGGGTCGTGCTGACCGACGTCGTCGGCGACTCTCTCCGATGGACGGGCACCGGGTCGTTCCACTGTAGTCACGAACACGGGGTCGCCGAGCGCCTGTGCGCGGACCCGGGTCCCGCCGTCCGTCCTGCACAACTGATGGTGGCGGGGCGGTGTTCCGGGGACGTCACGCCGAGAGCGAACAACGCCACGAACGGCGAGAGGCCCGACCCCTCGCGGGACCGGGCCTCAGGCGACGTGCTGGAACTACCCCACCCCAGGGGCCCGTGGCGTGCGGAGCACGTCGCGGGGAAGCACGGGGCAGAACCTCCGGACGCCGCGGGCTTGGGGACGAGGCCTCAGTGCGCGGCTTCGAAGGCGTCGACCACGCTGGCCGGGATGCGGCCGCGGTCGCTGACCTCGTGACCGTTCTTGCGGGCCCAGTCGCGCATCGCGCCGGCCTGCTCGCGGTCCATCCGGCCGCCGCCGGTCGCCTTGGAACGGCCGGCACCGGAGGCACGGGGGCCGCGGCTGCTGACCTTGCGGGCTGCGTTGACGTACTTGGAGAAGACGTCCCGCATCTCCCCGGCGTTGCTGTCGGAGAGGTCGATCTCATACGTCGTCCCGTCGAGGGAGAACGTCACCGTCTCGTCGGCGGCCGTGTCGTCGTCGAGGTCGTCACTCAGGATCACCTGGACCTTGCGAGCCATTCGATTCTCATCTCTACGTTGTTCCCGGCCCCCGTGGGCCATTCGATCTGCACCCTGCGGTGCTGCGACCATTGCACCACGAATGGCGACGCGGACGCCAATTCCGGACAGCTCCCACAGGAATACAGCCCGGGCGGGTGAATGGGAGTCAGGAGGTGATCGGGCGCACCAACGGGAACAGGATCGTCTCGCGGATCCCGAGACCGGTGAGTGTCATCAGCAAACGGTCCATGCCCATTCCCACACCACCGGTCGGGGGCATCCCGTACTCCAGTGCCTCGAGGAAGTCCTCGTCGAGCACCATGGCCTCGGGGTCACCGGCGGCGGCCAGCAGTGCCTGGGCGGTGAACCGCTCGCGCTGCACGACCGGGTCGACGAGCTCGGAGTAGCCGGTGCCCCGCTCGATGCCACCGATGTAGAGGTCCCACTTCTCCGCGACGCCCTCGATCGAGCGGTGCGCGCGGGTCAGCGGCGAGGTGTCGGTCGGGTAGTCCAGCACGAACGTCGGGGCCTGCAGCGTGTCCTGCACCAGGGCCTCGAAGAGCTCCTCGACGACCTTGCCGGCGCCCCACGCCGGGTCGATCCCGATCTCGTGGCGGGCGGCGATCGCGCGCAGCGTCTCCACCGGGGTCTGCGGGGTGATCTGCTCACCCACCGCCTCCGACGTCACCTCGTACAGCGAGACCTGCGGCCACACCCCGGACAGGTCGACCTCGGTGCCGTCCTGGTGTCGGGCGACGTGGTCCCCGTACAGGGCCGCACAGCTCTCCTGCACGAGCTCGCGCGTCGTCGTCGCCATGTCCTGGTAGTCCGCGTGCGCCTCGTAGAACTCCAGCATCGCGAACTCCGGGGAGTGCGAGCTGTCGGCGCCCTCGTTGCGGAAGTTCCGGTTGATCTCGAAGACCCGGTCCAGGCCGCCGACGATGCAACGCTTGAGGAACAGCTCCGGCGCGATGCGCAGGTAGAGGTCCAGGTCGAAGGCGTTCATGTGGGTGCGGAACGGCCGCGCCGTGGCCCCGCCGTGCACGACCTGGAGCATCGGTGTCTCGACCTCGAGGTAACCCCGCGACGTCAGACCCGCCCGGACGGCGGCGTTCACGGCCGCCCGCTGGTGGACGACCCGCTGCGCCTCCTCCCGGACGATGAGGTCGACGTAGCGCCGCCGGACCCGCAGCTCCTCGCTCATCGGCTTGTGCGCCACGGGCAGCGGGCGCAGCGCCTTGGCGGCCAGCTGCCAGCTGTCGGCGAAGACCGAGAGCTCGCCGCGGCGCGACGTGCCCACCTCGCCGGTGACCAGCACGTGGTCACCGAGGTCGACGTCGGACTTCCAGGCCGCGAGCGACTCCTCCCCGACCCGGTCGCGGGAGAGCATGACCTGCAACTCGGTGCCGCCCTCGCGCAGCGTCGCGAAACACAGCTTCCCGGTGTTGCGGCTGAAGATGACCCGCCCGGTGACGCCGGCCTGCTCACCGGTCATCACGTCGTCGTCCAGGTCGGGGTGCGCCTCGCGGACGGCGGCCAGGGACGTCGTGCGGGCCACGCTGACCGGGTACGGGTCGACGCCGGACTCACGCAGCCGGTCGAGCTTGGCCCGGCGCACGCGCAGCTGCTCGGGGACCTCGTCGTCGGGCGGTTCGGGTGGTTCCACGGTCACTCGGGTGAGCCTACGGACCCCGGCCGCGGTGGCTCAGCGCACGCCTCGCTGGTGCCGCTCGTGGGCCAGGCGGAGTCCGTGCACGGTGAGATCGGGCTCGCGCTCGGCGATGGACCGACAGCTGTCCACCACCAGCGGGTGCAGCCCGCCGGTAGCCACCACGACGGGCGCGGCGCCGAAGGAGGCGACCAGCTCGGCCGCGATCCGGGTGACCAGACCGTCGACCAGGCCGGCGAAGCCGAGCACGACGCCGGACTGCAGCGCGGCGACGGTGTTCTTGCCGATCGCGTGGGTGGGCACGGTGAGCTCCACCGAGCGCAGCTGGGCGGCGCGGGAGGCCAGCGCGTCCAGGGAGACCTCCACGCCCGGGGCGATGGCGCCGCCGAGGAACGCACCCGTTGGGCCGACGGCATCCACGGTGGTGGAGGTGCCGAAGTCGACGACGACGACCGGGCGGCCGGCGCCGTCGGGCCGCCGGCCGTAGAACTCGTGCGCGGCCAGCGCGGTGACGACCCGGTCGGCGCCGCCCTCGCGGGGGTTGTCCACGTGCAGCGGGACGCCGGTCCGCACGCCGGGCCCGATGAGGGTGACCGGCACGTCGAGCCGGTCGGTGAGCTGGCGCAGCGTGGGCAGCAGCTGGGGCACGGTCGAGCAGGCGGCGACCCCGGTGACCTCGGCGTCGCGCAGCAGCCCGCGCCACAGCAGCTGGACCTCGTCGGCGGTGGCCCGTGGCTGGGTGCGGACCCGCCAGCAGCCGGCCACCCGGTCGCCGTCGAAGAGGGCCAGCACGGTGTGGCTGTTGCCCACGTCCACGGTGAGGAGCACCTCAGGCCGCCCGCAGGTCCAGCGCGAGGTCCAGGATCGGCGAGCTGTGCGTCAGCGCGCCGACGCTGAGGTAGTCCACGCCGGTCTCGGCGACCTCCCGGGCCACGGCCAGGGTCAGCCCGCCGGTGGCCTCGGTCTCGGCCCGGCCGGCGACGGCCTCCACCGCCTGCCGCAGGACGGCGGGGGGCATGTTGTCCAGCAGCAGGAAGTCCGCACCGGCCTCGACGGCCTCGACGGCCTGGGCCAGGGTGTCCGCCTCGACCTGGATGGGTACCCGCGGCGCCCGCTCCCGGACGGCGGCCACCGCGGCGGCCACCGAGCCGGCCGCGGCGACGTGGTTGTCCTTGACCATCGCGACGTCGTAGAGCCCCATCCGCTTGTTCGACCCGCCACCGCAGCGCACCGCGTACTTCTCCAGCGCCCGCAGGCCCGGCGTGGTCTTGCGGGTGTCCAGCACGACGGCGCCGGTGCCGGAGATCGCGTCGACCCAGGCCCGGGTGGCGGTGGCGATGCCCGAGGCCCGGCTGGCGATGTTCAGCGCGGAGCGCTCGGCCGCCAGCAGCGCCCGGACGTGCCCGGAGACGGTCAGCAACACGTCGCCGGCACGCACCCGGTCGCCGTCGGCGGCGCCGGCGACCAGCCTCGCGGACGGCGAGAGCCGGGTGAAGACCCGCGCCGCGATCGGCAGCCCGGCGACGACGCCGTCGGCCCGGGCGACCAGGTCGGCGGTGCCCCGCTGGGTGGCCGGCACGGTGGCGGCGCTGGTGACGTCGTAGGCGACCGCCTGGTCGGGGGCGTGCGGCAGCGGCGAGCCGCCGGTGAGGTCCTCGGCCAGGGTGCGCTCGACCAGCTCGGTCACCCAGGCCTCGGAGAGGCCGGTGCCGGTCAGGTCCCGCGGGTCGCGCCGGACGGCGGGGTCGATCCGCACGGGGTCGCTGCTCACCAGGTCACCTCGGGGGGCGTGCCGACGGGTCGGGGGGTCAGCTGCAGGGCACCGTCGCGCCCCAGCCGGACGTCGAGGTGCACCCGCCAGGCGCCCTCGGCGTCCGGGTGGTCCTCGCGCCAGTGACAGCCGCGGGTCTCCTCGCGGGCACCGGCGACGGCGGTCAGCGCGGTGGCCACGGTGAGCAGGTCGGTGGCCTCCCAGCCGGGGACGCCGGGCTCCGCCGCACCGAGCAGCCCGGCCAGCGCGGCGAGCTCACCGGCCGCCTCGGTCAGCCCGGCACCGCTGCGCAGCGCGCCGACCCGGGCGGACATCGTCGCGGTCAGCCGGGCGCGGGCGGCCGGGTCGAGCAGCCCGTCCAGGTGCGCCACCTGCGGCGGGACCACCTCGGGCACCGGCAGCCCGGCGGCCAGCGCGGCGCCGATCCGGCCGGCGAAGACCAGGCCCTCCAGCAGCGAGTTCGAGGCCAGTCGGTTGGCCCCGTGGACGCCGGTGCAGGCGACCTCGCCGCAGGCGTAGAGGCCAGGGACCGTCGTCCGGCCGGTGAGGTCGGTGGCCAGCCCGCCGGAGGCGTAGTGCGCGGCCGGGGTGACCGGCACCAGCTCGGTGACCGGATCGATGCCGGCCTCCCGGCAGCGGGCCACGATCGTCGGGAAGCGCTCGGCCAGGCCCTCGACGTGCCGGGCGTCCAGGAAGACGTGGTCGGTGCCCTCGCGCAGCTGCACCCGGGTGATCGCCTTGGCGACGACGTCGCGCGGGGCCAGCTCGGCCAGCGGGTGCACCCCGACCATGAACCGCTCCCCCGCCGCATCGCGCAGCAGCGCGCCCTCACCGCGCAGCGCCTCGGACACCAAGGGCTGCTGCCCGCGCGAGTCCGGCCCCAGGTACAGCGCCGTGGGGTGGAACTGCACGAACTCCAGGTCGGTGGCCACCGCGCCGGCCCGCAGGCCCAGGGCCACGCCGTCACCGGTGGAGACCGAGGGGTTCGTCGTCGCCGCGTAGACCTGGCCCATGCCGCCGGTGGCCAGCACGACTGCCCTGGCCTGCACCGCGCCCACGCCGTCCGCACTGCCCTCACCGAGCACGTGCAGCGTGACGCCGGCGGCCCGGCCGGTGCCGTCGGTGACCAGGTCGAGCACCATCGCGTGCTCGACCAGGGTGATGCCCGGGTCGGCGGTGACCGCGGCGTGCAGCGCGCGCTGCACCTCGGCACCGGTGGCGTCGCCGCCGGCGTGCACGATCCGGTCGGCGTGGTGCCCACCCTCGCGGGTGAGCAACAGGTGCCCGTCGGCGCCGCGGTCGAAGGCGGCACCCCAGCTGATCAGCTGGCGCAGCCGGTCCGGGCCCTCGGTCACCAGGGCCTCGACGGCAGCCGGCTCGCAGAGCCCGACCCCGGCCTCGGCGGTGTCCGCGGCGTGCGCGGCCGGAGAGTCGGTGTCGGCCAGCACGGCGGCGATCCCGCCCTGGGCCCAGCGGGTCGAGCCGTCGTCCACCTCGACCTTGGTGACCACGACGACCGACAGCCCGGCGGCCCGGGCGTGCAGCGCGACGCAGAGCCCGGCGACCCCGGACCCCACGACGCAGACGTCCGCGGTCAGCTCCCAGCCCGGCCGCGGCGCGGCCAGCCGCAGCGGCAGACGGGTCGGGAGGGCCGGGCCCGCCACCGGCGGCGCGCTGGGGACTGCCGCGGCGGTGGTCACCGTCGGTGGGTCTGCGTCACGTCGTCGCCGCGGACGAGGTCGTTGCCGGCGACGCCGGGCGGCGGGGTGGCCGGGTCGGTGCCCAGGTCCACGACCCGGTTCTGCGCGTCCACGTGCACGACGGTGGGGATGAACGCCTTGGCGTCGGCCGAGTCCATCATCCCGTAGCTGATCAGGATGACCAGGTCGTCGGGGTGCACCAGGTGGGCAGCCGCGCCGTTGATCCCGAGGACGCCCGAGCCCCGCTGGCCCGGGATCACGTAGGTCTCCAGCCGGGCCCCGTTGGTGACGTCGACGATCGCCACCTGCTCGCCGGCCAGCAGGTCGGCGGCGTCCATCAGGTCCTCGTCGACGGTCACCGAGCCCACGTAGTGCAGGTCGGCCTGGGTGACCGTCGCGCGGTGGATCTTCGACTTCAGCATCGTGCGCATCACTGGGAGGCCCCCATCAGGACAGCGGTGTTGTCGATCAGTCGGGTGCTGCCGGCGCGGGCGGAGACCAGCAGGCGGGCGGCCCCGGCGGTGGGCGCGGGGCCCAGGTCGGGGTCGGTGAGGACGAGGTGGTCCAGGACCAGCGAAGGCTCGGCGTCGAGCACCTGCCGGGCAGCCGCGAGGACGGCGTCCGCGCCCTGACCACCGGCGGCGGCGCCGGCCCGCAGGGCGGCCGACAGCGAGGCGGCCGCGGCGCGCTGGGCCGGGTCCAGGAAGCGGTTGCGGGAGGACAGCGCCATGCCGTCGTCCTCCCGGACGGTGGGCACGCCCTCGACCCGGACGCCGAGGGCCAGCTCGCGGGCCATCGCCCGGATCAGGGTCAGCTGCTGGTAGTCCTTCTCACCGAACACCGCGATGTCGGGCCGGACCAGGCCGATGAGCTTCGCGACGACGGTCAGCACACCGGCGAAGTGCCCGGGCCGGACGGCGCCCTCGAGCACGTCGCCGAGTGGGCCGGGCTGGACGGTGACCCCCAGCGCGCCGGCCGGGTGGACGTCGTCCACCCCGGGATGGAAGACGACGTCGACGTCCTCCTCGGCCAGCGCGGCGAGGTCGGCGTCCCAGGTGCGCGGGTAGCGGTCGAAGTCCTCGCCCGGCCCGAACTGGGTGGGGTTGACGAACACCGAGACGACCACGCTGCCGCCCAGCGTGCGGGCGTGCCGGACCAGGGTGCGGTGGCCCTCGTGCAGCGCGCCCATGGTCGGGACCAGCACCACCGGGCCGGGCAGGTCGGCGACGAGCTTGCGGAGCTCGGCCACGGTCTCGGCCACCGCGAGCCGTCGAGGGACCCCGATCTCCCCACCGCTGGCAGGCTCGCGAGCGAACCCGGAACGGGCCCGACGGGCGGTCATCGTGCTGCGCCGTTCGTCTGCGTGGCGTCCAGCAGGTCGGTGAGCGGCGCCGCCTCGTGCGGCTTGAGCCGGCCGGCGGCCCGGGCCCGCTCGGTGGTGCGGCGGGCCATCGCCACGTACGCGCCGACCGCGTCGGGGGCCCGGTCGGCCAACGTGGCCAGGTGGCCGGCGACCGTGCCGACGTCCCCTCGGCTGACCGGGCCGGTGAGGCCGGCGTCCCCGCGCCGCAGGCCGTTGTCCAGCGCGGCGGTCAGCAGCGGGCCCAGCACCCGGGCCGGGTCCTCGACGCCGGCGGTGCGCAGCAGGTCCGCGGCCTCGGCGACCAGCGTGACCAGGTGGTTCGCGCCGGTGACCAGCGCTGCGTGGTAGAGCGCGCGGTCGGCCTCGGCCACCCAGAAGGGCTCACCGCCGATCTCCAGCACGAGGGTCTCGGCGACGGCGCGGTGCTCGGGCCGGCTGGTGACGCCGAAGGGCGCACCGACCAGCCGGTCGAGGTCCTCCTCGCCTCCGGAGAACGTCATCGCCGGGTGCAGGGCGAGGCTGAGCACCCCGGCCTCCTCGGCGGGCGCCAGCACGGCCAGCCCGTGCGCGCCCGAGGTGTGGAAGGCGAGCTGGCCGCGTCGCCAGACACCGGTCTCGGCGAGGCCGGCGACCAGGCCCCGCAGGGTGTCGTCGGGGACGGCGAGGACAACGAGGTCGCTGGCGGCGACCACCTCGTCGGCCGGCAACAGCGGCACGCCGGGCAGGAGTCGGCCGGCACGCTCGGCGGAGGCGGCGGACAGGCCCGCGGCGGCGACCACGTCGTGGCCGGCGGCGACGAGCGCAGCACCCACGACGGCGCCGACGCGACCGGTGCCGACGATGCCCACCCGCAGGCGCGCGGGGGCCTGGGACACGGGCGGGAGACCGGCTGCGGACGCAGCGCGGCGGGTACGGCGAGCAGCCATGAGCGGTGCACCTCTCGTTCCAGTCCCTCACGGGTACCGGACTCCTCGGCGGTGCGGGCCCTCGTCGTCGGGAGTCCGCGGTGGTATGGCAGTGCGGTGCTGCTGACGGCAGGGCACCTGCTGCGACCGGATGTGTCACGCAGGTGTCGTGTCGTCGGCGAGTGTGTTACCCCCGGGCGCGCTCGGCAACGCCTGCGGGCTGTGTGCTGACTCACCCGCCGGCGTCACTAGGGTCGACAGGCGGTCGGCGACGCTGCCGGCCCTCCCACCCGAGGAGCACTGTGAGCACGTCTGACTTCAAAGGACACACGGCCCTGGTCACCGGCGGCAGCCGCGGCATCGGGCTGGCCATCGCCCGGTCCCTGGTCGACCGGGGTGCCCGCGTCGTGCTGACCGCCCGCAAGCCCGACGCCCTCGCCGAGGCCGTCGAGTCCCTCGGAGGGCCCGAGGTGGCGGTCGCCGTCGCCGGCAACGCCGGGGACCCCGAGCACCGCGCCGAGGCCGTGGCGACGGCGATCGAGACCTTCGGCAGCCTGGACCACCTGGTCGGCAACGTGGGCATCAACCCCGTCTACGGCCCGCTGATGGACACCCCGCTGGACGCCTTCCGCAAGATCCTGGACACCAACGTCGTCGGCACCCTGGGCCTGGTCCAGGAGGCCCACCGGGCCTGGCTGGGCGAGCACGGCGGCTCGGTGCTGATCGTGGCCTCGGTCGCGGGCCTGAAGTCCAGCCAGGGCATCGCCGCCTACGGCATCAGCAAGGCCGCGCTGGTCAACCTGACCACCCAGCTGGCCGTCGAGCTCGGTCCGCAGCGGATCCGGGTCAACGCCGTCGCCCCGGCCGTGGTGAAGACCAAGTTCGCCGAGGCGCTGTTCACCGGCCGCGAGGACGAGGTCTCCCGGCAGTACCCGGTCGGTCGGCTGGGCGCGCCCGAGGACATCGGCGAAGCCGCGGCCTACCTGCTCTCCGACGGCGCCGGCTGGGTCACCGGCCAGACCCTGGTGCTGGATGGCGGCGCGCTCTCCCAGGGCCCGATCTGAGGTCTCCGGTCAGCACATCTAGCGCTGGTTGAGCACCCGCGCCAGCACGTCGTCGCCGTCGGTCTCGTCGTCGTCCTCGCGGTAGCGACGACGACGACGGGACCCGCCGGCCGTCGAGCCGGACTCGGCGAGGATCTCGGTGAGCCGCTGGTGCCCGGCGGTCTGGTAGACGTCGGGCTCGTGCTCGGGTTCGGCCGGCCCGACGACGACCTCCTCCTCGGGGGCATGTCGGTGGTGCCGCGGCTGCTCGGCGGCAGCCGGGGCCCCCGACGCGGCCGGGGGCTCCGACGCTGCCGGGGGCTCCGACGCTGCCGGGGGCTCCGACGCGGCCGGGGGCTCCCACAGGGCAGCGGCCGGCCGGGGCACAGGCTCGGGGGCGGGCTCCACCGGCTCGTCACGCACCTCGGGCCGCACCCGGGGCGCGAGCGGCTCGGGCTCGACCCGGGCGAACAACCGGGTGGCCTCCGCCGGGCGCGGGGCGGGGGCGGGCACCGGCGGGGTGACCGCGCGCACCGGGACCGACTCGGGCAGCGGCTCGTCCCAGGCGGGCGAGCCCTCCAGCAGCCGGTCGTCGGCCCGCTCGAGCCGCGGCCGCTCCGCGGGCATCCGGATCGACTGGGTGCGCATGACGATGCGCTCGACCAGCATCTCCCCGGACAGCTGCTCGGTGAGCTCGTGCCGCAGCCGGCTCATGTCCGACCGCAGCTCGCCCAGCCCGGACAGCTGGTCACGCAGGGCGGCCAGCCCGGCCAGGTCGTTGCGAAGCTGGTCCATCTCGGCCCGCATGGCCTCCTGGGTCTCCCGACGCAGCTGGTTCTCCAGCCGTAGCTCGTACTCCCGGCGCGCAGCCACCTCGCGCTCAAGCTCGAGGGCGTAGGCCTGCCGCAGCTCGTTCTCCCGGCCGGCGGCGACAGCCTGGTCGGTCTTGCGACGACCGGCCGAGAACGCCGCGATGACGAAGGCCCAGGCCACCGCGATGACAGCCAGCCGCAGGTACAGCGCGTTGTCGGTGAGGAAGACGGCGAGGGTGGCAGCGATGGCGAGGGCGAAACCGAGCGCCAAACCGGTGAACCGGACCGCCGGAGAGAGGCCGGACCGGGGCGCACCAGAGGGACGGGAACCCGTCTCCTCCGGCTCGGCTGCCACACGACCACCCTACGGGGCACCCCGGCTCTCCCGGCGGGGCGATCACCACCGTCCCCGTCGGTGCCCGCGCGGGACACAGGGACCGCTGCCAGAGTCCTCCCGGTGAGCCTCACCCTCCTCGACTGGCGCCGTCAGGTGCACTCCCTCTACGCCGCCGTGCGGACCGACGACGATCCTGCCGCGGGCTGGGCCAGGTGGCAGGCCGGGCGGAACGCGCTGTTCGCCGGGCACCCGGATTCCCCGCTGGGCACCGACGTCCGGGCCCGGTTCGGCGGACTGCCGGTCGCCCCCTATGACCCGACGTTCCGGTTCCGGGCCCGCCTGGACATCGACGTCGCCCCCCAGCACCTGGAGCTGCCGACCGCCGACGACGGCGTCGTCGGTATGGACCTGATGGGCCGGGTGACCCTGGGCGAGCTCGGCAGGATCGACGTCTGGTGGCTGGGTGGCTACGGCGGCGGGCTGTTCCTACCGCTCCGTGACGGGAGCGCCGGCCGGACCACCTACGGCGGTGGCCGGTACCTGCTGGACACGATCAAGGGCGCCGACCTCGGTGGCCGGGACGGCCACCTCGTCGTCGACCTGAACTTCGCCTACCACCCGTCGTGCACCTACGACCCACGCTGGTCCTGTCCACTCCCCCAGGCCGGGAACCGGATCGACGCCGTCGTCACCGCCGGCGAGCAGCTCCCCACCGGCGGCTGGTACTAGCCGTACCCCGACCACAGTCGCGACAAGCGCCCCACCCGGCGCCCGTCATCGCGACAAGCGCCCTGGCGCGACAGAGGCGGGCAGCCCCCGTGGGGGGGGTGCCCGCCTCTGGTGACCGAGGGAACGGCGTAGCCGCAAGGGGCAGCCAGGTCCTCCTACTGCTGGGCGAAGACCGGGTCGGTGGACAGGGCCAGGCCCAGGGAGATCTCGCCCTGCTGCAACGCCTGGTTGGTCGGAGCACCCAGGTCGTAGTCGTTCACCGCGGCGAAGGTGAACCCGTAGGTCTCCTCCAGGCCGGGCTGGCAGAACGGCCGGGTCGGGCACTCGGGCGTGCCGCCCAGGACCAGGGAGCCGTCGGAGCAGGCGTCGGCGAGCTCGGACAGCGTGGTGATGCCGCCCAGCTCGTCCTGCAGCGTCGTCGTGATCGCGAACGCGTTGGCGTCCTCGGCCTCGGCCGGCTCGCCGAAGGTGAGGCCGTTGGTCTCACCGAGACCGCGGAGCACCTCCACGCTGGAGTCCAGGTCGCCGCTGACCACGGCCACGTCGGGGTTGCCGTCGAGATACTCGGCCAGGGTGCCGACGTACTCGGGGAAAACCTGGAACTCACCGCGCTGGAGGGCCGGCAGATAAGCCTCGCGCTGCCCGACGGTCTGCACCGTGGCGGTGAAGCCGGCGTTGTTCAGCGCGCCGGCGTAGACGTTGGCCAGGATCTGGCTCTCGGTGAAGCTGGCCGCTCCGACCGTGACGGCGCCGCTGCCGGTGACGCCCGAACCGAGGTCGTTCTCCTCGACGTAGGCCGCGGCCACGTCGGTGGCGCTCTGGCGCTCGATATCGACAGCGGCATTCAGCTTCACGAGGTCGTCGGTGGTGAGCACCTCGGAGACCGAGTTCAACGCATCGACGGCGGCGGGGTTGGCCTCGGCGTAGGAGGTCGCCAGCATCGGGATGATGTTGTCGACGGACTGGAGCTCCTTATCATCCTCGAGGACGACGAGCTGGTCACCGGCGATCGGGGCGCAGGCGCTGCCCGAGGCCTCGCCACCCCCGCTGCCGGAGCTGGTGCCGGAGGAACCGGACTCGCCGCACGCCGCGGTGGCGAGCACCGCGGCGAGTGCGAACGACGTGAGTACGCGGGCGCGCATGCGCATTTTTCCGCCTTCTGTGTCCCGCGTCCCGGTGAGGGGACGACGCGTGTCTGGCGGGAGGTGTCCCGCAGTTCAGACTGAACCCTTGCCTCGGGACCCGCGCAAACCCTGCTGGCGTCCTGTTGCCGTTCTGTTACCGACGCCATGACCGGCGACACGGACCGGTCACCGACCGACGCGAACCGGGACGGGGCTCGCATCGACATCGGACCGCTCCCCCAAACCGGTAGCGGGCTCGTCGACCGGGCGGTCCCCCCTCCTGCGGGTGAAGGGCAGCTGCTTCTGTCCCGGCGTGACCAACCAGCTGACCGTGGCGAGCACGACCTCGGTGAGTACCGCCAACCCGGCCACCAGCAGCGCGCCGGCGACGACGACGCCGGTGTCCTGGCGGGCAAAGCCGGTGCGGATGATGGAACCGAGAGTGCCGCCGCCGAGCAGCGCGGCCAGGGTCGCGGTGGCCACCACCTGGACCGCCGCCGTTCGGATCCCGGTCATCATCAGCGGCACGGCCAGGGGCAGCTCGGCACGCAGGACGACCTGGCGTTCGCTCATGCCCATGGCCCGGGCTGCCTCGACCACGTCGCCGTCCACCTCGCGGAAGCCCACGTAGGTGTTGGCCAGGATCGGTGGGATCGCGAAGATCGTCAGGGCGATCACCGGCGCCCAGATGGTGAAGCCGATGGGTGTGACGGCGAAGATCGCGAGGATCGCCAGTGTCGGGACCGCCCGGGACACGTTGGCCAGCCCGACGGTGACCCCCCCGCCCTTGCCGGCGTGGCCCAGCACCATCGCGACCGGGACGGCGATCAGCACGCCGAACAGCAGGGCGAGCCCGGCGATCTGCAGGTGCTGGCCGGCCAGGTAGACGATGCCCCGCGGCCGGCTCCAGTTGAGCGGGTCGTTGAGGTAGGCCAGTGCGCCCTCGAAGGCGTTCACGCCGACACCCCTGTCCGTGTCCAGGGGGTGAGCACCCGTTCGACGAGGGCCAGCAGCTGGTCGGCGATCAGGGCCAGTAGGACGCTGGCCAGCGTGCCGAACACGATGGGCGGCCGGTAGTAGTTCGCCCCGAAGCCGTTCACGATGATGATCTGCCCCAGGCCGCCCTGCCCGACGATGACCCCGACGGTGACCAGTGCGACCGTGGAGACGGTCGCGATCCGGATCCCGGCGATGATCGAGGGCAGCGCCAGCGGCAGCTCGACCCGCCACAGCAGCCGGCCGGGTCCGTAGCCCATCCCCCGCGCGGCCTCGACCGCGTCGGCGGGTACCGCCTGCAGCCCGACCAGGAAGTTCCGGACCAGGATGACCAGCGAGTACAGGATCAGCCCGATCGCGACGGTGGTCTCCGAGAGCCCGGTGATCGGTGCGATGAAGGCGAACATGGCCAGCGACGGGATCGTGTAGATCAGCGTGGAGAAGCCCAGGACCGGCCCGGCCAGGTAACGGCTGCGGCGCGCGAGCAGCGCCAGCGGGAAGGCGATCACCGCCCCGATCAGCACCGAGACGACTGTCAACCTGACGTGTTGGGCCAACAACGGCATGATGAGAGACCAGTTGTCGACCACCCACGACGGGCTGAACCACGGGTTCGGACCGGCATCCACCGCGAGGACCACGGTGTCGCTCGCTGCGCTCACGTCCGAGCGCCGTTCAGGAAGGCCACTGCGTGGACGCTACTGCCATCTCCACTGCCGCCACCACTGCTGACGCTGGTCAGGGGGGAGCCGAGGCGATCCGGCTGGAGGGCGTCAGCAAGGTCTACCCCGACGGCACGGTCGGCGTACAGGAGCTCGACCTGGACTTCGCCGCCGGTGAACTGACCGTGCTGGTCGGCCCCTCGGGCTGCGGGAAGACCACCACGATGAAGATGATCAACCGGATCATCGAGCCCAGCACCGGCCGCATCCTGGTCGGCGAGGACGACGTGACCCGGGTCGACCCGACCCAGCTGCGGCGCCGGATCGGCTACGTCATCCAGAACGTCGGGCTCTTCCCGCACCAGTCCATCCGGACCAACGTGGGCACGGTCCCCAAGCTGCTGGGCTGGGACAAGAAGCGCACCCGGGACCGGGTCGAGGAGCTGCTCAGCACGGTCGGCCTGGACCCCGCGACCTACGGCGACCGCTACCCGCACCAGCTCTCCGGCGGTCAGCGCCAGCGCGCCGGCGTGGCCCGGGCCCTGGCCGCGGACCCCGCCGTGCTGCTGATGGACGAGCCGTTCTCCGCCGTCGACCCCGTCGTCCGGGAGCGCCTGCAGTCGGAGTTCCTGCGCCTGCAGGAGACGGTCCGCAAGACGATCGTCTTCGTCACCCACGACATCGAGGAGGCCGTGCGCCTCGGCGACCGGATCGCGGTGATGAGCGAGGGCGGCAACGTCGAGCAGTACGCCACCCCCGCCGAGCTGCTGGGCAAGCCAGCCAGCCCGTTCGTGGCCGACTTCGTCGGGTCCGACCGGGCGCTGAAGCGGCTGGCCGTGACCGGTATCGACGTCGAGGACCTCGAACGCCCGCCGGTCGTGCACGTCGCCGACGGGCTGGCCGACGCCCGCGCCGTCATGGAGCGCACCGGCGCGCGGTGGGCCGTGGTCCTCGACGACCAGGAGTCGCTGCACGGCTGGCTGTCCCTGGACCGGGCGAAGGGCTCGGGCACGGTGAGCTCGGTGAGCCGGCGGATGGACGCCTGGGTGCCGGTGGACTCCACGCTGAAGAACGCCTTCGCGATCATGCTGCGGATGGAGGCCGGCTGGGTCGCAGTGCTCGACGGGCACCGTTTCCTCGGGGTGCTGACCCCGGAGTCGCTGCACGCCGCGCTGCGCCGCTCGGTCGACGGCTCGGTCCCCGAGACCGCCGGCGCCGCCCTCGGCTGAGCGGGCACCTGCCGCTGCGGACGGTGATCAGCTCCGACGAGCAGAGTCCGTCCTCAGCCACCGACTCCGGTGGCGGAGGACGGCCATCGGTCGTCCCAGCTGATCACCGTCAGGAGTGGGAGGTGTCGTCCTCGCGGTCGGGCTGGTCGGGCACCCGGCAGACCCACTCGAGCAGCAGCGCCGCGGCGACCAGGCCGATGGACAGCACGACGCCGACCCCTGCCGAGACACTGTCTCCGGCCGCCGCGACGAGTCGACCGGACTCCGACAGCACGTGCACCCCGGTGCCGGCCCACAGGCCGGCGAAGGCCGCCCCGACCCAGGCGCTGGCCTGGGCGAGCACCGCCAGCCGGGCGACCAGCATGGGCTCGATCGGCCGCGCGGCGGCCGCGCCCGTGCGACCGGGTGCCGGACGGCGGCCCCGCTCGGCCGCCAGCCGGGACCGCAGCGTGCGGGCGCCCAGCGCCTCGGCGACGGCAAGCAGGCCCAGCGGGACCGGCTGCCACCAGTGCAACGACGGCAGGCTGCCGTAGAACTGCCGCACGACGAGCCAGGCGACGACGGCGACCCCGACCCCCAACACCGCCAGGTCCCGGCGGGACACCGGCCTCACGCGAGCTGCTCCCACCGCTCGACGCCCGCGACGTCGTCGGCCGACAGCGCGTCCAGCAGCTCGCGAACGCCTCCGCGGCCAGGCAGCACCGCGGCCGGGTCGATGGCCAGCCACGGCACGAGCACGAAGGCCCGCTCGTGCGCCCGGGGGTGCGGCAGGGTCAGCTCGGGGTCCTGCGACAGCACCGGAGTGCCGTCGTCCCCGGTCACGGTGACCACGTCGACGTCCAGGGTGCGGGGTCCGAAGCGGACACCCCGGGTGCGACCGGCGGCCTGCTCCAGCTCGTGCGCCAACGCCAGCCAGCCGGCCGCGTCCCGGTCGCCGCGGACCACGGCGACGGCGTTCAGGTACGGCGGCTGCTCGACCGGGCCCCACGGCGGGGTCTCGTAGAGCACCGAGCGGGCGACCAGGCCCTCCCCGGCGAGCGCCCGGAGCGCGGTGCGCAGGGTGCCCGCCCGGTCGCCCAGGTTCGCCCCGAGGGACAGCACGGCGCGGGTCATCGACGCGTTCTCCGGATGGAGACGGTCACATCGCCGAAGGGCACCCCGAGGTCGGCCTCGGGCTTGTGCACGGTGATCTCCACGGCGTCCACCAGCGCGTTGGCCAGGCACACGTCGGCCAGCCGCTGGGCCAGCGTCTCCAGCAGGTCGACCGGCTCCCCGGTGAGCACCGCGTGCAGCTGCTGGGCCAGCTCGGCGTAGTTGACGGTCTTCGTCAGATCGTCCCGGGCTGCGGCGGGCGCGGTGTCGACGTCCAGCACGGCGTCGACGGAGAAGGTCTGGCCCCTCTCGCGCTCGACGGCGTAGACGCCGTGGTTCGCGTGGGCGGTGAGGCCGCGGACGGCGATCTGGTCAGGCACGGGTCCTCCGGGGGCGATCGGTGTCACGGGCGGCTGAGAGACGGGCGGCGCGGACCGCGGCCACGGTACGGACGGCGTCCACCGAGGGGCCGGCGTCGTGCACCCGGACCCCCCAGGCGCCGGCCTGGGCGGCCAGCACGGTGGTGGCCAGGGTGGCTGCGTCGCGCTGCTCGGCCGGGCGCGGGATGCCCTCCTCGTCGGCCAGCAGGCGGCCCAGGAAGCTCTTGCGGGAGGCCCCGACCAGCAGCGGCAGGCCGAGGGCGACCAGCCGGTCCAGCCCGGCCAGCAGGGCCCAGTTGTGCCCGGCGTTCTTGGCGAAGCCCAACCCGGGGTCCAGCACCAGCTGGGCGGGGTCGACGCCGGCGGACACGACGTCCTCGACCCGGGCGGTCAGCTCGGCGCAGACCTCGGTGACGACGTCGCCGTAGCGGGCCGCGGCGTACATCTCCCGGCTGTGCCCACGCCAGTGCATGAGCACCCAGGGCACGCCGCGCTCGGCGACCAGCGGCGCCATCCCGGAGTCGGCCAGGCCGCCGCTGACATCGTTGACCAGCGTCGCGCCGGCGTCCAGCGCGGCCGAGGCGACATCGGCCCGGGTGGTGTCCACGCTGACCCGGACGCCGGCGGCGGCGAGCTGTCCGATCACCGGCACGACCCGTGCACACTCCTGCGCGGCGTCCACCCGGTCGGCGCCGGGGCGGGTGGACTCCCCGCCGACGTCGACCCAGTCCGCGCCTGCGGCGTGCAGCGCGAGCCCGTGTGCAACGGCGGTCGGGGTGTCGGCGAAGCAGCCACCATCGGAGAACGAGTCGGGGGTGACGTTGAGGACGCCCATGACCTGGCAGCGGTCGGCGGCCGCCGGCGTCACCGGCTCAGCACGAGGCCCATCGCCTCGGCCCGGGTGGAGGCGTTCTCCTTGAAGATGCCGCGCACGGCTGACGTCATCGTGCGGGTGCCGGGCTTGCGCACCCCGCGCATCGCCATGCACAGGTGCTCGGCCTCGACGACCACGATGACCCCGCGCGGGTGCAGCGCGGCCATCATCGCGTCGGCGATCTGCTTGGTCATCCGCTCCTGGACCTGCGGCCGACGGGCGTAGACCTCGACCAGCCGGGCCAGCTTGGACAGCCCGGTGACCCGGCCGTCGTCCCCGGGGATGTAGCCGATGTGCGCGACCCCGTGGAAGGGCACCAGGTGGTGCTCACAGGTCGAGTACAGCGCGATGTCCTTGACCAGGACGAGCTCGTCGTGGTCCTCGTCGAAGGTCGTGGCCAGCACCTCCGCCGGGTCCTGGTGCAGCCCGGCGAAGGTCTCGGCGTAGGCCCGGGCGACCCGGGCCGGGGTCTCCAGGAGCCCGGGCCGGTCCGGGTCCTCCCCCACCGCGATCAGCAGTTCACGTACCGCTGCTTCGGCCCGGGGGTGGTCCACCCCGTCCGCGCCGTGCGGCACGGGGGCGGGGTCCACCGCGTGGTCGGTGTGGTCGCTCACCAGCGCTGGGGGGCGCCGGCGTCCCCGACGGGGAGCGGCTTCTCGACGTCCCCACCGTGGCCGTTCAGCGAGCCGTTGCCGCGGGCGACCTCGGCAGGGGTGAGCACCGGCGGCTGGTCGGACGGGGTGCGCTTGCCGAAGCCGTTGTACGGCGCGAGGTTGGGACGCTTGTCGACACCGGTGCAGATGCGCGCCATGTCGTCCTTGGTCAGCGTCTCCTTCTCCATGAGCTCCAGGACGAGGCTGTCCAGCACGTGCCGGTACTCGACCAGGATCTCCCAGGCCTCGTCGTGCGCGGCCTCGATCAGGGCGCGCACCTCGGAGTCGATGTCGGCGGCGACGGCCTCGGAGTACTCCGAGCGGGAGCCCATGTCGCGGCCCATGAAGGGCTGGGCGTCCGAGGTGCCGTACTTGACCGCCCCGAGCTTGGCACTCATGCCGTACTCGGTGACCATCGACTTGGCCATCGCAGTGGCCTTCTCGATGTCGTTGCCGGCACCGGTGGTGGGCTCGTGGAAGACCAACTCCTCGGCCGCCCGACCACCCAGGGCGTAGGCCAGGGTGTCGATCATCTCCGAGCGGGTCTGGGTGTACTTGTCCTCGGTCGGCAGCACCAGGGTGTGCCCCAGCGAGCGACCGCGCGGCAGGATCGTCACCTTGTGCACCGGGTCCAGGTTGGGCAGTGCGTGCGCCACCAGAGCGTGTCCGCTCTCGTGGTAGGCGGTGACCTTCTTCTCCTTCTCGCTCATCGACCTGGTCTTGCGCTCCGGACCGGCGAGCACGCGGTCGATCGCCTCTTCGAGGCTGGCGTCGGTGATCACGGTGCCGCCGTGCCGCGCGGTGAGCAGCGCGGCCTCGTTGAGCACGTTGGCGAGGTCGGCCCCGGTGAAGCCGGGGGTGCGCCGGGCCAGGATCTCCAGGTCGACATCGTCGGCCAGCGGCTTGCCGGTCGCGTGCACCTTGAGGACGGCGACCCGACCGAGCAGGTCGGGGCGATCCACGGCGATCTGCCGGTCGAACCGGCCAGGGCGCAGCAGCGCCGGGTCCAGGATGTCCGGCCGGTTGGTGGCAGCGATCATGATGACGCCGCCCTTGACGTCGAAGCCGTCCATCTCGACCAGCATCTGGTTGAGGGTCTGCTCGCGCTCGTCGTGCCCGCCGCCCATGCCGGCACCGCGGTGCCGACCGACCGCGTCGATCTCGTCGATGAAGATGATCGCCGGGGCGTTGGTCTTGGCCTGCTCGAAGAGGTCGCGGACCCGGCTGGCGCCGACGCCGACGAACATCTCGACGAAGTCCGAGCCGGAGATCGCGTAGAACGGCACGCCGGCCTCACCGGCGACAGCGCGGGCCAGCAGCGTCTTGCCGGTCCCGGGCGGACCGAACAGCAGCACGCCTTTGGGGATCTTGGCACCGATGGCCTGGTACTTGACCGGGTTCTGCAGGAAGTCCTTGATCTCCTGCAGCTCCTCGATGGCCTCGTCGGCTCCGGCGACGTCGGCGAACGTCGTCTTCGGGGTGTCCTTGCTGACCACCTTGGCCTTGGACTTGCCGAACGCCATGACCCCGCGGCCACCGCCCTGCATGGAGCTGAACAGCCAGAACAGCAGGCCCAGGATGATCAGGAACGGCAGGAAGCTGACCAGGATCGAGACCAGCAGGTTGTCCTGGGTGACGTTGGTGTCGAAGCGCACCGGGTCACTGGAGCCACTGCCGTCGGTGCCGCGCACCAGGTCGTAGACCTGCGAGGACGCCCCGGCCGGGTACGACGTGGTGATCTTGTCCTTGCCGTCGACGGCGCTGGACAGGTCGACGTCGAGCGTCTGTTCCTTGTCGTTGATCGTGACCCGGTCGACGTTGCCGTCGGCGAACTGGGCCAGCGCGGTGGAGGTCGGGACCTCCTCGTAACCGCCGTTGCCGCGGAAGGTGGGCAGCACGATCGCGACCAGCAGGACGACGAGGGCCACCCAGAACCAGACGGAGCGGAAGATCTTCTTGCGTTCCATACACCGATGCCGGGCGGTCCGGGGACGAGACCCGGGGTGCCCGTCGACCCTCCTGATCGTCCGTGGACGCCGCGCGACCCGAGGTGGGCACCTGCGTCGCGAGGGGCGACGTCGTTGGTGCGACGGTACACCGGGGACGCTGTGCACCGGCTGCTGAATCCCTGGACCTCCCCTGGAGGGAGGATGGAGCTCAGGAGCTGTAGACCTCGGGCTTGAGCGTGGCGATGTAGGGCAGGTCGCGGTAGCGCTCGGCGTAGTCCAGGCCGTACCCGACGACGAACTCGTTGGGGATGTCGAAGCCGATGTAGGCCACCGGGACGTCGACCTTCACCGCGTCGGGCTTGCGCAGCAGCGCGCAGACCTCCAGCGAAGCCGGCCGACGGCTGCCCAGGTTCTTCAGCAGCCAGGACAGCGTGAGGCCCGAGTCGATGATGTCCTCGAGGACCAGCACGTGCTTGTCGGTGATGTCGCGGTCCAGGTCCTTGAGGATCCGGACGACGCCCGAGGAGCTGGTCGCCGACCCGTAGGAGGAGACGGCCATGAACTCCATCTGGGTGGGCAGCTGCAGCGCGCGGGCGAAGTCGCTCATGAAGAGCACGGCGCCCTTGAGGACGCCGACCAGCAGCACCTCGCGCCCGGCGTAGTCGACCGCGATCCGGGCCGCGAGCTCGCCGATCTTCTCCTTGATCTGCTGCTCGGACAGCAGCACGTGGTCGATGTCCGGGCCGTACCCGTGGTCGGGACCCAGCGGGCCGACGGGCTGTCCGGCGGGGGTGGCGGACTCGGTCACGGTGGGGTCTCCTCGGTGCGGGGACGGGGGTCCACCGGAGGCGGGCCCGGCAATAGGGCTCGCGACAACAGGGACAGGGTGCCAGACGCCCGGACGACGCCCACACCGCCGGGGAGGTCGACCCGGCCCTGCCCGCGCCACCGGGTCACCAGCGCGTCGACCGCATGCAGGTGGACCGCCTGCAGGTCGGTCGTACCAGCGCCCAGCAGCCAGCGCCGGAGCACCCGTCGGCGCAGGGCGGCGGGCAGGGCGGCGAGGGCGACGCAGTCGGTGGGGTCGGGCACCGCGGCCGCCAACGAGTCGAGGGCATCGACGTCCTCCCGGACCATCGCCGCCGTCCGGGCCAGCGCGGCGGCCACCCCACCGCCGAGGACGTCCTCCAGCAGCGGCAGCACCTCGGTGCGCAGCCGGACCCGGGTGTAGGCCGGGTCGGTGTTCCAGGGGTCGTCCCAGACGGTGAGTCCCTGCGCGTGGCAGGCCCGCCGGGTGGTCAGGCGGTCGACGCCCAGCAACGGCCGCCAGAACGGTGGCCGCCACGTGGTCATCCCGGCGACGGACCGGGGCCCGCTCCCCCGGCCCAGCCCGAGCAGCACGGTCTCGGCCTGGTCGTCGCGGGTGTGGCCCAGCGCGACCCTCGCCCCGTGCGTCTCGGCCACTTCCCGGAGTGCGGCGTACCGGGCGTCCCGGGCCGCACCCTCCGGCCCGCCGGCCCTGCCCACCTGGACCGGCACCACCAGGACGGGGTCCAGGCCGAGCCCGCGCAGCAGGTCCGCCGTCGTCCGGGCGAGGTCGGCGGAGCCGGTCTGCAGCCCGTGGTCGACGGTGACGGCGCCGGCCCGCCGTCCGGCACGGGGCGCCTCGAAGGCGACGGCGGCGGCCAGCGCCAGGCTGTCCGCTCCCCCGCTGCAGGCGACCAGCACCGGGGCCCCGTCGTCCCCCAGCCCGGGTCGGACGGCGCTACGGACGGCGGCGACCGACGGGTCGGGCCCCACCGGGTCAGCGCAGGGCGGGCAGGTGCAGGACGCGCTCGACCCAGCGGTCGGGGTCGGTCAGCTCCTCCTTGAGCGGCAGCGTCTCCGGGCCGGTCCAGACGGTGTTGAAGGCCTCCATGCCGACCCGGTCGACGACACCGGCGACGAAGTGCCGGCCGTCGGCGTACTGCTGCATCTTCTGCTCCAGCCCGAGCAGCCGGCGGAGCAACCGGTCCAGCGGGCCGGCGCCCTTGCGCCGCTGGCTGAACCGCTTGCGCAGGGTGGCCACGGTCGGGATGACATCGGGCCCGACGCCGTCCATGACGAACTCGGCGTGCCCTTCGACCAGGCTCATCACCGCGGTCACCCGGTCCAGCACGGCCTGCTGCTCGGGGTCGGCGATCAGCGCCATCAGCCCGCCGGGGGCATCGCCCTCGACCGGCTTGCCGCGGACCGCGTCGGCCAGGCTGCTGACCACGTCGCGCAGGCGCTCGCGCAGCACGGCCGGGTCCAGGTCGCTGGCCTCGACGAACGCCGTCACCTGGGTCTCCAGGTAGCGGTGCAGCCACGGGAAAGCGGTGAACTGCAGCTGGTGGGTGACCTCGTGCAGGCAGACCCAGAGCCGGAAGTCGTAGGGATCGACCCGCAGCCGGCGCTCGGTCTCGACGATGTTGGGCGCGACGAGCAGCAGCCGACCGCCGCTGCCGAAGACCTCGTACTGGCCCAGCACCTTGGAGGACACGAAGGCGAGCACGGCGCCGGCCTGGATGCCGGTGGCCCGCGAGCCGACGGCCTGGGCGACCCGGCCGGGCCGCTGACCTGTCTTCTCCTGCAACGCCTCGGTGAGCGGGTCCAGCAGCGCGGCCATGCCGGCGGTGTTGGCGTCCACCCAGCCCGGCCGGTCGACGACGGCGACAGTGGGCACCGGGGAGTCCGCGGCCGGGCTCAGCCCGGTGAGGCCCTCGACGTGCGCGACGGCCGCGGCAGCGCACTCGTGCAGCTGCGCGACGACGGCGGCGGCCTCCTCGCGGGTGGTCTCCGGGCCGGGGTTGGACAGCCGGCGGGCGGTGCGCCCGGCGAGGGACCAGTCGACCAGGGAGCTGCTCATCGCCCAACCCTACGCAGCGGTGCGGGTCTGCCCGGGGCCAGCGGCGCGGGTCGCCCTGGGCTGGGCGGCCTGGCCGCGCCGGGTCGCCGACGCGGGTCGGCCTGGCTCAGCGGCAGCCGCAGGCGGCCAGCGCCGCGGCGACGTCGTCCAGCGCGGCCTCGGCCCCGGCGACGTCCCCGGTGGTGCCGTCGGCCAGCAGCGCGAAGGCCAGCAGCCGGCCGTCCGCGGTGGTGACCAGGCCGGCCAGGGCGCTGGTGGTGGCCAGCGTGCCGGTCTTGGCCCGGACCGTTCCCGGTGCGGTGGCCGCGTCGGCGTCCCCGCGGTCGGCGAGGGTGCCGGTGTAGCCCGCGATCGGCAGGCCGGACAGCAGCCCCCCGGCGCCGGGGACCGAACCGTCGGCGACGGCCTCGAGCACGTCGACCAGCAGCCGGGCCGGGACCCGGTCCTGGTCGGACAACCCACTGCCGTCGGACAGCGCAAGGCCGGTGGCGTCCACCCCGGCAGCCGCGACGGCGGTGGTCACGGCGCGGGCGGCGCCGGTGAAGCTGGCCTCGCCGCCGGTGGCCAGCGCGACCTGGCGGGCGAGGGTCTCGGCCAGCAGGTTGTCCGAGGCGGTCAGCGCCTGCTCGACCAGCCGCTCGACCGGGGCGGACTCGACCTCGCCGAGCACCGTCGACCCAGCGGCGGCGGTGCCCAGCCGGACGGGGACGCCCGCGGCGCCCAGGGCCGCGGCGAGCGCGCTGCCGGCGTCGATGCCCGGCTGCCCGGAGCGCTGGCTGAGTCCCGGGGAGACCCGGGCGCCGTCCACGGCGGTGGCGGTGACCGGGGCGGCGTAGGTGGACGGGGCGTCCCCGGCGCCCCAGCCGCTGGCGGTGAGCGGACCGGTGAGGAGCGAGTTGTCGACGACGACGGCGGTGACCGGCTGCCCGGCCAGCGCGGTCTGCACCTGCGCGGCGAGGTCGGCGACGGTGGCCGCCCCCGGGTAGGACTGCGAGGGCGCGGTGGTCGACAGCGTGGGGTCGCCCGCGCCGACCAGCACGACCTCGCCGGGGGTCGAGCCCGCGACGACGGTGGTGGCGATGGTGGCCTCGGGGCCGAGCACGGTTAGCGCGGCCAGGCCCGTCAGCAGCTTGGCCGTAGAGGCCGGCGTCCCCGGGTCGGTCGCGTCGATGTCCAGCAGCGTCGCCCCGGTGGCGACATCGACCACCTCGGCGGACAGCCCGGAACCCAGCGCCGGGGCGGTGAGCAGCGGGCCGAGCAGGGCCTGGAGCGCCGCGGGGTCGGGGGCCGGGGCATCGGTGGACAGCGCGGCCAGCACCGGGGCAGGGGCGGTCAGCTCCGGCAGCACCGCGTCGGGCACGGTGACCGCGTCCGACGGCACCGCGGCGACGGCGTCGGGGTCCCGGTCCTCGCCCGAGCCGACCGCCCACCACACACCCCCGGCGACGACCACGGCGACCAGGCAGAGGGCCACGAGCGCCTGCCACAGGCGGCGCTTCCAGGGGCCCCGGGTCGTGGTCGAGGGGTCCCGCGGGGCGCGCGCGATGGCCCCCACCCCCTGGTCCACGACCTCCGGCGACCCACGCCGGGCCGGCGTGGGCCACACTACGTCGGTGCAGTTCGACGTGACGGTAGAGATCCCCAAGGGCCAGCGGAACAAGTACGAGCTGGACCACGCCACTGGACGCATCCGGCTGGACCGGATGTTGTTCACCTCGACGCGGTACCCGGCGGACTACGGGTACATCGAGGCAACCCTGGGTCAGGACGGTGACCCGCTGGACGCACTCGTCCTGCTGGAGGAGCCGACCTTCCCCGGGTGCCTCATCACCTGCCGTGCCATCGGCATGTTCCGGATGACCGACGAGGCCGGTGGGGACGACAAGGTCCTGACCGTCCCGGCGACCGATCCGCGGATGGCGCACCTGCAGGACATCACCGACGTGTCGGAGTTCGACCGTCTGGAGATCCAGCACTTCTTCGAGACCTACAAGGACCTCGAGCCCGGCAAGTCGGTCGAGGGTGCCGACTGGGTCGGCCGTGCGGAGGCCGAGGCGGAGATCAACGCCTCGTTCGAGCGCGCCAAGAACGCCTCCCCCCAGCACTGACCCGCACCACCTCCTGACTGGCCGGACTCCACGGCCGCCGAGCGCACCACCGACGACCGACGGGCGCCGCATCCACCCGGGTGCGGCGCCCGTCGTCGTGTGTCGGGGTCAGGGGCCGGTGCGCCCAAGGCGTGGAGCGGAGAAACTGGTCGGTACAGCCCGTCGGTCAGACGGCGGCGAGGACGGCCTCCAGGTCGGCCTTCGCGTCGGCGTACTCCCGGCCCAGGCGGGCGATCAGCTCGCCGGCCGGGAGGACGGCGTCGATGGCGCCGATGCCCTGGCCCGAGCCCCACACGTCGCGCCAGGCCTTGCTCTCCCCCGAGCCGAAGCTCATCGCGCTGGGGTCGGAGGTGGGCAGCGCGTCGGGGTCCAGGCCGGCGGCGGTGATGCTGCCGCGCAGGTAGTTGCCGTGCACGCCGGTGAACAGGTTGCTGTAGACGATGTCGTCGGCGGAGCTGTCCACGATCATCTGCCGGTAGTCCTCGGCCACCTGCGCCTCGCGGGTGGCCAGGAACGCCGAGCCGATGTAGGCCAGGTCGGCCCCGGCTGCCTGCGCGGCCAGCACGGAGCGACCGTGCGCGATGGCGCCGGACAGCACCAGCGGGCCGTCGAACCAGGTGCGGATCTCCCGGACCAGCGCGAACGGGCTCTGCGTGCCGGCGTGCCCGCCCGCGCCGGCGGCGACGGCGATGAGGCCGTCGGCGCCCTTGTCGATCGCCTTGTGCGCGAACCGGTCGTTGATCACGTCGTGCAGCACGATGCCGCCGTAGGAGTGCACGGCGTCGTAGACGTCGGCCCGGGCGCCCAGCGAGGTGATCACGATCGGCACCTCGTGCTCGACGCACAGCGCGACGTCGGCCTCGAGCCGGTCGTTGGAGCGGTGCACGATCTGGTTGACCGCGTAGGGGGCGACGGTGGCCCCGATGGCCGCGGCCGCGGCGAGCCGCTCGTCGATCTCGGTCAGCCAGTCACCGAGCTTGGCGGCCGGCCGGGCGTTGAGCGACGGGAACGACCCGACGATGCCGGCCGAGCACTGGGCGACGACGAGGTCGGGGCCCGAGGCGATGAACATCGGCGAGGCGATCACCGGCAGGCTCAACCGGCCGCGCAGGACGTCGGGCAGGGTCATCGGAGCAGGACCACCTCTCTGTGGGCGCCGCGGGTCCGGCGCTGACACCGCCGAGTCTGCCCGGTCAACACTGACTGCTCGCCACCCGGCCCGCGGAGTGCCGCCGGAACCTCAGCCGACCGGCAGGTCCGCCATCGCACGCAGCACCGCCCGCACCCGCGGCACCTCGTGGGTGCGGTGGATCCCGGTGCCGCCCAGCCCGGCCAGCACGGCGAAGAAGCCCTCGGCGGTCCGCACCTCGTCCTCGAAGTATTCGAACCCGCTGGGCAGTGCGTGACACACGGGCAGGCCGAGGCGGCGCAGCCGGAAGCTGTTGAGCAGCAGCACCGACTGGTGTCGCAGGCGCTCGCGCGGGTCGGTCATCCGGGCCATGCCGAAGCCCGCCCCCGGGTCCACGCAGATGCCGGCGCGCACCCCGTGCGCACGGGCGGCGTCCACCCGGGCGCCGAGCGCGGCGATCATCGCGGGGTAGGGATCACTGTCGACCTCGGTGTCGGCGAGCTCGCGGGGGTTGTCCCCGAGCACGTGGCACAGCACCAGGGCGGCGTCGTGCTCCGCGGCGAGGTCGAACACGACGTCGTCGTCGGCGGAGCCGGTCAGGTTCAGCACCTGCGCGCCGACGGCGAGCACAGCCCGCACCACCTCGGGGTGGTAGCTCTCCACCGACACCACGACCCCCGCCGCGGCCAACTGCTCCACCACGGGCACCAGGGCCCGCAGCTGGTCCTGCGGGCCCACCCGGGTGCTGCCCGCGACCACGGACTCGGCCCCGACGTCCACGATGTCCGCGCCCTGGGCGGCCAGCACGATCCCCCGCCGCACAGCCGCCGCAGCCGAGGGCGCCACGCTCTCGCGGTACCAGGAGTCCTGCGACAGGTTGACCACGCCCATGACCGCCGGGCGGACGTCGGTGTCCAGCACGCGGTCGCCCACCCGGAACGGCGCCACCGGGTGCGCCAGGTCCTCGGGGTGGTCCGCGGCCAGCCGGACCAGCTCGCGCAGGCTGATCACGCGCGGCCCGGGCGGACGTAGCGGGCCATCAGGAAGCCCTCGGCCGTGATCAGGTGCACCAGGTCGTACCGGGCGACCGCGGCCAGCCCGGCCGTCCGCGGGGTGGTCGCCGTGCCGGCGAACACCGGCGAGACCGTGATGTCGGCCTCGTCCAACACGTCCGCGGCCACCACGGCCTCGAGCAGGGTCGGCCCGCCCTCGCACACGATCCTGCGCAGCCCCCGGTCGGTGAGCGCGGCGAGCACCGTCGCCGGCTGCAGGTCGGCCAGGACGAGCACCTCGGCGTGCTCCCGGGCGGTGGCGAGCGCCGCCGGGTCCGGCGACGGGCCGGTGAGCACCAGCGGGGTGAGGGCGGAGCCCGCCCACACCGGAAGCGCCCACGGCAGATCCAGCGAGCCGGACACCACGGCGAGCCGGGGCGCCGCCGCCTGACCGGCGACACCGCGGCGCCCGGCATCCGCCGGGGCCGCGCGCATCGGGCCGTACTCCTCGGCCCGAAGCGTGCCGGCGCCCACCAGCACGGCGTCGGCCAACCGGCGCACGGCCTCGAACACCTCGCTGTCGACCGGCGAGGAGATCGAACCGCTGAGCCCGTCGGGCCCGGCCGCGGCCCCGTCGAGGGTGGTCACCATCATCGCCCGCACCCACCGGCCCTCGTCGGGCCACGGGTAGACCTCGAGCAGATCGTCACCGGCCAGCTGACGTCCCGGTAGCGGGAAGACCATGTCCACGCCGGTGAACCTAACCGCCCTCCCAGGGGGCCGCGGCGGCCGGTTCTCCCGGGGTGGTGCGTGAAGCCATGCTGGTTCTCGAGAACGGGATCGGGTCGATCACCACCCTTGTCGGCCCGGAGTCGCTGGGCCAGCTCGGTGAAGGCGACGGGGTGACCGTCGTCAGCAACGACGCCGTCGCGGCAGCGCCAGCAGGAATGGCAGCCGGCGAGTCGGGCTCCTCCGCAGCCTGCGGCGCGGGCAGCGGGCAGCGGCAGCGGAGATGAAGCCGACACGGCGTCGGGCGGCGAACCCCGCGTTGACCCGCGGTCTGGCCAGCACCTGCCGGCTGCTCGTCAACGCCGACGTGATGGAGGACTCGTTCGAGCCGGTCGGAGGCGGGATCTTCGCCTTCCGGCTGCGTCCGGGGCTCGACGAATTCGACCGCCGGTAGCTGCGGGTTGCCTGCGACCTGCGGGTTCAGCACCTGCTGCTCGACGTCCGCCGGCTCCGGACCATCACACCTGCCGACAGGGACGGCGACCCGACGGACGGCAGCCGATGACCGGGCCCATTCGTCACGCGATCGTCAGCTCCGTGCTGTTGGACCCGACGGTGTCCGGGTACGCCTGTTCTCCATGAGCAGAGTCGCTGAACACACCGACGCGCCGTCCCAGGTCACCGAGGGCACTGGCGGGATAGGCCGTTTCGGCTCCCGGGCGGTGCTCGGGCTGATCGCGCTGCTGGTCGGGGCCGTCCCGTTCCTCCTGTTGATGCTGCTGGTGCAGGAGAACTGGTCTCCGCTGGCATCGCTGGACGGCGAGGTCAGTGCCGGCCTCAACACGGTCGTGAACGGCAACCCCACGCTGGTCGGTGTGCTGCAGACGGTCACCGACCTCGGTGGCAACGTCGTCGCCATCCTCGTCTTCGCGCTGACGACCGCCTTCCTGCTGATCCGTGGCCGACGCCGGCTGGCCGCCTTCGTCGTGGCCACCGGGGTGGGCCTGGCCGTGCTCGTCCCGGTGACAAAGGCGCTCATCGGGCGGGCGCGACCGGTGGTCGAGTCCCCGGTCAACGAGATCCCCTCCAACGCCAGCTTTCCCAGCGGGCACGCCATGGTCTCGCTGGTGACCTTCGGCATGCTGGCCCTCCTGATACTGCCCGCCGTGCGCCGCGGCACGCGCCCCTGGGTCATCGCGGCGGCGGGTCTGATCACGTTGGTGGTGGGCTTCACCCGGCTGGCCCTGGGCGTGCACTTCGTCTCCGACGTCCTCGCGGGGTGGTCCCTCGGCGCCGGTCTGCTGGCGGTCACCACGGCCGCGTTCCGCATCTGGCAGCACGACCTCGACCAGCCGACGCCGGAACCGCTGGATCCACTCGAGGTGTCGCCGGGCGAGGCACCGCACCTGGCACCGTCCCAGCAGCGTGCCCTGCCGCGGGGCTGGCACACGGTGGGCCGGCTGGCCGCCGGCGCTGGAGCCGTCTTCGTGGGGCTCACCGCGCTCGGGCTGCTGGTCACCGGGGTGCTCACCGAGACCTTCGTCGGGCGCTTCGACCGGAGCGTCGTGCGGACCTTCGTCGAGTGGCGCAGCGAGACGCTGACTGACGTCGCCACGGCGGTGGGCATGCTCTCGGGGACGCCGATGGTCATCGCGGTCTCCCTCACCCTGGCGGTGCTGGCCCTCGCGGCGACGGCCAGCTGGCGGCCGGTCGTCTTCGTCGCGGTGACCGTCCTGGGCGAGGTGACGCTGTACTTCGTCGTCTCGCGGGTCGTTGAGCGGGCGCGCCCCGCCGTCATCGACCTGACGTCAGGCCTGCCGACGGCTGCGAGCTGGCCGTCAGGTCACGTCGCCGCGGCCGTCGCCATCTACGGTGCACTGGCGGCCCTGGTGATCGGTTACACGCAGGGCCGCTGGCGGTCGGCCGTCCTCGCGGTCCCGCTCCTCATCGCCCCCGCAGTCGCGCTGTCGCGGATCTACACCGCCGCGCACTACCCGACCGACGTGCTCGCCGGGCTCATGCTGGGCACCGTCTGGGTTCTCATCTGCGCCCACTACGTGTTGCCCGACGCCGGCCACGGTGCTCGCCATCCCCGGGCGGCAGCCAGGGCAGGCCGGCCGGGGGCAGCCGATCGGCGTTGATCCCGCGCACCCGCAACCGATCGCGGCTGCCCATCAGATGCGGTCGGCTGCGGGAAGCGGAACCTTCACCTCACGCTCACCGACGAGTGCCCCGGCCCAGGGCATCGGACAGCATGCCCCAGGCGTGTCCCCGACGGTCCAGGCACGATCCGAACCGGCGGGGTTGCCGGTCATGCCGGCCCCACCCGGGTCATGCGCAGACCGCTCCCAGGCGCCGCCGACATCCTCGACAGGTCGATGCTCCTCACCCCTCTACGACGACGTCGGTGACCGGGTAGCCCGAGGCACCGTCCGGGGCGACCGGGGTGCGCTGGTCGGTCTGCACCTCGCCGAGCCCGTCGGTGGCCCGGGCGGCGATGCGGTGCCGGCCGGGCGTCGCCTCCCACGGCAGGTACCACTGCCGCCAGCAATCGACGTCGAGCGATTCGGCCAACTCCGCCTCCTGCCAGGGCCCGTCGTCGATCCGCACCTCCACCCGCTCGATTCCCCGGCTGGGAGCCCACGCCACCCCGGCGATCGGCCGGCGCCCGGCGGCCGGGATCACCCCACCCGGGGTGGGGACGTCGATGCGTGACTGGGTCTTGATCGGCCCCTCCTTGGCCCAGCCGCGGGGGATCCAGTAACCGTCGACGTCCCAGTCGGTGAGCTCGATCGCCGAGAGCCACTTGGTCGCCGACACGTAGCCGTACAGCCCCGGGACCACCAGGCGGGCGGGGAAGCCGTGTTCGGCCGGCAGCGGCTCGCCGTTCATCGCGACCGCGACCATCGCCTCCTCCATGTCCAGCGCGGTGACGGTCGGGAAACCGGCGGTGAATCCGTCGACCGACCGGCCGAGCAGCTGCGCGGCGCCCTCCTGCAGTCCCGCTCGGTCGAGCAGCGCACGAAGCGGCACTCCCTGCCAGCGGGCGTTGCCGACGAGATCGCCGCCGACCTGGTTGGAGACGCAGGCGAGGGTGATGTCCGCCTCGATCTGCGGGAGGTCCATGAGCTCGGCGTAGGTGAGGGTGAACGGGTCGTCCACCCGGCCGCGGACCTGCAGCCGCCATGTGTCGGGATTCACCACCGGCACCCGGAGCGCCGTATCGATCCGGTAGAACTCCTCGTTCGGGATGAAGAGCGGGGTGAGGCCGGGGATCTCGAGGTCCGCTCCCGGGGGGACGGGGCCTGCCTGCCGCGCCGGCACGGGTAGGCGAATGGCCGCGCGCAGCTCATCGAGCCGCTCGCGGCCGGAGAGCAGCCAGCCACCGACGCCGGCCAGGAGGGCGAGCGCGGCGGTGCCGCCGGCCGCGGTGAGGAAGCGCCTCCGGTCGACGTGCGGCTGCGCACGCTGAGCGCCTGAGTCGACGCGGTCGTCCCCCCCGGCGCCGGTGGCGGCATCCGGCGGCTCTGCCGTCACTGCATCACCGGCCGTGCCCCTGGTCCGCACCAGACCCATCAGCAGGTACAGGACGACGACGCCCGCCGTCGCCCCGAGCACGCCCACGAGCACCGTGAGCAGGACCGTGCTGCGGGGATCCGCCAGCGCGGCAGCGATGCCGAGGACGGCGAAGATCACGAAGCCCGCGGCAGCCAGGAGGAACCGGCGTCGCGCGAGGACACCCAGGGCGGCTCCGAGCAGCACCGAGAGCACGAGGATGCCCGCGATGAGCATCGGCTTGTCGGCCTGGCCGAGGGTGACGATGGCCCACCGTTCCAGCCAGCCGGGGACGCTGTCGATGACCGCGTCGCCCACCGGGATGATCAGCGAGGGGGCGCGTTGGATCACTCCGGCGACCAGTTCGGCGACGCCCAGCGCCGCCGCCACCGCCGCGATCCCGGCGATCGCCGCGTTCCCCCGGCTCACCGATGCCGCGTCGCCCATCCGTTCACCCGGCCGCTGCAGGAGCTGCTTCACACCGGACGCGATGTCCGGCGACGGCCACCGGCACACGAGCCGGCGGCATTCGACGCAGGATTGTCATACGCGAGGCGGATGTGGTCAGGACGATCGTCCAGCCAGGCCGACCGCGCCCCAGCCGCGCAGCGGACCTCGTTCGCGGCCGCACTCCCGAGCTGGCCCCGCCACCCGCCGCGTGGTCCCGGGCGGGCGGCCGACTCACCTTCGCCGAGGTCGGCGAGCGGAGGGGCCCACCGGCTCACGGTGCGCTGGCTCGACGGCTGACTACCGCTCGTCCTGATCGCGGCAGCGGTGATCCGGTCTCCGCGACGTCATCCCGTTCCTTTCATGAGGTGGCGCTGGCCGACGAGGCCTCCGGCGCCACCTCTGGATCGGCGACGGCACCGGCGCGGATTCCGGCGCGCCGGGCTTCGAGCTGGGCGGTGAGAGCGAGCCCGAAGAAGATCGCCACCGAGGTCAGCTGGGCCCAGAGCAGCAGCGCGATGACACCGGTCAGCGGACCGTAGACGACGCCGAAGGAAGCCGAGAGCTGCACATAGGCCGCCAGGAGGACGGTGAAGAGCAGCCACAGCACCAGTGCGGTCCCTGCGCCCAGCGCCAGCCAGGACCAGCCTGGCTGACGCCGGCGCGGCGAAAAACGCAGCATGGCGGTGACCGAGACCAACAGCAGCATCGTGCCCAGGGGCACCGCCATCGCCGTGACTACGTCGTCGTCTAGGCCGTACACCTGTTCCACCGCGTTGCCGTAGGCCGAGCCGCCGAGCAGCACCCCGAATCCGGCCATCGCAGGCAAGCCTGCGGCGAGCGCCATCGCCAGCGCTCGACCGTACTTGCGTCGGCTCGGCCGATCACGCTGGATGCCGTAGATGCGGTTGGCACCGCGCTCCACCTGCCCCATGGCAGTCGTGAGCGTCGCGATCGCGAACGCGAGGCCCAGCCACAACGCGGCCTGAGCGCCTTCCTCCTGCTGTTTCAGCGTGTCGCGGATCAAGCCGCCGGACCCACCGGGGCTCAGCGCGATCAGCGTCAGCCGCAGCACCTGCCCGATCCGCTCGGTCGCCAGCGTGCCACTGAGCCCGACCGCGGCGATGACCAGCGGGATGAACGCCAGGCACAGCTGCAGGGCCAGGGCACGGGAGTGCGAGAAGCCGTCGCCGTAGCGGAAGCGGGCAAAGGCCTCGACGCACAGGGACCACCGCGCGGCGCGCAACGAACGCCAGGCATCCGCGGCCGTGAGTTCCCCGACTGCCATGGCCGCGGTGTCCGGCACCCTGGGAACCGGCCCCGTCACGCGCCGACCCCTACGGGATCATTTCTGCCGGCTGTCCGACGCATGCGTTCGGCAGACCACCCCGGGACGTCGGCGATCGCGCAGGCTGGAACTCCGACGAGCTCGGGCATCGATGACGACTGCTCTGTTGCCGTCGGCTCCGTCCCTGCTGCCACTGACGTCACCGGGGGTCCCAGCGGCGGAGAACCTCGGAGACCGCACGTGCCGCGGCGCGCGCCAGCCACCCGGCCGACCGCAGCCGGTTGGCCAGCGGTGCCTGGCTCAGGCTCGTGCCGCCGCGTGGGCCGGAGCTGCGTAGGACACGTTCCGTCCTGGTCTCCCAGGCGGTGCATGTCCCTGCTCGGTGTGGTTCTCGGTACATGAGACCTCCTCGCCCTCACCGCGCCGCCCAGAGCGACCCACCACTATGCCGTGCCTCCGGACACAAGCATCGTGGTCGGATACCACCGCGCGCGCTCCATGACGCAGATGTGTCGTTGTAATGAAGGCGCGTCGTCAGATGTGATCGTCGCGGGCGGCCGGGGCAGACCGGTTGGGGCAGCGATCGAACGCATGAACACCACCGGTCGCGACGCGACCACGACGATGAGGAGACGTGCATGTCAACCACCGACAGCACAGGAAACCTGTTCCGGCTGAGCGAGACGGCACAGACCGTCGCCGATCCAGGCTCCGACGTTCGGGGGCGCGCGGTCGTGGACAGCAAGGGTGACGACATCGGGAAGGTGGATGACCTCCTGGTCGACGACCAGGAGAGCAAGGTGCGCTTCCTGCGCGTCGGCGAGGGCGGCTTCCTCGGACTGGGGAAACAGCATTATCTGGTTCCGGTCGATGCTGTCGTGTCGATCGACCCGGATCGCGTCCACATCAGCCGGGACCGCGTCCGCCTGGCGGACGCACCGCCCTACGATCCCGAACTGGCGGACGACCCCGCCTACTACGCCGGCGTGTACGGGTGGTGGGGCTACACGCCGTACTGGGGTGCCGGCTACACCTACCCGGGCTACCCGTACTACCGCTGACCCCCCACCGAAGGCGGCGGGAAACGCTTCCGTGACGTCGTCAGGGTCCTCGGCCCCGGAATGTTCTGCCGCCCGGGGCACGGTCGCCCCGACTCCGGCCTTTCGCAACGCCGGCGCGTCATCCACGCAGTGGGTCCCGTCTTCATGACACAGCTGTCACGGCCGCAGGTGAGACGGTGACGCCCCTGTTACGCATGGGGCTTCTCCGACGAGTACGACGGCTACGTTGGCGAAGAGGTCGTGCTGTCCGCGGACGTCAACGAACTCGAGACCGAGCTCACCGTCGAGGTCACCGGCACCGTGATGGAGGCCTTCGTCCTCACCGACGTCGAGGATGGGCTCGGCGTCGACCTGGACGACGCCCTGTTCGAGGATTTCGAGGACGAGCGCTACGTCATGGCCGAAGGCGTCGAGATCCTCGACAACGTCGACCCGGGCTGAACGCCCCAGCCGACCGGTCACGCCGGTCCGGGAAGGGAGCTCCACGATGGGACCTTCCGGCCCCCGTGGCGGCTCCCCTTGGAGGCGGCACCGCGACGATGGTTGATGACCCCGATCACGGGCAGATTGCGAGATGTGTCGCGATCAGTACTGATCATTGAGGACGACGTCCGCATCCGGCGGGTCGTGCAGATGACCCTGCAGCGTGAAGGGCTGGACGTCCTCGAAGCGCCGTCCGGCGAGGAAGCCCTACAGATCCTGGGCCAGCGTCCGTTCGACGTCATCCTGCTGGACCTCATGCTCCCCGGGATGGACGGCTTCGAGGTCTGCCGGGAGATCCGCCGGATCTCGAGCACGCCGGTGATCATGGTCACCGCCCGTGCCGACAGCCACGACGTCGTCGCCGGCCTGGAGGCAGGGGCCGACGACTACATCACCAAGCCGTTCGTCGCCAAGGAACTCTCGGCTCGCATCCGCGCGCTGGCCCGGCGCACCCGCGCGGCCGGACCTCGGCCGCGAATCACCGTCGGCGACCTGGAGGTCGCGCCGCAGGACGGCACGGTGACCCGGGACGGGGTCCTGCTGCAACTGACCAAGACGGAATTCAAGCTGCTCAGTGCGCTGGTGGCCGAGCGAGGCCGGGTACTCAGTCGGGAAGAACTGCTGGAGCGGGTATGGGGCTACGACTACTTCGGCGACTCGCGGCTGGTCGACGTCCACGTCCGGCGGCTGCGCAAGAAGATCGAGGCCGACCCGGCCAACCCGTCGGTGGTGACGACCGTGCGGGGCATGGGATACCGCCTTCCGGAGTGAACGCAAGCGGGGTTCCAGCGCCCGGCGCCGTCCCCGCGCCGGGCGGCCGCGTCCGACCCTCCCAAGCTGTCCGCCGATGGGCTGGACGGTTCCCACGGACCCTGCGCAGCCGGGCCACGCTTGCCTTCACCCTCGTCGCTGCGGCACTGACCACCATCCTGGTCATCGGCGTGTGGTTGTCGGTCTCCCAGTACCTGCTGCTCCAGCGGGAGCGGTTCACTCTCGGCCAGACGCTCGCCAACGTGGCCCAGGTCCAGCGCGGGCTCGGCACCTCCGGGCTGTCGGTGGCTCAGTTGCTCTCCCAACTCCCCCGCGAGACAGGGTCCACGTCACTGCTCGTCGATGACGGCGAGTGGAGCACCACGTCCCTGCGGATCGGCCGCGAGGACCTGCCGGTCGAATTCCGGGACAGCGTGCTCACCGGCCAGCCGTCCCAGCAGCGGATCACCGTCGACGGGGAAGCCATGCTCGTGATCGGCATTCCCCTGGCGGGGATCGACGACGCCTACGTCGAGGTCTTCCCCCTGCAGGAGCTCGACAACACCTACCGCGTCCTCGGGCTGGTACTGACCCTGGCCGCGCTGGCGGTGGTCCCGGTCTCCCTCCTCATCGGATGGTGGGTGACCCGCCCCACCCTGCGCCCTCTTGCCCGGCTCTCCACCGCGGCCGCAGCCATCGCCGAGGGGAACCTGAGCGTCCGGATCGACCCGCGCAACGACCCCTCGTTGGTGCCGATCGCGGAGTCGTTCAACGCCACCGCGGCAGCACTCGAACACCGGGTACGCAGCGACGCCCGCTTCTCGGCCGACGTCAGCCACGAACTGCGCAGCCCGCTCACCACGATGCTCAGTGCCATGGCGCTGGTGGAGGTCTACGAGGACCGCCTGCCCGAGGACGGACGGGAGGGACTCGCCCTCCTGCGCTCGGAGGTACACCACTTCGAGCGGCTGGTCGCCGACCTGCTGGAGATCTCGCGGGCCGACGTCGGCAGCAGCGACATGGTCCTGGAAGACGTACGTCTCGCTGCGCTGGTCCAGCAGTCGCTGTCTCGGCGGCTCCCCGCGGGTACCGGCGTCGAGCCCCGCGTCACCGTCGACAGCGATGCCTCCGACGTCGTCGTACACGTCGACAAGCGACGACTCGAACGGGTGATCAGCAACCTGATCGACAACGCCGACAAGCACGGCGGCGGCCTCACCGCGGTGACGGTGGAGCGGAGCGACACCGTTGCATGTGTGATCGTCGACGATCACGGGGCGGGGGTCCCCGAGCACGAGCGCGGCGTCATCTTCGAGCGATTCGCCCGGGGCGGCGGGAGCGTCCGGACCAGCACGGAGGGTAGCGGCCTCGGGCTTGCCCTCGTCACCCGGCACGTGCAGATGATGGGAGGGACGGTCCTCGTGACCGACAACCCGAACGGCGGCGCGCGGTTCGTCGTTCGCCTGCCCGTGGACGGAGCCGGCTGATGCGGGCGGCGATCACAGCCCTCGTCCTACTCCTGCTGCTGGCGGGGTGCGGGGTCGACGTCCAGGACCGGCCCGAGAGCATCAGCATCCCCGAACCGCCGACAACAGACGCGGGCCCCACGACGGACAGCGGTGGAGAGGAGGTGACGGTCTTCTTCGTCCGCGGTGCCCGCCTGGAGGCGGCGTCCCGGTCGACGGCGCGACCGGGGGTCGAGAGCGCGCTCGAGCTCCTGGTCGCCGGACCGAGCAGGTCCGAGGTGATCGACGGCCTGCGCACGGCTCTCGCACCACAAACCCTCCTTCCAGAGCCGACCGGATCCACGCGGCCGGTGATCACCATCGCCGTATCGCGGGAATTCACCGATGTGGCCGGTGGCAACCAACTGCTCGCCGTGGCTCAGGTGGTGTGGACCGCAACCCAGGTCCCCGGGATCGAGCTCCTGCGGGTGACCGCCGACGGGCAGCCGGTGGAGGTGCCCACCGACGAGGGGCTGACCGACGACCCCGTCGGGCGCAGCGACTACCGGTCGGTGGCACCGCACGGCGAGGAATTGCCGTCGGCGCCCGGGGCGCCCTCGGCGCCCGGGCAGACACCACCACCCAGGGACGGCGACACGGTCCCGCCCGCCCTGCCTTCACCCGGCGCCACGCCGACGACACAGCGGCGCGGACCGCTACCGCGTCGCCGCCCGCTCGTGCGTCCGTCCGGTGACACCGCAGACCGTTCCGCTGACACGTCGTGTTGCCCCGCCGCGCAAGGACGACGAGCGGGCACGGAGCCACCAGGATCGACGTCGGCCGACCTGGTCCGCGCCCTCGGCCTCACGAATGGTGGACCAGCTCCGCCCACTCGCCCGTTCCCCCGCTGCCCGGACCGGAGGTGATCGCCGTGCGGCCCGATGCACCTCAGGCGGCGATGTACCCGGCGGGGCCAGGTATCCGGTGAGCCATCCAGCGGCCGGAACGCCTTCCGCGTCAGCTCCCCGCCAGCAGAAGCGAACGGCATCGACCCTGCTGGGGACGGCCGTGCCGGCCTGGACGGTGCACACCATGACTGTGAGCGGGGCGGTCCTGGGCCTCGCCGCCGTGAGCTGGGCGGTCTGCTGGGTGCTGCTCCGACCTCCCTGCGGCGAGCGCCCGCCGAGCGACCTCCACGGCAGCCGGGCTGCCGTGGAGCCGCCTTCGGCGGATTCCCGCGCAGTGATTGAGGCGCGCGGAGCTGGGCAGACTCATCGACGTGCCTAGTTCGGTGCTGATCATCGAAGATGACCCCGGCATCCGGCTGGTGGTGCAGATGACGCTGCACCGCGAGGGCCTCGAGCGGATCGCCGGGGCGGTCGCGGCGGTCGCACGAGGCGACCTAGGCACGCGGATCCATCCCCGCGGCGACCCCTCCCCCGAACCGATCGCGGCATCGTCCAACCGTACCGCCGAAGCGCTCGAGGCCCGGGTGCGCCGCGACGCCCGGTTCGCCGCCGCCGTCAGCCACGAGCTGCGCAGCCCGCTCACCGCGATGATGGGTGCAGTGGACCTGGTCGAGCACCACGATCGGCTGCCCGCCGAGGGGCGGGAAGGGCTTGCGCTGCTGCGCGCGGAGGTGCGGCGGTTCGAGCGGCTGGTCGCCGACCTGCTGAATACCTCGCGGGCGGCGCGGGTCGACGCGGGCAGGCTCTGGCGGTCCTGGCGCTGGCGGCCACGGCGATCTGGCGCCCGGTCGTGTTCGTCCTCGTCAGGTTGGTCGGCGAGGTGACGATCTACTTCACCAGCGCGCGGGTGGTCGACCGGTTGCGGCCGGACGTGGCCGGACGTGGCCGACCTGCCCTCGGGTCTGCCGAGCGGGGCGAGCTGGCCGTCCGGACACGTCGCCGCGGCGGCGGCGCTCTACGGTGCGCTCGCGGCGCTCGTCCTCGTCTACACCCGCGGCCGCTGGCGGTGAATGGTGCTGGCCCTGCCGTGGTCGTCGCGCCGGCCGTCGGGATCACCCGGATCTACGTCGCCGCCCATCACCCGACCGACGTGCTGGCCGGGCTCCTCCTCGACGGGGCTGTGGGTGTACGCGTGCGCCCGGCTGCTGCTGCCGCCCGCGGCCGCCGGGTGCAAGCAGGAACGACCGTACTGCCGGCGGCGGCAGTCGGGGCAGGCCCGCGGTGAGCGCCCGTACCGCAGCCGCGGGGGCCGTGGTGGCCGGCGCCGTGGCGCTGCGGGTACACCGGGGCCGGCGGGCCGGCCGCGTCCTCATCGCCACACCGCCATCGGTCACCATGGACGACGGGGTGCGGCTGCACGTGGAGGTCGACGGCCCGAGCGACGCCCAGGTGACGGTCGTGCTCGTGCACGGCTTCGCGGCCCGCTCACCGATGTGGGACCTGCAGTGGGCCGCGCTGCGCGGCTGCGTCCGGGTGGTGCGGTACGACCAACGGGGACACGGGCGCAGCGGTTGGGGCGGGTCGCTGCGGGCCACGCCGCGTCGACTCGGCCGCGACCTCGCCCAGGTGGTGGACGCCGTGGCCGGGCCGGGGCCGGTCGTGCTCGTCGGCCACTCGATGGGCGGCATGGCTGTGCTCGCGCTGGCCGACGAGCGGCCCGAGCTGTTCGGCACCCGGGTCGTCGGGGTGGCGCTGCTGTCCACCGCCGCCGCCTCGCCGGCCGCGGCCGGAAGGGACCCCGGTCCGGCCACCCGGCTGCGGACCCGGCTGGGTCTCGCCGGTGCCGGGCTGCTGTGGCTGGCAGCGCCGCTGGTGCACACCCTGCACCCGGTCCGGTCGTCCCCGGTGCAGCGTCTGCTGCGCCGTCGGCTGTTCACCGGCCATCCACCCGAGGAGGCGGTCCGCGAGATGACCGACGCCTGGGTCCAGACGCCGACCGCGGTGATGTCAGCCTTTCTCCTCGGCCTGACTCGGTACGACCAGCGAGCGGCGGTCAAGGCCCTGCGGACCGTGCCGGTGCTGGTCCTCGCCGGCACCGACGACGCCACCATCCCCGCGGCCGCCGCGGAGAAACTGGTCGAGCGGATCGGCTCGGCTGCGCGGCTGGCACGCATCTCCGGCGCCGGGCACATGGTCACCCTCACCCACCCCGACGCGGTCGAAGCCGCGCTGCGGGACCTGCTGGCCCGAGCGCTCCGGGCTTCGACCGACGAACGGAGATCCTCATGAAGCGCTGACCCGCGCGCATCGGCATCGCACTCGGCGTCCTACTGGTGCTGTTGCTCGCCTACGGGGACTTCATCGAGCCACGGCTCATCCTCGACGAGGTCCGCGAGGAGGTCGCGATCCCCCCCGGCTGGGCGAGGAACTGGCCGGCACCGAGATCGCCGTCGCCTCCGATTGGCAGATCGGCATGTGGTGGGACAACGACGGCATGGTTGCGAAGGCCGTCGAGACGATCGTGGCCGTTCGCGGTGCTGGGCAACCACCACCACTCAGCAGGCATGTCCCATGAGCTCACTGCAGCCCCCGAGGAGGTGCACATCCTCGTCCTGCAGAACGAGGCAGTCTCGGTGCCCGGATCGGAAGGGAACGACCTGAGCCGGCAGCTGCACGTGGTGGGCATCGGGCTGGCGCACAACCCGAGCGTCTCTACCCGGAGCTGCCGACCGGGAGCGCGCCGCTGACTGTGTCCGGCCACACCCACTGCGGCCAATCGCCATCCCAGGCCTGCCGCGCTGGTCCTACCTCGAGCTCACCGAACAGGAGGAGGTGGTCACCGACGGACGGGCACCTGGCGGCTATGGCGCCGAGGCAACCGGGTGTTCGTTACCTGCGGCATCGGCTCCAGCGTCGTGCCGGCGCGGATCAACGCGCCGCTGCAGGTCGCCTTCCTCGACCTGCAGCCCGGGACGTGAGCCTTGTGACGATTCCGTGACGAACCGGCCGCCCCCTGGGACCGCCTCATGAGACGGAGAAGGACGACGTCGGTCAGGGAGCGGTCCGGGGCAGCGGGCCGGCGACGTCGAAGGAGGAGTTCCGTGCGTTCTGCAACTCCGGACGAGCCTGCGATGAGAGCAGCTCAACCACAGTCCCGTGACCAATCCGTGACCAGCCGACCCTGAAACGGCCCCTTGAGAAACGCAGCGCGGCATGAATAGGCTGGCCAGATATGGAGCCGCCTGTCGGAATCGAACCGACGACCTTCTCATTACGAGTGAGATGCTCTACCGACTGAGCTAAGGCGGCGGGCGTGCCTCGGAGAGCATACGGGACGCCTCGCGCGCCGCCGTCCGCCCCCGCCGCGAGTGCGACTGCGAGCGCCCCCGTGGGGGTGTCTGCCACCGGGACCCGACTCTGCGTTCAGGCCGGCAGCCGCAGGGCCACGCAGAGCGCCTCGATGGCCACCTGCGGCTTCACGTTCTGCTCCAGCGCGAGGCGGGCGGCCAGCACGGCGTCGATCCGGCGCAGCGCGCCCTCGGCGCCGATCTTCTTGGCCAGCTCGACGGCGTCGGCGGCCCGGTCCGGGTGGGCCAGCTGCGGCACCCGGGTCAGGTCGCCCCGCACCGTGTGGATCACCAGTGCGTCCCGGTAGAGGGCGGCCAAGTCCACCAGCGCCCGGTCCAGGGAGTCCCGGCCCAGTCGGGTGGCCCGGGACTTCTGCTTCTTCTCCAGCTCCTTGAGCTGGCCGGCACCCCGGCTGGCCGCGGCCACCCCGGGCCCGCGGGCACCCACGCCCAGGCTCGCCTTGACCGCCTCGGTCTCCGCGCCGTCGGTGATCGACGTCGTCCGGTCGGACTCGCCCTTGGCCGCCGAGACCAGGTCGTCGGCGGCGTTCAGGCAGGCGGCCAGGCTGACCATCGACAGCGGGACGTCGAGCACGGCCTTGCGGGACAGCCGCGCCTCCTCGTCCCGGGCCAGGTGCCGGGCGCGGCCCACGTGCCCGCCGGCCGCCGCCGCGGACCACGACGCCAGTGCCGGGTCGACGCCGTCGCGACGCACCAGCACCTCGGCGACGGCCTCCACCGTCGGCGTCCGCAGCGCCACGACCCGGCAACGCGACCGGATGGTCACCGGCACGTCGTCCGGGTGGAGCGAGGGCGCGCAGAGCAGGAAGACGGTGCGTGGCGGGGGTTCCTCGATCATCTTCAGCACGGCGTTGGACGCCCGCTCGGGCATCCGGTCGGCGTCCTCGATGATCACCACCTGGAACCGCCCCTGCGACGGCGCCCGGCTTGCCATCCGGACGATCTCGCGCACCTCGTCCACACCCAAAGACAGACCCTCGGGGACCACCCACCGAACGTCGGCGTGCGTGCCGGCCAGCGCCGTCCGGCAGGCGTGGCAGGTGCCGTCCCCGCCCTGCGGGCACTGCAGCGCGGCGGCGAAGGCCCGGGCCGCGACCGAACGGCCGGACCCGGGCGGGCCGGTGAACAGCCACGCGTGGGTCATCGAGGTCGGGTTCTCCACGGCATGCGACAGCTCGGCGACGACGGCAGGCTGGCCGACCACATCGATCCAGACGCTCACGCCGACCTCGCGGTGAGCAGCTGGCCGACCCGGTCCCGGATCACCGCTGCGAGCTCGTCGGGGGTCTGCAGCGCGTCGAGCACCAGGTAGCGGGCGGGCTCGGCGGCGGCCAGTGCGAGGAACGTGGCGCGGACCCGCTGGTGGAAGTCCAGCGACTCGGCCTCGAGCCGGTCGGCGGCCGACCGGCCCCGGGCGCGGGCCAGCCCGACCTCGGGCGGCAGGTCCAGCAGCAGGGTCAGGTCGGGCAGCAGGCCCTCGGTGGCCCAGCGGGAGACGGCCCGGACGTCGTCCACCGGGATCGTGCGCCCGACGCCCTGGTAGGCCAGCGAGCTGTCCACGTACCGGTCGGTGACGACGACCTCGCCGGCGGCCAGCGCGGGCCGGAGCACCTCGTGCACGTGCTGGGCGCGGTCGGCGGCGTAGAGCAGCGCCTCTGCGCGGGAGGACAGCGCGGTGTTCGCCGGGTCCAGCACGATCTGCCGGATCCTCACACCGATCGCGGTGGCCCCGGGCTCACGGGTCCCCCGGGCGGTCCGGCCCTGCTCGTTCAGCCAGGCCAGCAGCCGGTCGACCTGGGTCGACTTCCCCGCACCCTCGCCGCCCTCGAAGACGAGGAAGACCCCGGGCCCGGCGGGCCGGTCGGTCGACGGTGGCAGGGCGGAGATGCGGGGCTCCCGGGGTCGACGCGGTTGCCGGGCGGAACTCCGCGGCTCACCCGTCAGGCTACCGGGGAGGGGGGACAGGACCGGCCGGTCCCGCGGGGTGGGGCCGCGCCCCGGGACTGGTCCCCGCCCAGCACATAGCCAGCGAGCGGGCCCCGCCCGACGCCAACCTGGTGTCCCGGGTCCTCGCCGCCGATCCGACCGTGGTGGTGGACATCCCCGCAGCGCGGCGTAGTCGGTGGCCACTGTGCCGAAGGAGGTGCGGCGGGCGTCCCAGCCGGCCGGGTCCAGGCCGCCCGTCACGTCGACCGCTCCCCGTCGGGTTCAGCTGCCGCCGGCGGGGACCGCCCCGGTGCCGGACGTGGTCGTCCGCGCGGTGGCGGTCTTCGCCGCCGTCTTCTTCGCCGTGGTCGTCTTCTTCGCTGCGGTCGTCTTGGCTGCCGTCGTCTTGGTGGCCGTCGTTTTGGTGGCCGTCGTCTTCTTGGCGGTGGTCTTCTTCGCCGTCGTCTTCTTCGCCGTGGTCGTGCGGGTTGCCTTCTTCTTGACCGGGGCCCGCTCGCGACGGTCGGCCAGCAGCTCGGCGGCCCGCTCCAGGGTGATCGTCAGCGGGTCGTCGCCCTTGCGCAGGCTGGCGTTGGACTCGCCGTCGGTGACGTAGGGCCCGAAGCGGCCCTCGCGCACGGTGACCACGCCCTGGGTGACCGGGTCGGGACCGAGCTCCTGCAGCGGCGGCTTGGCCGCGGCCCGGCCGCGCTGCTTGGGCTGGGCGAAGATCGCGAGCGCCTCCTCCAGCGTGGTGGTGAACAGCTTCTCCTCGCCCTCGATGGAGCGGGAGTCGGTGCCCTTCTTCAAGTAGGGCCCGTACCGGCCGTTCAACGCCTGGATCTCCTCGCCGTCCGGCGCGACGCCGACCGTGCGCGGCAGCGTGAGCAGGGTGAGCGCGTCCTCCAGCGTGAGCGTCTCCGGGGACATGGTCGCGAACAGGCTCCCGGTGCGCGGGGACTCCTTGCTGTCCTCGGGCACGACGGTGGTGACGTAGGGGCCGTAGCGGCCGGCCTTGACCAGCACCTTGTGGCCGGACTCCGGGTGCACGCCCAGCTCACGGTCGCTCGAGGGCGCGTTGAGCAGCTCCTCGACCTTCTCCTCGGTCAGCTCGTCGGGGGCGATGTCGTCAGCGATCGAGACTCGGGTGCCGTCCTCGCCGCCGGCCTGCAGGTAGGGCCCGTAGCGGCCCACCCGCACCATCACCGGCTGGCCGTCCGAGCCCGTGGCGCGCAGCGGGATCGAGTTCACCCCGCGGGCGTCGATCTCCTCCAGCCGCTGACCCACGACGGACTTCAACCCACCGGAGGCGGCGATGCCGCCGGCGTGCCCGCCCTCGCCGCCGAAGTAGAACTCGGTCAGCCAGTCGACCCGGCGCAGCGTGCCCCCGGCGATCTCGTCGAGCTCGCCCTCCAGGGACGCGGTGAACTCGTAGTCGACCAGCGCCGCGAAGTGCTGCTCGAGCAGGTTGACCACCGCGAAGGCGACAAACGTCGGGACCAGGGCTGCGCCCTTCTTCCAGACGTACCCGCGGTCCTGGATGGTCTGCATGATCGAGGCGTACGTCGAGGGCCGGCCGATGCCGAACTCCTCCAGCGCCTTGGTCAGCGAGGGCTCGGTGTAACGGGCCGGGGGCGAGGTGGTGTGGCCCTTGGCGTCCAGCGACCGGGTGTCCAGCTGCTGGCCGCGGGTGACCCGGGGTAGCCGGCTCTCGGCGTCGTCGGCGTCCCCGACCTCGTGCTCCTCGCGGCTCTCGACGTAGGCGCGGAGGAAGCCGGGGAAGGTGATCGTGCGGCCGCTGGCGGTGAAGGTGACGGCCTCGTCGGTGGCCGAGGTGCCGGCCAGCCGGATGCTGACGGTGTTGCCCACGGCGTCGGACATCTGTGAGGCCACGGTGCGCTGCCAGATCAGCTCGTAGAGCCGGAACTCCTCGCGGGCCAGCTGGCTGGCGAGCTGGCCGGGGGTGCGGAAGGCGTCACCGGCAGGACGGATGGCCTCGTGCGCCTCCTGCGCGCCCTTGGCCTTCTTGGAGTACCGGCGCGGCTCGGCGGGGACGTAGGCGTCGCCGTACAGCTCACGGGCCTGGGTGCGGGCGGCCCGCAGCGCCGTCTCCGACAGGTTCGTCGAGTCGGTGCGCATGTAGGTGATGAAGCCGTTCTCGTACAGCCGCTGCGCGGTGCGCATGACCTGCTGGGAAGACCAGCCGAACTTGCGGCCGGCCTCCTGCTGCAGCGAGGACGTGGTGAACGGGGCGTAGGGCCGGCGGCGGTAGTCCTTCTGGTCCACCCGCACGACCTCGACCGGACGGCCCTCCAGCCGGGCGGCCAGGCCACGGGCGCCGGCCTCGTCCAGGTGCACGACGTCGCTGGCGACGGTGCCGGTGTCGGGCTCGAAGTCCCGGCCGGTGGCCACCCGTCGGTCGTCGACGCTCTGCAGCTTCGCGGTCAGGCTGGTCGGCTCGCCCTCGTCGGTGGCCGTCGAGGTGTCCTGGACGTCGAAGACGCCGGTCAGGCTCCAGTAGTCGGCGGCGGTGAAACGCATCCGGGCACGCTCGCGCTCGACCACGATGCGCGTTGCGACGGACTGCACGCGCCCGGCCGAGAGCTTCGGGAGCACCTTCTTCCACAGCACCGGGGAGACCTCGTAGCCGTAGAGCCGGTCGAGGATGCGGCGGGTCTCCTGCGCATCGACCATCGCGGTGTCCAACTCGCGGGGGTTGGCCATGGCCCGCGCGATGGCCTCCGGGGTGATCTCGTGGAAGACCATCCGCCGGGTCGGGACCTTCGGCTGCAGGGTGTCGACCAGGTGCCAGGCGATGGCCTCGCCCTCACGGTCCTCATCGGTGGCCAGGAAGACCTCGGAGGCGTCCTTGACCAGCGCCTTCAGCCGCGCGACCTGCTGCTTGCGATCCGGGCTGACCACGTAGAGCGGGTGGAAGCCGTTGTCGACGTCGACGCCCAGCCGGGCCCAGGACTCGCCCTTGTGGGCGGCGGGGACGTCGGCGGCGTTGCGCGGCAGGTCCCGGATGTGGCCGACGCTGGCCTCCACGACGTAGCCGCTGCCCAGGTAACCCGCGATCGTCTTGGCCTTCGACGGGGACTCCACGATGACCAGCGGCTTGCCCCCGGCGGCGGCCGCAGCACGCTTGCGGGGCGGCTTGGCCGCACCGCAAGCAGCGGTGTCGACGGCGGGGTCGGCGGCGGTCTTCGCGGTCTTGGTGGGCAACGGGACTCCTGTCGGGTGCTGCTGTGTGCAGGCGCCGGGACGCACCCGGGCGCCGGGGGACACTGTGGTCAGGCGACCACGCTGCGCGCCTCGGCGACGCCACGGTAGGCCACCGGACCGACCGGAGCCCTGCCGATGGGGCCACGCAGGCGCGGCGGGGGGCACCGTCAGTCTCCCTCGAAGGTGCCCGCGACGACCTCGGCGACGGCGTCCAGGGTGGGGAACCACGGGCTGTAGTACTCGGTGTGCAGCTGTACCGGCGTCGTCGGCAGGTCGGTGTCGCCGAACCCCGCGTCGTACGGGCTGCCCCCGTAGAAGTCGGAGGTGGAGATCGGGTCGAACGGGCTCCAGGCGCCGTAGACCTCCTGGGCCTCCAGCCCGACCGCGTCGTGACTGCCGGTGCCCGGGCTGCCCAGCAGCACGAGGGCGTCGGCGGCCAGCTCGCCGTCGGCCCGGGCCGCCTCGCCGGCGACCAGGGTGCCGTAGCTGTGCGCGAGGACGGTGGTGCGCGGGAGCGGCGGGCCACCGGCCAGTGCGCCCGAGGTGCGCGCGGCGGCCAGCCCGTCGAGCGTGCGGTCCAGCTCCGGCCCCGAGGACCGCGCGTTGAGCCCGGAGTAGAAGCTGCCCCACGAGGGCGTCTGGTAGCCCATCCAGACCAGCGCAGCCACCACCAACCCGGGCGAGGCGGCCTCGGCCCGCGACCGGACTGCCTGCGCGTCCCCGGTCGCGCCGGCCAGGTCGTCACCGGGCGAGGTGTTCATCCCGGGCACCAGGACGCCCACCGCGCCGGCGGTGTCCAGGTCGCCCACCGACAACGCCACCAGGTCCTCCCCCGGCACGAAGAGCAGCAGCTGGGCGGTGCCCTCCACGACCGCCAGCTGCCGGTCGGTCTCCCGGGCGACGGCGTACCCCTCCCGCTCCGGGTGGGCGAGGGCGTCGTCCAGCAGCAGTCGGTTGGCCTGGTCGCGGGCCGCCGCCGGCAGGCCGTCGAGGCTCCCCACGCCGGTCGGGTCCGCGACGATCACCGCCTGCCGGACTGCCGGGGTGAGCCCGGCCCACCACTGCGCCGCAGACGTCGGGTCCACCGCCGGCACGGTCGGGGGCACCAGGGACGCCTCGGCAGCAGCCGCCACGACCCCGAAGTCGCCGACGACTCCCCCGTCTGGGACGCCGACGCCGGCCAGGGGATCCCCGGCGAGCCGGGCGGCGACGAGCACCGCGTCGGCCGTCGCCAACGCGTCCTGGGCGTGGCCCTCGGCCCGGGCGGCGGCGTGCTCCCGCTCGGCGACGACGGCCAGCTGGTCCGCGGCCATCGCGGTGACCGCGATCGGCGCCACCAGGCCGGCGTCGGAGAGCGTCACCGGGCCGGCCGCCGCCCAGCTGCGGGCTGCCGACGCCTCGTCCTGGGCGGTGCCGACCCCGGTCACGACCACCCGGAGGGAGTCGGAGCTGTCGGCGAGGGCCAGCTGCACCTGCCGGGACACCTCGGAGAGCTCGACCAGCGCGGTGGCCGCGGCGTCGGCGGCGGGACCGGACCACAGCTGCGTCGTCCGCAGCCGGCCGCCGAGGGCGTCCAGCCGGACCCGCCAGCTGTCCAGCCGGGCGGGCAACCCGGACAGCGAGCCCACCGCGCCCTGCAGCCCCGGGAGGTCCCAGGCCTCGACCGCGGCCAGCCCGACCGAGGCGCTCATCGGGCGATCGCTGCATGCTGGCCGGCCCCGACCCGCTCGGACACCAGCGCGTCGACCGCCCGGTAGGAGGCGACGGTCTGGGTCAGCACGGTCGCCAGGGACTGCGTCCGGCCGGCCAACGCCTCGACCAGACCGGCCCAGCCCAGCCCGGTCGCGGCCAGTTCGTCAGCGGCCGGGCCGGTGAGCGCCTGCCCGAGGCGGGCGCCGTCGCCGCGGGCGGCCCGACCATCGTCGGCCAGTTCGACACCGAGGGCGGCCAGCTGCGCCGCGAGGGCGTCGGCGTCGTCCAGTTGCACGGTCACGAGGTCGGGCACGGTGGTCTCCTGCGTCAAGTGGGCCCCGGACGGGCCCGGCACCGATGAGGCTGCGGCGGGCCACCGCCAGCCGGCCGACCGCCGTCCACAGCCGGGGCCGCCGTCCACAGATCGGTCCGGCGGCGCCCGGTTGCCCTCGGGTGTGACAGTGGAGGGGTGACGTCTGCTGCCCGCCCGGCGCCCGCGCAGGCGCTCCCCGGCGACGAGCTGCTGAAGGCCCTGCTGGCGGACACACCGGAGGAGGACACACCGGTCACCCACGTGCACCGGATGCCCGTGCGGGAGAGCCGGCACAGCGACTGGCCGGGCTGGGTGCCGGCCGACCTGCGGGTCCGGTTGACCGAGCGCGGGGTCCGCACGCCCTTCAGCCACCAGGTCGCCGCGGCCGAGCTGGCGCACGCCGGGCAGCACGTCGTCGTCGCCACCGGCACGGCGTCGGGCAAGTCGCTGGCCTACCAGCTCCCGGCGCTGGCGACGCTCGCCGAGGACGACCGGGCCTGCGTGCTCTACCTCGCGCCGACCAAGGCGTTGGCCCGCGACCAGCTGGCCGCGGTGTCCGCGCTGGCCGACCCGTCGGTGCGCCCGGCGGCCTACGACGGCGACACCCCGCAGGAGGAGCGCGACTGGGTCCGGCGGCACTCGCGGTGGATCGTGACCAACCCGGACATGGTGCACCGCGGGATCCTGCCCGGACACCAGCGCTGGTCCTCCACACTGCGCCGGGTGGCCTACGTCGTCATCGACGAGTGCCACGCCTACCGCGGGGTCTTCGGCTCGCACGTCGGACACGTGCTGCGACGGCTGCGCCGGATCTGCCGCCGGTACGGCGCCGACCCGGTGTTCGTGCTGGCCTCGGCGACGGTCGCGGACCCTGCCGCGGCGGCGACCAGGCTGGTCGGGGCACCGGTGACCGCGGTGACCGAGGACGGGTCGCCGCGTCCGGGCGCCACCTTCGCGCTGTGGGAGCCCCCGCTGACGGAGAAGACCGGTGAGCACGGCGCCCCGCTGCGCCGGTCGGCGGCCTCGGACGCGGCCGGGCTGCTGGCCGACCTGGTGGAGCAGGGCGCGCGCACGCTTGCGTTCGTCCGGTCCCGACGGGCGGCCGAGTCGGTCGCCGACCAGGCCAGGCGGATCCTGACCGACCGGGGCCGTGGCGACCTGGTCCGGCGGGTGGAGTCCTACCGCGGTGGCTACCTGCCCGAGGAGCGCCGAGAGCTCGAGCGCGCGCTGTCCGCCGGCGACCTGCTGGGGGTCGCGACGACGAACGCCCTGGAGCTGGGCATCGACATCGCCGGCCTGGACGCCGTCGTGCTGGCCGGCTACCCAGGGACGCTGGCGTCGCTCTGGCAGCAGGCCGGGCGGGCCGGGCGGGCGGAGCGGGAATCGCTGGTCGTCTTCGTCGCTCGGGACGACCCGCTGGACCACTACCTGGCGCACCACCCGCGCGCGGTGTTCGGCCGCCCGGTCGAGGCCACCGTCACCGACCCGACGAACCCCTACGTGCTGGGCCCGCAGCTGTGCTGCGCCGCTGTCGAGCTGCCGTTGACCGCCGACGAGCTGGCCGACTTCGGCGGGGACGCCGCTCTCGCCGCGCTCGAGGACCTGGTGGCCGCCGGACAGCTCCGCAAGCGCCCGACCGGCTGGTACTGGGCCGGCCGCGGCCGCCCGGACGTGGACATCCGCGGCTCGGGGGCCGAGCCGGTGTCCATCGTCGAGGGCTCCACCGGCCGACTGCTCGGGACAGTCGACGGGGACGCCGCGCACTCCGCCGTCCACGAGGGCGCGCTGTACGTGCACCGCGGCGAGACCTACGTGGTGGACCAGTTGGACGTCGAGGACGCCTGCGCCGCCGTGCACCCGGAGAGCCCGGAGTGGACGACTGTTGCCCGTGACATCACCGACCTCGCGATCGTCGACATCGACACCACCCGCCGGCTGGGCACCGTCACCGCGCACACCGGCACCGTCGACGTCACCAACCAGGTGGTGGCCTACCAGCGGCGGCGGCTCGGGACCGGCGAGGTGCTGGCGGAGTTCCCGCTGGACCTGCCGGCCCGGCAGCTGCGCACCCGTGCGGTGTGGCTGACCCTGGACGAGCGGGCCATCGCGCGCGCCGAGCTCTCCGACCTGGAGCTGCCCGGGTCGTTGCACGCTGCCGAGCACGCCGCGATCGGGATCCTGCCGCTGCTGGCGACCTGCGACCGCTGGGATCTCGGCGGGGTCTCGACCGCGCTGCACCCGGACACCGGTGCCGCGACGATCGTGGTCTACGACGGGCACCCAGGTGGAGCCGGCTTCGCCGAGCGAGGGCACGCGGTGCTGCGCCGTTGGCTGACCGCGACCCGGGCGACGGTGGCCAGCTGCGAGTGCGAGTCCGGCTGCCCGTCCTGCGTGCAGTCGCCCAAGTGCGGCAACGGCAACGACCCGCTGGACAAGGCCGGCGCGGTCCGGGTGCTGGACGTGGTGCTCGACGAGCTGGCCGCGGCCGGGGACACCGACTCCTCCGATGACGACTCCGCCGTGGAACCGGAAAGCCGGGGACTGGGCGGGCCGCCCGCGCAGGCGCGGGCGGCCACCTCCTCTGCCCACTCCCGGGCGCTGCGGCGCCGTCAGCGGCTGGGCGGTGCCCGGCCGGTGACCGAGCTGCGACCGACCCCCTCGGCCGGACCCGATGAGGACGTGCCCTGGCCCGAGGAGGCGCCGGCCGAGCCGGAGGACCTCGACGCCGGACCCGACAGGTACACCCGGCCCGGCGAGGACGACCTGGTCTTCTGACCCCGCCGCCGCCATCCCGATCGGGACCGGCCCGGCGCGGGCCCGGGCCTCGGCCCGGGTGACCCCGAGTGGACCCAGCCGCACCGGCATGACGACGGACACCGAGACCACCGCGTCGGCGGCCACCGTGCACGAGGTCAGGGTCGCGCCGTTGGCGGCCGCCACCTGCCCGGCGGTGGCGCAGGCCGCCGGATCACCGAGCACCGCCCGGCCGGCGGCGGCCAGCGCGGACAGGTCGGCCGCCGTGGTTGCCCGGTGCCGGGCCACCACGGCGACGCCGACCAGCACGGTGACCGCTCCGAGCGCAGCGAGCAGCCCGGCGAGGGCCACCACCCACACGGTCGCCGAGCCCCGCTCCGGGTCGTCGTCCCCGGTGCAGGGGCGACGTGTCCCGACCCGACTCACGGCGCCGTTCCCCCGACGCCGGGCTCGACCAGGCCGGTGGCCGACGAGGACACGGTGACCGCCAGCGGCAGCGGACCCAGCGGCTGCACCCGAGCGGTGACTGTCACCGTGACCTGCTCTCCGGACACCGCGGTGGCGACCCGGGCGCCGTCCGGACCGGCACGCTCGGCCAGTGAGGCGACCACCGCACTGCTCTCCCCTCGGGCCGCTGCCCGGGCGCCCTCCCGCGCAGCGTCCACGCAGCGCAGCTGTGCACCGACCACCACGACCGCCGCCACCGCACCGGCCAGCACGAGCAGCAGCACCGGCAGGACCACCGCGGTCTCGGCCGTGACCATGCCCCGCTCGTCCCGCTCCCGCTGGCCCCACCACCGGCCGGTACGCACGTCAGGAGAGCGTGGCGAGGGCATCGGCGACCAGGCCGGTCAGCGCGGTGACCACCGACCCGCCGGTCACCACCTTGTAGAGCACCGCGGCGAACGCGCACGCAGCGACAGTCCCGACCGCGTACTCGGCGGTGCTCATCCCGTCCTCGGGGTCCGCGGTCAGCCGGGCCCACCCCCTCCGGAGAGCCCACGTAGACACCTCGGTCCGTCCGTTCGTCTGCTCGTCCACCGTCTCGACCTCCCTGCGGCCCGACCCTCGGGACGCAGCTCGAGCCTCGGTCCCGGAGACCCCGTCGGACGGGCGCCGGCGAAGTCTGTGGATCCGGTCCCGGTTGGGGACGACGGCGAGCAGCGGGGCGCCGGGTGTGCTCACCCGAAGACGTCCGCGGTGATGCCCATCACCAGCGGAGCGACCCCCAGGCAGAGGAACGCCGGCAGGAAGCACAGCCCCAGCGGCGCCAGGACCCAGACCCCGGCCCGCTGCACCGCGGCCGAGGTGGCCGCACGCTCGGCGACCCTGCTGTCGGCGGACAGCCGGGTCAGCGCCGGCACCACGGCCGAGCCGGACTCCCCGGCCCGCACCACCGTGCGGGCCAGCGCAGCCGCACCGTCCGGCACGTCGGCCCACGCTGCCCGCGCCGAGGAGCCCAGCCGCAGCCGGCCGGCCACGTCCACCAACGCCACGCCCAGCGGTCCCCCCACCGCCGCCCCGACGGCACCCACCGCGCCGGCGACGGGGGTGCCACCGGCCAGACAGACCGCGAGCAGGTCCACGGCCACCGGCAGGTCGGCTCGGACCCGGCGGGCGTCGTCGTCGGGACCGGTGCGGGACCGGCGGAGCAGTCGTTCCACCCCCACCACGACGGTGGCCGCCAGCAGGCACGTGCCCGGCCCGACTCCGCCCACCAGCAGCACCGGGGCCCCGGCGAGCACGGCGAACACCCAGCGACGACGGGGCGTGGCCAGAGCCTCGGGTACGGCCGGCTCGCGGGTCGACGGGTGCCGCAGGCGGCCCGGCCCGCCGGGACGGACCGGGACCCACAGCAGCAGCGCCGCAGCGAGGGCGAGCGCGGCAGGGCTCACGCAACGGCCGCCCGACGGACCAGCCGGCCGGTCCAGAGCAGCCCGGCCACCTCCAGGGCGACCCCACCGATGAGCAGCGCCGTCCCCGTGCCGGTCGTGGTCAGCACCCGCCAGGGGTCTGCGCCCACGCCGGCGCCCATGACCAGTCCGAGCACCGGCAGTCCGGCGAGCACGGTGCCCGAGGCGCGCGGGCCGGCGACCGCCGACCGGAGCTCGGCGGCGGTGGCCAGCCGGGCTCGGAGATCGTCCTCGGCAGCCCCGACGACGGCGGCCAGCGAGCACCCGGTCCGAGCGCTGACGACCGCGGCGGCCGCCACCCGGTCGAGCGCGGTCCGGGACCGGGCGGGGACCTCGGGGTCCACCGTCCCGGTGCGCAGTGCGGGGGCCAGGGCGCCGGCCACGAGCAGGTGCGGGCACGCAGCCACCGCGGTCCTGGTGGCCTCGGTGAGCGGGCGCCCCGCGCGCAGCTCGGCGGCCAACACGCCCAGTGCCTCGGCCAGCGCGGCGACCTGGGCGTCCAGATCGCGCTCCACGGCCCGCCGCCGCCCGGCCCGGACGGCCGCGGCCGCGCACCCCGCCGCCAGCAGGGCCACCACCGGCGTGGACAGCAGCATCCCGGCCAGGCCCACCGCCGCGACGAGCAGCCCCGCCCCGGGCAGCGCCACCGGGGTCGCCGACCGGGGACGACGCAACCGGTGCACCGCGGGCGTCGCGCCGGGCCAGCACGCCAGCGCGCCGGCCAGGCAGAGCAGCGCCGCACTCACCGGACGCCGAGCAGGGCCGCGAGCTCCGGCTGTCCGGGCACCGGTCCGCCGTCCGCCCGCCAGCCGGGTACCACCTCGATCAGCTCTCCGTGCCGCCGGACGACGCCCAGCTCGGCCACCTGCCGTCCGGCCGGGCCCCGGCGCAGGTGCACCACCACCGACAGCGCTGCGGCCGCCTGGCTGTGCACCGCGACCCGGTCCAGCCCGGCGGCCACCCCCAGTGCCTCGAGCCGGGCCGGCACGTCGGCGGCCCGGTTGACGTGCAGGGTGCCGCAGCCGCCGTCGTGCCCGGTGTTCAGCGCCGCCAGTAGGTCGACGACCTCGGCCCCTCGGACCTCCCCGACGACCAACCGGTCCGGGCGCATCCGCAGGGCCTGCCGCACCAGGTCGCGCAGGGTGACCGCGCCGGCGGACTCGACGTTGGGCGGCCGGGTCAGCAGACGGACGACGTGCGGGTGCAGCGGGTCCAGCTCGGCCGCGTCCTCGCACAGCAGCAGTCGCTCCCCCGGGTCGGCCGCGCCCAGCAGTGCCGACAGCAGCGTGGTCTTGCCCGTCCCGGTGCCACCGGTGACCAGGAAGGCCAGCCGGCGGGACACCAGCGCGGTCACCAGGTCGCCCGACCCACCGGGCAGTGCCCCCGCGGCGTCGAGGTCGGCCAGCGACAGCCGCACCCGGCGGAGCACCCGCAGCGACAGGCAGGTACCCGAACCGGACACCGGTGGCAGCACCGCGTGCAGCCGGGTGCCGTCGGGCAGCCCGACGTCGGCCCAGGGGGCGGCGTCGTCCAGCCGTCGACCGGCGGAGGCGGCCAGCCGGACGGCGAGCCGGCGGACCGCGTCGTCGTCGGCGAACCGGACACCGGTCCGCTCCAGCCCGGCGCCGCGGTCGACCCACACCGCATCCGGGCCGTTGACCAGCACGTCGGTGACGCCGGGCATCCGCAAGAGAGGCTCGAGCACCCCGGCCCCGGACAGCTCGTCCACCGCCTCCCGGACGGCGTGCAGCACGTCGCCGTCCCCGAGCAGGCCACCGGCCTCCTGCCGGACCAGTGTGGCCACCGCGGCCTGGGACGGGACGCCGGCGTCGGCGGCCAGCCGGGCCCGGACCCGGTCGACCAGCGGCGGGAGCTCACGCACCGGCGGCCACCGAGCGGCGCGCCAGCCGGGCCAGCAGCTGACGGCTGACCTGGCCCAGCGGGCTGCGCGCACCCACCTGCGGCGGCTCACCCCGTTCGCCACGGACCAGCGCGGACCGGTCGTGGCCCAGCTCCGCGACGACAGGGCGGCCCAGCGCGGTGCCCACCTCCGCGGGGCTCAGGCCCCCGGGCGCGGTCCGGGCCACCACCGCGGCACGCCCCCAGGGGCCGGCGTCGAGCAGCGGACCGGCAGCTGCCAGCGCCCGGACCCGGGCGGGCACCAGCAGGACGGCGAGGTCGGCGTCGGCGAGCACCGCGTCGGCCAGCTCCGGCGCCCGGTGCGGCAGGTCGACCACCACCGCCAGACCCTGGGCCCGGGCTGCGGACGCCACGGCGAGCAACGCCTCGGGCGGCACCTCGGCGGGCTCCTCCCGGCGCGGGGCGAGCACGTGCACGCCGTGTGCCTCCGGCAGGGAGGCCACCACGACCGCGCCGTCGACCCGGCCACGCAGCCCGGCCAGGTCCGGCCAGCGGAGGCCGTCGACCCACTCCGCCCCGAGCAGCAGGTCCACGCCCCCGCCCGTGCCGTCGGCGTCCACCAGCAGGGACCGACCGCTGCTCAGCGCCAACGCGGTCGCCAGCGTGCTGACCCCGGTCCCACCGCAGCACCCGCCGACGACGGTCAGCGTGCCCGGCTCGACGGGTGCACGCACCGCCGTCGCCGCGCGTTCGACCAACCAACCCTCGTCCCGGGGCAGCACGACCACCCGCTCGGCGCCGACGGCGAAGGCTGCGTCGAAGTCCTCGGGCGTCGGCTCCTCCCGGGTGGCGACCACGACGCCCGGACGACGGGGCAGCGCCCGCACCCCGGCTGCACCCAGCACGTCGACACCGAGCACCACCAGCGGCGCGGCCCGGTGCGCGCGACGCATCGCAGAGCTGCCGTGGGTGAGCTCGGGGGTGGTGCCGGCGGCGGCGAGCAGCCGGAGCAGGTCGTCGACCAGCAGGTCGTCGGCGCTGACCACCAGGGGGCGGGGCAGGTCGGGCAGGGAGGCGTCCACCCGGCCAGTGGGCCCCAGGAAGTCGCGTCGTGGCTCGTCGCGGACGCATCTGTGGACGACCCCATCGGGTGTGGACGACGGCGAGCCGGGTGTCGGTGGGCCCTGGTACGCCTAGCCTCGTGCCTCGTGACCCGCGCAGCGGCGTTCTTCGACCTGGACAAGACGGTCATCGCCAAGTCCAGCACCCTGGCCTTCGGACGCCCGTTCTTCCAGGGCGGGCTGATCAACCGGCGTGCGGTGCTCAAGGGCGCCTACGCGCAGTTCGTGTTCTCCCTCGCCGGCGCCGACGAGGTGCAGATGGAGCGGATGCGCGCCCAGATCACCGCGATGTGCACCGGCTGGGACGTCCAGGTCGTGCACGACATCGTCCGGGAGACCCTGCACACCATCGTCGACCCGCTGGTCTACGCCGAGGCTGCCGACCTGATCGAGGAGCACCGGGCCGCGGGCCGGGAGATCGTGATCGTGTCCAGCAGCGGCGCGGAGATGGTCGAGCCGATCGGGGAGATGCTCGGCGTGGACCGCGTCGTCGCCACCCGGATGGTGGTGGCCGACGGCCACTACACCGGCGAGATCGCCTACTACGCCTACGGGGAGAACAAGGCCGCCTCGATGCGCGAGGTGGCCGCCGAGATGGGCTACGACCTGGCCGACTGCTGGGCGTACTCCGACTCGGTCACCGACCTGCCGATGCTCAGCGCGGTCGGCCACCCCACCGCGGTCAACCCGGACCGGGGGCTGCGGAAGACCGCGGCCGAGCGGGGCTGGCCGGTGCTGGAGTTCACCCGCCCGGTCGCGCTCAGCGCCCGGGCGTACTCGCCACGGACGCCGATCGTCACCGGTGCCGCGGTCGGCGTCGCCGGGGCCGTCGTCGGGCTGGCCTGGTACGCCCGCCGCCGGGCGCTTCGGCTGCTGGCAGCCGCGCCCACCTCGGCTCCCCCGGCCCTGCGCCGCCGGCACCGCGGCGCCTGAGCAGGGGCCCGGCCACGAGCACCCCCGCTGACCTCGGTCTCACCCGCCGCCGGGACCTGCTGGCCCCGCTGTGGCGTGCGGTCGTGGTGTTCCGACTGCTGGCGCTGGCGGTCGCGGTGGTCGGGTTCGCCCGCAGCACCGACGAGTACCCCTCGATGCTCGCGCCGGTGCTGGTGCTGGTCGCGATGACGGTGTGGACCGGCGTCGTCACCGTGCTCTACCTCCGACCCGACACCCGCCGCACCCGCACCGCGCTGGTCGACCTCGCCGTCACCGTGCTGGTGCTGGCGGCGGTGTCCACCACGCAGACCCAGGCCGCGTTCTCCGCCGACGCCCCGATCCTGACCTCGCTGTGGGTGGCCGGGCCGGCCTACGCGCTGGCCGTCACCCGCGGTCGGGACGGCGGGCTGGTCGGCGGGCTCGTGGTCTGGGGCGCGCTGACCGCGCTGCGCCAGCGGGTCGGGGACCAGGAGCTGTTCAACCTGGTGCTCATCGGCCTGTCGGCAGTGCTGCTGGGCTATGCGGCGACCGCCACCCGCACGGCCACCCTCGCCGTCCAGCAGGCAGCAGCCACCGCCGCGGCGGCCGCCGAACGTGAGCGGCTGGGCCGGGCGGTGCACGACGGCGTGCTGCAGGTGCTGGCCGCGGTCCGCCGCCGGGGCGAGGCCCTGGGCGGCGAGGCCGCGGACCTGGCCCGGTTGGCCGCCGAGCAGGAGGTCGCACTGCGTGGGCTGCTGTCCGCCGGACCCCCGGTCGACGACGGCGGCCGCACCGACCTGGGCAGCGCGCTGCGCCTGCTGGCCACCCCCGACGTGCAGGTCTCCTCCCCCGCCGACCCCGTGCTGCTGCCCAGCCGGGTCACCTCCGAGCTCGTCGCCGCGGTCCGCGAGGCGCTGGCCAACACCGCCGAGCACGCCGGGCCCACCGCCCCCGCGTGGGTCAGCCTGGAACCAGCCGACGACGAGGTGGTCGTGGTGGTCCGCGACGAGGGCCCGGGCATCCCCGAGGGCCGGCTCGCCGAGGCCGGCGCGGCGGGACACCGCGGGATCAGCTCCTCGATCTGCGGCAGGCTGAGCGACCTGGGTGGCACCGCCGTCCTGCACACCGGCCCGGGACAGGGCACCGAGTGGGAGCTGACAGTGCCCCGAGGAGGGACCCCGAGATGACGACGGTGATGGTGGTCGACGACCACCCGATGTGGCGCGAGGCGGTCGAGCGCGACCTGGTCGCCCGCGGGTTCGAGGTGCTGGCCACCGCCGGGGACGCCGGGGCCGCCGTCCGTCGGGCGCTCGCCGTCCGGCCGGACGTGGTGGTGATGGACCTGCAGCTGGGCGCCGACTCGGGGGTGGACGCCACCCGGGACGTCGTCGCCGCACTGCCGGGCACCCGGGTGCTGGTGCTGTCAGCCAGCGCCGAGCAGGCCGACGTCCTGGATGCGGTCAAGGCCGGCGCCTCGGGCTACCTGATCAAGTCCTCCTCCGCCGACGAGCTGGCCGATGCGGTCACCCGCACCGCCGCCGGGGACGCCGTCTTCTCCGCCGGGCTCGCGGGCCTGCTGCTGGGTGAGTACCGGCGTCTGCAGGCCGGCCCGGACGACGGGGCGCCGAAGCTGACCGATCGGGAGACCGAGGTGCTCAAGCTGGTCAGCCGGGGACTGTCCGCCCGGCAGATCGCCGACCGGCTGGTGCTCTCGCACCGCACCGTGGAGAACCACGTGCAGAACACGCTGCGCAAGCTGCAGCTGCACAACCGGGTCGAGCTGACCCGCTACGCCATCGAGCACGGGATCACCGAGGACGACTAAAGGAGGAGCCCCGTCGCCGACCCGGGTGTGCATGGTCATGCAGTCACGTGCATAATCTGTCAACGTGTCCAAGGTCCTCACGTCCCTGCCCGTCGGCGAGCGCGTCGGCATCGCCTTCTCCGGGGGCCTCGACACCTCCGTGGCGGTGGCCTGGATGCGCGAGAAGGGCGCGGTGCCCTGCACCTACACCGCCGACATCGGCCAGGCCGACGAGGCCGACATCGACTCGGTGCCCGGCCGCGCGACCCAGTACGGCGCCGAGGTGGCCCGGCTGGTCGACTGCCGCGCCGCCCTGGTCGAGGAGGGCCTCGCCGCACTGACCTGCGGCGCCTTCCACATCCGGTCCGGTGGCCGCAGCTACTTCAACACCACCCCGCTGGGCCGCGCCGTCACCGGCACGCTACTGGTCCGCGCGATGCTCGAGGACGACGTCCAGATCTGGGGCGACGGCTCGACCTTCAAGGGCAACGACATCGAGCGGTTCTACCGGTACGGCCTGCTGGCCAACCCGGCGTTGCGGATCTACAAGCCCTGGCTGGACGCCGACTTCGTCACCGAGCTGGGCGGCCGGACCGAGATGAGCGAGTGGCTCCTCGCGCACGGCCTGCCCTACCGGGACAGCACGGAGAAGGCCTACTCGACCGACGCCAACATCTGGGGCGCCACCCACGAGGCCAAGTCCCTGGAGCACCTGGACGTCAGCATCGAGGTCGTCGACCCGATCATGGGCGTCCGGTTCTGGGACCCCGCCGTCGAGATCGCCACCGAGGACGTGACGATCACCTTCGAGCAGGGCCGCCCGGTCAGCATCAACGGTGCCTCCTTCGCCACCCCGGTCGACCTGGTGCTGGAGGCCAACGCCGTCGGCGGCCGGCACGGCCTGGGCATGAGCGACCAGATCGAGAACCGGATCATCGAGGCCAAGAGCCGCGGGATCTACGAGGCGCCGGGCATGGCGCTGCTGCATACCGCCTACGAGCGGCTGGTCAACGCGGTGCACAACGAGGACACCGTCGCGACGTACCACGCCGAGGGCCGTCGGCTGGGTCGACTGATGTACGAGGGCCGCTGGCTGGACCCGCAGGCGCTGATGATCCGCGAGTCCCTGCAGCGCTGGGTCGGCAACGCCGTCACCGGCTCGGTCACCCTGCGGCTGCGGCGCGGTGAGGACCTGTCGCTGCTGGACACCCAGGGCCCGGCGTTCAGCTACCACCCGGACAAGCTGTCCATGGAGCGCACCCAGGACTCCGCGTTCGGCCCGGTGGACCGGATCGGCCAGCTGACCATGCGCAACCTGGACATCGCCGACTCCCGTGCCAAGCTCGAGCAGTACGCCGGCCTGGGCATGATGGGCGGCACGCACGCCGCGCTGATCGGGCCGATGGAGATCGGCGGCGCCCAGACGATCGCCTCCCGCGGCGAGGTCTCCTCCGATGAGGAGATGCTCGACCGGGCGGCCATGGAGTCCGGCGCCGACTGAGTCACCCGGCCGCCACCTCGACGGCGCCTCGACCGGCGCTGCGGGTCACGAGGAGGCCGGGCTGAGGACCGCGGCCGTGGTCGCCGCCGCCTGCGCGGACGGCTGCTGGTCCAGGCTGGACGAGGTGCAGAGCGCTGGTCGAACCCCGGGACCCGGTCACGGCCCTCGACGCCACCCGGACGCCCGCCGACACACTGGGTCACCTCCCCCGCTCCACCGCTGCGGGCTTCTCGAGTGGATCCTGCAGGGACGACCAACCACCTGCACGCCGCACCGCCGAGACGGCCACCCTGGCCGGCCGCGACGAGCAGGCACACCCGTGGACACCCCGTACGAGCAACCCAGGAGCAGTTCATGACCAGCCCGCCCGCCACGGGCGTCGACGCCCCCGCCCTCACCGGACTCCGCCGCTGGAACTTCGGGTTGGCTGTGCTGCACGCCGTGCAGGCGGTGGCCGTCGTCCTGCTCGCCAGCGACTTCACGATCACCGTGACGTCGTCCTTCCCGGCCGGACCGCCGGGGACCGACGTGCCCGCCGCCGAACCGCTCCTCGATGTCCGGGTGGGCTGGGCGATCGGGGCGTTCCTGGCGCTGGCCGCGGTCGACCACCTGCTGACGGCGACCGTGCTGCGTGGACGGTACGAGTCCGACCTGCGGCGCGGGCTCAACCGCTTCCGCTGGCTGGAGTACTCGGTCAGCGCCACGATCATGGTGCTGCTGATCTGCTTGTACGCCGGCATCACCGGCATCTCCGCGGTGATCGCCGTCGCCGGCACGAACGTGGCGATGATCCTCTTCGGCTGGGTCCAGGAGACTGCGAACCCGCCCGGGCGCGAGCGGACCACGATGCTGCCGTTCTGGTTCGGTTGCGTCGCCGGGGCCGCACCGTGGATCGCGATCATCGTGAACCTGGTCGGGGCGTCCCAGGTCCCCGGTTTCGTCTACGGGATCTTCGTGTCCCTGTTCGCCTTCTTCATCTCCTTCGCGGTCAACCAGTGGCTCCAGTACCGCCAGATCGGCCGCTGGGCCAGCTACGCGTTCGGGGAGAAGAGCTACCTGGTGCTCAGCCTGGTGGCCAAGTCCGTGCTGGCCTGGCAGATCTTCGGCGGTTCACTGGCCGGCTGAGGCCGGGACCGCTCAGCCGCGGGGTCGCTCGCGCACCCGCCCCACCCAGGCCGGGCCGGCCCGATCTGTGTGCACGCCCGGGCCGCAGCGGGGCAGTTGTTCTCCGGGGACCTCCCCCGCGGCGGGCTGATAATGTGACTGTGCGTTGCGACCTGCACCGTTCCACCGTCACACGGTCGACGGCGGCCCCCCATCGACGTCGTCCGGCCGGACCGACGCCACGGAGAGAGTCAGGCGTGGAGACCTTCCGCATCCGCAAGCTGCGTACGGCCCAGGGGATGACGATCTCCCAGCTGGCCGAGGCTGCCGACGTGTCCCGCGCACTGATCAGCCAGGTGGAACGCGGGCTCACCGACCCGAGCCTGGCCACCCTCCGCCAGATCGCCCGGGTGCTCTCGGTGCCGCTGTTCGACCTCTTCGAGCAGCCCCAGGAACTGGCTCCCGTCGTCGTCGTGCGGCGGGGCGAGGAGACCACCATCGCCTCCCCCACCGGTGACGCGCTGTATGCGCGCAAGTCCGCACCGCACGGGCAGGTCGAGGTGCTCCGGGGCGAACTGCGTCCGGGCGGCGTCTCCCACACCGAGCCGTGGACCCACCCCGCCGAGGAGTGCGTGGTGGTGGTCCGCGGTGCGCTCGCCGTCGAGGTCGACGGCGTGGTGCACCGCCTGCAGGACGGCGACAGCTGCTACTTCGATTCGCGTCTGCCCCATCGGCTGGTCAACGAGACCGAGCACACCACGGAGTTCCTGGTGGCGGTCACCCCACCCAGCTACTGAGCCGGCGTCCCGGCGCCGAACGGCCCCGGGACGAGGTCCCGGGGCCGGTCAGCCAGTCGAGCTACTCGACCGGGGTGTTCTGCGCCGGGCTACCGGCCGGGGTGAAGACCCCGAGTTCGATCAGCAGCTCATCGTGCGGGTTCTGCACGACGTGCGGGGTACCCCGCGGCAGGTAATAGCACCAGCCGGCCGAGACCTCCTGCTGCGTGCCGTTGATCTCGATCAACCCCGACCCCGAGAGGATGATGAGCATCTCGTCGTAGGGGTGGATGTGCCGGGGCGTACGCACCGCAGGGACGTAACCCACGAACTGCGTCATGCCCGAGCACCCCGAGTCGGGGTCGACGAGGACCTGGTACTCCCGGCTGCTGACCGCCGGGTGCTTGGCGCGGTCCGCGAGATCGATGGTCACCGGGGGCCCACCGGTGGCCGCGGCCCCTGCGACGCGCCCGGTCACGGCGGCCACCTCCAGCGGCTGCCCCTCCCCGGCGCGCAGCTCGTAGTCACCCTGGGTGAGGACGGCGATCTCCGGGGACAGCGGATGCCCGACGCCCGCGACCACCACCTCGCCGGATCCGGTGAGCACGTACAGGACCTCGTCCCGCCCCGGCGCGCCCGCCCGCTCGGCCTGCGCGCCCGGCGCCAGGACCAGCACGGAGAGCTCGAGTCCGGAGTCCTCGAGGTCGGAGTGCACCCGGTGGATGGTGAGGTCGCCCTCGACCTCGCCGGGCACGTCCCGGAAGTGGACCGGCATGCCGGCCGGGGCCACGACGGGGGCCGCCAGGACGTCCTCCCCAGCCGTCACGACTGGTCCAGCGACGCGGTGAGCCGCACATCGGCCCGGAAGAGCCGGGAGACCGGACAGCCCTCGTGGGCGACCGTGGCCACGTCCTGGAACGCCCCGGCCTCGATCCCCGACACGGCAGCGGTCACGACCAGATCGACCGTGGGGATGCTGAAGCCACTGGACCCCTGCACCAGGTGGACCGTGGCGCGAGCGCTGATCGAGGTCGCCGGGGTGCCGTTCGAGGCGAGCTCGTTGGCCAACGACATGGCATAGCAGCCGCCGAGAGCGGAGGCCAGGAGCTCCTCGGGGTTCGTCGAGGGCTCCCCGCCCATCCGGGTCTTGAGGCTGAAGGGCAGCTGCAGGTCGGTACGTCCGACCCCGATGAGCCCGCTGCCGCTGTCGAGGTCCCCCTGCCACGTGGCTGTCGAGGTGCGCTTGATGGCCGGCGCGTCCGGAGTGGTGCTGTCGGGGTTGGTCGTCGTCACTTCTGGACCTCCGGGGAGTAGTCGGGGAGAGGAGCCTGGTTGGTCAGGTGGTCGCAGCGTCCGGTCCGCTTCATCACCAGGTACACGACCACCAGCAGGGCGAAGAACGGCAGACCGAACTGCCAGGCCGGGTCGAGCCCGTCGATGAAGAAGGTGGACACCAGCACGGCCGCAAGGAACACGGTCACCCCACCGGTGGTGTAAGGCGCACCCCACAGCTGCACCGGCGAGGGCGGCAGTCCGTTACGCCGGCGGGAGATCCGGAACACCGTGTGCGTGGCGAGGATGAGCATCCACACGACGATCGCGGCGAACACGGAGATCCCGAAGAGCACCAGGTAGGCCCGGGCGGAGCTGTTCGCCGAGAGGATCGTCGCCAGCACCATGCCCAGGGCCGACAGCATCAGGGCGTGCCGCGGCACCCCGGAGGCGCTCAGTCGCCCGGTCCACGCCGGCGCCAACCGGTGGAGGGCCAGCGAGTGGAGCATCCGGGTGGTCAGGTAGAGGTTGGTGTTGGCGCTGGACAGTGCCGCTGTCAGGACGACGAAGGTCATGACACCGGCCGCCGCCGGGATGCCGGCGCCGTCGAAGACCTTGACGAACGGGCTCGCCTCGATCGTCCCGCCCTGGGCCGTCACCGTCCACGGCACGACCAGGACGACGACCAGGATCGCCAGGACGTAGAACAGGCCCAGTCGCAGCACCATGGCACGGGCCGCCCGTGGGACGTCGCGCTGCGGGTTCTCCGACTCGGCCGCGGTGACCGACACCACCTCGGTGCCGATGTAGCTGAAGAGCACGAAGACCATCGCGAGCATCAGGCCGGTGAATCCGTTGGGCAGGAAGCCCCCGTCGGTCGTCAGGTTGCTGACACCGGCGGCCGGGCGGTCCGGCAGCCCGAAGATGATCAGTACCGCTCCGAGCAGGATGAAGACGATGATGGCGGTCACCTTGATCATGGCGAACCAGTACTCGAACTCACCGAACAGGTGCACGGCTGCCGAGTTGACGGCCAGCACCAGGACCGAGAAGACCAGCACCGACACCCAGAGCGGGATGTTCGGCCACCAGAAGTTGACGTACACCCCGGCAGCGATCATCTCCCCGCCGATGGCGATGACCTGCATCGCCCAGTACGTCCAGCGCAGGACGAAACCGGTGCCTGCGCCCAGGTAGTTGTGCGCGATGGCCCCGAAGGCACCGGCGGTGGGGTGCACGACCACCATCTCGGCCAGTGCCCACGCGATGACCAGCGCGACCAGACCGCAGAAGATGTAGGCCAGGACGACCGCCGGGCCGGCCTGGGAGATGGCCAGGCTCGAGCCCAAAAACAGGCCGGTGCCGATCGCCCCGCCGATGCCGATCATGGTGAGTTGCTTGGAAGTCAGCCGGCGCTGCAGGCCAGACTCTGTCTGGCCTGTGGCAGCGGAACGGATGGTGGACGACATGGCCCTCTCCTCAGCAGTTCTTGCGGTGGTCGGCGACGGCCTGGACGGCCCGGGTGACATCTGATTCGTCGTTGTAGTAGTGGAAGGACAGCCGCACGACCTCGCCGCGGGGGCTGCCGATCACGCCCCGCGACAGCAGGCCGGCGTGCAGGGCCTGGGGGTCCTCGTCGTAGAGGGCGACCTGCGGACCGCGCTGGAGGTCGTCCTTCGGGGAGCGAGTGATCTCACCGGCGGCCACGAGCTGCTCCTGCAGGCTGCGGGTGAGGTCGCTGATGTGCGCCCGCACCCGGTGCATGTCCAGCTGCTCCAGCAAGGACATCCCGGCGACGGCGCCGTACACCGAGGGGATCGACGGGGTCCCGGACTCGAAACGGCGGGCGTGCGAGGGGTGGTCGAGATGCCGAGGGTCGAAGTCGAAGGGGTTCTCGCGACCGAACCACCCCGTCAACGAGGGGGCGACGTCGTCCTGCACGCCGGCGCGCACGTAGAGGAACGCCAGTCCGGGGATGCCGAGCATGTACTTGAGCGAGCCGCTCACCAGGTAGTCGCAGCCCAGGTCCCGGACGTCGACGGGCTCGACCCCGGTGCCCTGGTAGGCGTCGACGAAGACCTTGGCGCCGTGCGCGTGACCGTGCGCGACGATCTCCCGGACCGGCAACCGCACCCCGTTGCGGTAGGAGATCAACGGGACCGACACCAGTCCGACCCGCTCGTCGATGTGGGCGGCGTAGTCGTCGAACTCGACGAGACCGTCCCGGTCGGGGACGTGGACGACCTCGGCTCCCCGCGGGCGCTGGGCGAGCCAGACGTGCGCGACCGACGGGAACTCCATGTCGGTGGTGACGATGCGGGCGCGGGTAGACCAGCTCTGCGTCGAGGCGACGTGGTACGCGCCCTCCGAGGCGGTCGAGACGACGGCGATCTCGTCGACGTCCGCCCCGATCAGACGCGCGAAGGCAACCCGGGCGTCGGCGACCTTGGCCATCCACTGCTCCCACGGCGCACCGTGCGCTCGGATGGAGAACTGGAACTCCAGCAGCGCAGCGGTCATGGCGTCGGAGAGAGCCCCCTGACTACAGCTGGCCAGGAAGGTGTGCTCGGCCAGCGCGGGGAAGTGGGAGCGGAACTCCGCCACCGTGGGATGCGGGGACATCGGGTCCTTTCGGAGAGGGACTGCGGGACACAGGCACGTGCGCGTACGCCGACGGACCCGGCGAGGCAGGCGTGACCGCGACGGTCGGGCAGGGGTGCCGCGGGCCAGCCGTGGTCCGCGCACCGACACGGTTGCGGGGACGGCCGGGTGCTGGACGCAGATCGGCCGAGGCCAGATACTCCGTGCCCCACGCACGTCGCAGGGATCACCTACGCCGCGCGTCGCGCCCGGCCGGCGGGCCACGTCGTGCAGCCCCCCGGACCGTGTTCACTGTCACTGAACGAGGGAAGAGTAGGAGTGACTTCGAGCACTGTCAAGGACCTCGCGCCCAGCCACGCGGACCCCTGATCGACCCGTAGCGGGAGGTGCTGGTGCGGTGCCCCACCCGGGGTCGGTCACTGGGTGGACGATGCCGCGGCCCGCCGGACCCCGGGCTGGACGACGGGGGATCCCCACCCACTGCGACCAGTCGATCAACAGCCGACCTGGCCCGGGCTGTCCGGCCCGGGCCAGCAGGTCGCGCCGGGGACGGTCCGGACAACGCGCTCCGGCGAGCGGATGACCACCCGACTGTGGCGACACTCCTGCTCCACGCGGAGCGCCCGCACGCACACGAAGACCGCGGTCCGAGCAGCACCCCGATGGCGGTGAGCAATGCCGCAGACGTACCTGCCACGAACGCCCCCGGGCGCGGGTCAGCTGGGCGCCGGCCGGGCCGAGCTGGTCGGTGACCCCGGAGGACAGGAACGCGATGGAGGACCGCGCCGTTGGCGACCTGCTGGGTCGGGCCGGTCAGCGCCGGGGCGAGCTGCAGCCTCCGCTGACCAGCATGCTGCCCAGCACCGCGATGCCCAGGGCGCTACCGAACTCCCGCAACACGTCGTCGACCGTGCGGGCCGCGGCGCTGGGCGCGGCGACCGGCCCGACGTGCGGGCGGCCCTGACGGCGTCCCCGGTGGTCGGGCTGGTGGGGGCCCGTCTGCCACGCGTTGCGGGCGTGGCCACCGCGAAGCTGGTCGGCCTCACCGGCACCCCCGGAGTGCTACCTGGCCGCCCCGCTCGACGCTACCGACCCGTCAGACCCCGAGCTTCTCGCGCACCCGCCCGGCCAGCGTGGTCACCGCCGACACCGGGGTGAACGCGGCAGCGGCGGCGGTGAGCGCGGCCTGCTCGTCGGCAGCCAGGTCCAGGTCGGCCGCGGCCACGTTGAACTCCAGCTGCTCCACGCTGGAGGCGCCCGGGATGGCCACGACCTGTGGCAGGCGCAGCAGCCAGGCCAGCGCCGCCTGCGCGGGCTTCACGTCGTGGGCGTCGGCGACCTCGCGCAGGGTGCCCAGCAGCGGCCCGACCCGGCGCAGGTTCTCGGTGCCGAAGAGCGGGTTCATCGCCCGGACCCCGCCGGGGCGGTTGGTGACGTCGTACTTCCCGCCGAGCAGCCCCTGGGCCAGCGGGCTGTAGGCCATCACGATCCGGTCTTCCCGCTCGGCGAAGGGAACGAGGTCCGCCAGCGGTCCCGCCGTCGCCAGGGAGAACTGCACCTGGTTGCTGACGACCGGACGGCCCAGCGCGGTGTCGGCCTGCCGCCAACGGGCCAGCGAGTAGTTGGAGACGCCGACCGCACGGATCTTCCCGGCGTCCAGCAGCTCGCCCATGCCCTGCATGACGATCGAGTCCGGGACGACCGGGTTGGGCTGGTGCACCTGGTACAGCGGGATGGTGTCCAGCTGCAGTCGTCTGGCCGAGCCCTGGAAGCTGCGGCGGACCAGCGGCGGGAACGGGGCGACCGGGAAGACCTTGCTGGCCACGACGACGTCGCCCCGCCGGTCGCCGAGCGCCTCGGTGAGGATCCGCTCGCTCTTCCCGAACCCGTAGACCTCGGCGGTGTCGAAGAGCGTGACCCCCAGCTCCAGGGCCCGCTTCACGATCGCGCCGGCCCCACCACCGGCGTAGTCCGAGCCGTAGCCCCACTCGCGGGACCCGAACTGCCAGGTGCCCAACCCGATCCTGCTGACCTGACCCAGACCGTCGACCTCGAGGAAACGCATGACTTCGACGTGCCCTCCCGAGCCGATCCCAACCCCCGGGTCCCCGTCGTCGACGGCGAAAGTCGCGAAGAACGCCGCCGTTCCCGCAGCGAAAGTCGCGACTATCGCCGCCGTTCCCGCAACGAAAGTCGCGAAGAACGCCGCCGTTCCTGCGGCGGAAGTCGCGACTATCGCCGCCGTACCGCCGCGGAGGTCGCGACCCTCGCGCGGGGGCCGCACGGGGTAGGCGACGCGCGCGGCTGCGGGGGCGTCAGCCGCGGAGCAGGGACTCGCAGATCGCCAGGCCCTCGACGGCGCCGAGCTCGGTGGCACGGCAGCAGTGCACCAGCCAGCCGGCGACGCCGTCCATCGTGCCGCTGCGGTAGCCGTCCAGGGCAGCGGCGTACGCGTCGACGCCCAGCTCGGCGAAGCCCACCTCGGGCACCGAGACCGCTTTGGGGTCCAAGCCGCGGGCGATGCCGGTCAGCCGGCCGGCGGCGCGGGCCACCACCCCGGTGCCGACGGCGAACGGCTCGATCGCGGCGAGCTCACCGTGCACGACCGCGGCGATGAGCACCGCGGGCGCCGTCGTCGCGCCGGTGACCAGGCCGAACACCCCACCCAGGCGGCCGCTGGCCTGCACCGAGGGGCGACCCAGGTCGGCGGCCGGGACGAGGTCGGCGGCGGCGAGGACGTGCATCCGGGCGAGCACCTGCCCGGGCGCCCGGTCCCAGGTGTCGACCATCGATCCCAGCCCGACGGACACCCGGAGCGCACCCTGCAGCGTCGGCTCGCTGACGTCGCCGGTGCGCACCTGCACCAGCGGGACGTCGACGCCCTCCAGCGCAGCCGAGGCCCGGGCCCCGCGCAGCGCGGACTCCGAGCTCACCCCGGCGGACTCCCGGCGCAGCACCTTGTGCCCGAGCAGCCTGTCGATCGCCGTCCGGGACCCGTCGGCGGCCTCCCGCACGCCGGGCAGGTCCAGCAGCGGCGCGAGCGGGTCCGGGCCGGTCGGCCGGGTCGGGCGCGGGGCGGCACGACGGGCGCCCAGGCCGGCGGCACCGGGACCATCCGTCGGGGGGCGCATCGGGATCGTCACACCGGCGACGGTAGCCACGTCCGCCGACGGTCCGGCACCTAGGCTCGTCGGCGATGACCACGCTCCTGCTCGTCCGGCACGGACAGAGCACCTGGAACGCCTCGGGCCTGATGCAGGGCCAGACGGCGCACGTCCCGCTGACCGAGCTCGGCCACTCCCAGGCCCGCGGCGCCGCCGCCGAGCTCGCCACCCTGCGGCCCGGCGCGATGGTGTCCAGCGACCTGCGCCGGGCCGTCCAGACCGCGGAGCACTGCATGGCCGCCACCGGGCTGCGCTTCACCACCACCCCGGAGCTGCGCGAGCAGGGCTACGGCGTGCTGGAGGGCCGGCCCTCCCGCGAGCTGTGGGACCTCGTCGACTGGACCGACGTGCACTGGTCGGCCGAGGGCGGGGAGAGCCTGGCCCAGCTGCACGCCCGGGTTGGGGCCTACCTGGAGGGACTGCGCACGAAGCCGCCGGCCGACGTCGTCGCGCTGGTCACGCACGGGGACACCATCCGGGCAGCGACAGCGGTGCTCGCCGGCGACGGCCCCGAGGCCATGCCGCACGTGACCCCGCACAACGGCACGGTCACCCGGCTCGAGCTGTGAGCCGCACGCTGGTCCTGGGCGGCTCCCGGTCGGGGAAGTCCGCGCACGCCGAGTCGCTGCTCGAGGGCCGCGACGACGTCACGTACCTGGCCACCTCCGACCCCCGCCCGGACGACGCCGAGTGGACCGAGCGGATCGCCGCGCACCGGGCCCGCCGCCCCGCCACCTGGACGACGAAGGAGACCACCAACCCCGGCGAGCTGGTGGTGCCCGGCACCTACCTGGTGGACAGCGTCACCACCTGGGTCACCGCGATGATGGACGCCAGCGGTGTCTGGGACGGTGGCCAGCGGGCCACCGACCGGCTGTCCCGCCGGGTCGACGAGCTGCTGGAGGCGTGGGTGATGACGCCGGCGCGCGTGGTCGCGGTCAGCGACGAGGTCGGGCTGGGCGTCGTCCCCGAGACCAGGTCCGGGCGGCTGTTCCGGGACACCCTGGGCAGTGTCAACCAGCGGCTGGCGGCCACCGCCGACGAGGTGTGGTTCGTCATCGCGGGTCTGCCCCAGCGCCTGCGGTGACCGGGATCTGGAGCTCGTTCGGGCTGCTGACCATCGCGCGGGTGCCGGCGACGACGTCGGCCCGCGGCGTGCTGCCCTGGGCGCCGCTGGTCGGCCTGGTACTCGGCGACCTGGCCGCGCTGACCGCCTGGCTGGGCGGCCGGTACGCCTCGCCGCTGGTCGGCGCCGTGCTGGGCGTGGCACTGCTGGCCTGGCTGACCCGCGGCCTGCACCTGGACGGGCTGGCCGACACCGCCGACGGGCTGGGCCCGCTGCGCGGCCGCGAGCGGGCGCTGGAGGTCATGCGCGCCGGGGACGTCGGGCCGTTCGGCGTCGCCACCCTGGTGCTGACCCTGCTGCTGCAGGTGGCCTGCCTGGCCGCGCTGCTGACCGTCGACGGCGGCTGGCTGGCATTGTGGACGGCGGTCGTCGCGGCCCGGCTGGCGATGGCCCGCTGTGGGCTCCCCGGGGTGCCGACGGCGGCCGGCTCCTCGCTGGGCGCCGCGGTGGCCGGCACGGTGAGCACCCGTTGGCTGGCCGGCTCCGCCGTCGTCGCCGCACTCTGCGTGCTGGGCACGGCGCTGCTGCTCGGCGACGTGGGCCTGGCGGCCCGGCTGGTCGGCGCGGCCGTCCTCGGGCTGGCCGCCGGGGAGCTGCTGCACCGCCGTGCCCGGGCCCGGCTCGGCGGGGTGAACGGCGACGTGATGGGTGCGGCCGGCGAGGTCACGACGGCCGCGACGCTGCTGGCCGCCGTGGTGCTCCTCGGCTGAGCAGTCAGCGGCGCCGTCCGGCCCGCAGCTTGGCGACGATGCCGCCGAGACCCCCGGACGCCCCGCCGGTGCCGGCGGTACGGCCGGTTCCCGCCGCCCCGGGCGTGCGGCCGGTGCCGCTCGAGCGCCCGGCACCGCGGGTGCGTCCGGCCTGGCCCGCAGCGTTCTGTGCAGTGCCCATGATCTTGCTGAGGATGCCCACGGGGTGAGTCTGCGCGCCTCCGGCGTCTCGCGCAGCTCAGCCGGCGGCCACCCGGTCGCCAGCACCGGCGCCAGCAGGCCCGTCAGCCGAGCAGGTCTGCGTAGCCGCGTCCACAGCGGGCCTCGACGGGTGGGTCCCGACGACTCGCCGACCCGTCGGGCGGGAGGGCAGGACACCGCCAGGACCCGGGGACGTCGAGGGTCAGCCGACGGAGACCAGGTCCACCACGAAGACCAGCGTCGCGTCGCCGGGGATCGCTCCCTGGCCGGCGGGGCCGTAGCCCAGGTCGCTGGGGATGGTGATGTACCGGCGGCCGCCCTCGGCCATCCCGACGACGCCGGAGCCGAAGCCCTCGATCACGCCAGGTGCTCCGGCGGTGAACGGCAGCGTCTGGTCCTCGCCCCGGCTCCAGGAGGAGTCGAACTCCTCGCCGGACTCGTAGAAGGCGCCGTAGTACTTCACCTCGACGTCAGAGCCGACCTCGGCCACGGCGCCGTCCCCGACCACTACGTCGGCAACGACGAGACCGCACGGCGGCAGCGCGTCCGACGCCGGCACCGTGGGTGCCTCGGCGAGGTCGGTGGACACCGAGGAGGGCGCCTCGACCGTGGCGGGCAGGCTCTCGCAGGTCGCGGTGGGCTCGGCGGTGGTGTCACCCCCGTCAGAACCGCAGGCGCTGAGCACCAGTGCGACAGGCAGGACGAGCAGGGCGGCGCGGCGGATCACGAGGTCCTCTCGGCAGGGGTGCGGGGGCCCGCCTCGAGGTCGCCCTCGGTGTCCAGGTAGGCCTGCTTCAGGTCGGCCATGAGCTGCGGGTCGGGCTCGGCCCACAGCCCGCGGTCGGCGGCCTCGAGCAGCCGCTCGGCGATCCCGTGCAGCGCCCAGGGGTTGGACTCCTCCATGAACGCCCGGTTCTCCGGGTCGAGCACGTAGGTCTGGGTCAGCTTCTCGTACATCCAGTCCGCGACGACGCCGGTCGTGGCGTCGTAGCCGAACAGGTAGTCCACGGTCGCAGCCATCTCGAAGGCGCCCTTGTAGCCGTGCCGGCGCATCGCGGCCAGCCACTTGGGGTTGACCACCCGGGCGCGGAACACCCGGGAGGTCTCCTCGACCAGCGACCGGGTGCGCACGTGCTCGGGCCGGGTGGAGTCCCCGATGTAGGCCTTGGGTGAGCTCCCGGTCAGCGCGCGGACGGTCGCGACCATCCCGCCGTGGTACTGGAAGTAGTCGTCGGAGTCAGCGATGTCGTGCTCGCGGGTGTCGATGTTCTTCGCCGCCACCGCGATCCGCCGGTAGGAGGTCTCCATGTCCTTGCGGGCGGCGACGCCGTCCAGGTCACGGCCGTAGGCATAGCCGCCCCACACCGCGTAGACCTCGGCCAGGTCGGCGTCGGTGCGCCAGTCCCGGCTGTCGATCAGCGACAGCAGGCCGGCGCCGTACGCACCGGGCTTGGAGCCGAACACCCGGGTGGTGGCCCGACGGCGGTCCCCGTGCTCGGCGACGTCGGCGTCCACGTGGGCGCGCACGAAGTTCTGCTCCGGCGTCTCCTCCAGGCCCGCGGCCAGGGTGACCGCGTCGTCGAGCATGGTCACCACGTGCGGGAACGCGTCCCGGAAGAACCCGGAGATCCGCACCGTCACGTCGATCCGCGGGCGGCCCAGCTCGGGCAGCGGGATGGGCTCGAGCGTGGTGACCCGGCGCGAGGCCTCGTCCCAGACCGGCCGGACGCCCAGCAGCGCCAGCACCTGGGCGACGTCGTCCCCGGAGGTGCGCATGGCCGAGGTGCCCCACACGGAGAGCCCGACCGAGCGCGGGTGCTCCCCGGTCTCGGTGACGTACCGCTCCACGAGGGACTCGGCCAGGCCCTGCCCGGTCTCCCAGGCCAGCCGGGAGGGCACCGCGCGCGGGTCGACGGAGTAGAAGTTCCTGCCCGTCGGCAGCACGTTGACCAGCCCACGCAGCGGGGAGCCCGACGGACCGGCCGGCACGTAGCCGCCGTCCAGGGCGTGCAGGGCCATGTCGATCTCGTCGGTGGTCTTCGCCAGCCGGGGCACGACCTCCTCGACCGCGAACTGCAGGACCCGCTCCACCTCGGCGTGCGCCGCGCCCAGCACCTGGGCCACGAGCGGGGCGACGGCGGCCGACGTCCAGCCGGCCTCCTCCATCCCGGTGACCAGGGCCAGCGCGCGGGCCTCGACCTCGTCGGTCTCGTGCAGTCCGGCCGAGCCGTCCTCGACCAGGCCGAGCGCCTCGCGCAGCCCCGGCATGGCGACCGAGCCGCCCCAGATCTGCCGGGCCCGCAGGATCGCCAGCACCAGTCCGACCCGGGCGTCGCCCTCCGGCGGGGAGCCGAACACGTGCAGCCCGTCGCGGATCTGGCTGTCCTTGATGGCGCAGAGCCAGCCGTCGACGTTGAGGATCATCTCGTCGAACTCGGCGTCGTGCGGCCGGTCGTCCAGGCCCAGGTCGTGGTCGAGCTTGGCGGCCTGGATCAGCGTCCAGATCTGCTGCCGGACGGCGGGCAGCTTCGGCGGGTCCATCGCGGCGATGTTGGCGTGCTCGTCGAGCAACTGCTCCAGCCGCGCGATGTCGCCGTAGCTGTCCGCGCGGGCCATCGGCGGCACCATGTGGTCGATGAGCACGGCGTGCGCGCGGCGCTTGGCCTGCGAGCCCTCGCCCGGGTCGTTGACCAGGAACGGGTAGACCATCGGCAGATCGCCCAGCGCGGCATCGGGCGCACAGGCAGCGGACAGCCCGACTGTCTTGCCGGGCATCCACTCCAGGTTGCCGTGCTTGCCCACGTGCACCACAGCGTGCGCGCCGAACGAGGAGCGCAGCCAGTGGTAGGCGGCCAGGTAGTGGTGGCTGGGCGGCAGGTCCGGGTCGTGGTAGATCGCGATCGGGTTCTCCCCGAAGCCGCGCGGCGGCTGCACCATCACCACGACGTTGCCGGCCCGCAGTGCGGCGAACACGATGCAGTCGTCGGTGGGGTCGACGAAGAGCTCGCCGGGCGGCGGGCCCCAGTGCTCGACCATCCGGTCGGTGAGCTCGGTGGGCAGCGAGTCGAAGAAGGTGCGGTACGCAGCGGCCGGGATGCGCACCGGGTTGCCGGACAGCTGCTCCTGGGTCAGCCAGTCCGGGTCCTGACCGCCGGCCTCGATGAGCGCGTGCACCAGCCGGTCGCCGTCCAGGTCCGCGACGCCGGGCAGCGAGCCCGCGCCGTCGAACGGGCCGATGTCGTACCCCTGACCAGCCATCGCGGCCAGCAGCCGGACCACCGAGGCGGGGGTGTCCAGGCCGACCGCGTTGCCGATCCGGGAGTGCTTGGTCGGGTACGCCGACAACATGATCACGATCTTGCGGTCGGCCGCCGCGGTGTGCCGCAGCCGGGCGTGCGCGACGGCGATCCCGGCGACGCGGGCCGAGCGCTCCAGGTCGGGCACGTAGGAGGTCAGGCCGTCGTCGTCGACCTCCTTGAAGGAGAACGGCACGGTGATGATCCGGCCGTCGAACTCCGGGATCGCGACCTGGTTGCCGACGTCGAGGGGGGACAGCCCGTCGTCGTTGGCCGCCCAGGTGGCGCGCGGGGTGCCCAGCACCAGGCCCTGGATGACGGGCACGTCCAGGCGGGCCAGCTCGCCGACGTCCCAGGCGCCGTCGTCCCCACCGGCCTGGGCGGTCGCCGGTCGCGATCCGCCGGCCGCGAGCACCGTGACGACCATGGCGTCGACGGTGCGGAGCACGTCGATCATCTCCGGGGCCACCGAGCGCAGCGACGCACAGTAGACCGGCACCGGCACGCCGCCGGCGGTCTCGATCGCCTCGCACAGCGTGTGCACGAAGGCGGTGTTCCCGGCCAGGTGGTGCGCCCGGTAGTACAGGACGGCGATGCGGGGTCCGGTCGCCGCCGACGTCCGGTCCAGCAGGCCCCAGTCCGGCGCGGCGGCGGGTGCGTCGAAGCCCTCGCCGTCCAGCAGCACGGTGTCGGCCAGGAAACGGTGCAGCTGGACGATGTTGTCCGGCCCACCCTGGGCCAGGTAGGCGTGCGTCTCGGTGGCCACACCCATCGGCACCGTGGACAGCTCCATCAGCTCGGCGTCGGGCAGCTGCTCCCCGCCCAGTACGACGACCGGGATGCCCAGCCCGAGCAGTGGCCGGATCATGTCCTCGTACTTGCGGCGGGACCCCAGGATCCGGAAGACGACGAGGTCGGTGCCGGCGGCGAAGTCGGCCAGTTCGCCGGGGCCGACTCGGTAGGGGTTGCCCAGCTTCCAATCCGAGGCGCTCGCCTTGGCCGAGAGCAGGTCGGTGTCGGAGGTGGAGAGCAGTGTGAAGGTGCGCATCAGGTGGAGAGCCTTCCCTCGGGGTCCGCGCCCCGGTCGTCGGGCACGGCAGCCGGAGTGTCTGGCTCACCCCAGGGTGGGGGTCACAGTGGCGGGACCGCACCGGGATCACACCGGTTTCCTCGCTGCACTGCCGTGTTCTGTCCCGACGCTACCGGGCTGACGCCACCGGGACCCGGTGGCCGGGCACGACCGACCAGCGCGGCCCCGGCCAACCCGAGCAGGAAGCGGCCCAGGTCCGACCAGGGCTCGGCGTCGGGGACCGGGGTGACGTCGATCCAGGCCAGCACGGCCAGCCCGACGAGCACGGCGGCGACGGCACCGGCCGCCGCTGCGCAGTTGCGGTCACCGGCTCCGGCGAGCCGGTGCGTGTCGGCGACCGCAACTGCGCAGTCGACCCCTCGGGTCAGTTCCTGGCGCGGAGCTCCCGCCGCAGGATCTTGCCGGTGGTGGTCTTGGGGAGCTCGTCGACGATCTCGACGAAGCGGGGGTACTTGTAGGCCGCCATCCGCTCCTTGGACCAGGCGATGACCTCCTCGGGGGTCACCGCAGCACCCGGCTTGAGCGAGATGTAGGCCTTGACAGTCTCGCCCCGGTACTCATCCGGCAGCCCCACGACGGCGGCCTCGCGGACCGCCGGGTGCCCGTACAGCACGTCCTCGACCTCGCGCGGCCAGACCTTGTAGCCGGCCGCGTTGATCATGTCCTTCTTCCGGTCGACCAGGAAGAACCAGCCCTGGGCGTCCATGAACCCGACATCCCCGGTGCGCAGCTCACCACCGGGGATGGACTCCGCGGTGGCCTCGGGCCGCTCCCAGTAGCCGGGCACGACCTGCGGCCCGGACGTGGCGAACTCCCCGACCTCGCCGACCCCCACCTCCTCGCCGTCCTCGCCGAGCACCCGAACGACGGTGTCGTAGACCGGCACGCCCACGCTCAGCGCCCCGGAGTTCTCGTCCACCGGCGCCTTCACGCCCATCGGCACCCCGTGCGACGGGCTGTTGGTCTCGGTCAGCCCGTAGATGTTGTGCACGTAGACGCCGAGCTTCTCCTCCAGCTGGTCGGTGACCGCCGGCGCGATCGGGGCGCCACCGGAGTAGACGGCCCGCAGCGACGCGAAGTCCTCCCGGGTGGCCCCGGCCGCGTTGCCCAGCGCGATGAAGACGGCGATGGCCCCGACCGTGAAGGTCGGCCGGTGCTCCTTGATGGCCTCCAGCACCACGTCCGGGTGGAACCGGTGCGCCAGCACCAGCGGACAGCCGACCAGCAGTGCTGCGGCCACGTGCCCGATCAGCCCGGTGATGTGGAACAGCGGCGCGACCCCCAGGACGGAGTCCTCGGGACCCAGGTGCATCCACTCGCGGTAGGTGTAGGCGTTGAACGTCATCGAGGAGTGCGTGTTCATCGCACCCTTGGGCCGCCCGGTGGTGCCCGACGTGTACGTCAGGACGCCGATGTCGTCCCCGGACAGCGAGACCGGCGGCGGCTGCTCACCGGCGTGGGTCTCCAGCAGCTCGCCCAGGTCCAGGGTGCCCTCGGGGTGGGCCTTGTGCGTCCCCTCGAACAGCCGCGGGTCCGAGCGGGTCTGGTGGTCCAGGCCCGAGCAGGTGACGACCGTCTGCACTTGGGTCTCCCCGGCCTCGATCACCCCGCGGGCCACCGAGTCGTACAGCTCGTCCAGGCACAGCAACGCGGTCGCCCCGGAGTCGACGAGCAGGTAGGTCAGCTCACCGGCCTTGTTCATCGGGTTGATCGCGACCGCCGAACCGCCGGCCTTCCACGCGCCGAGCAGCCCGATGACGAACGCCGGGTCGTTCTGCACGTAGAGGCCCATCCGGTCACCGGCGGCGAACCCGGCTCCCAGCAGGCCCACGGCCAGCGCGTCCGAGGCCGTGTCCAGCTCGCGGAAGGTCAGCGTGCCGTCGAAGTAGCGGATCGCCACGGCGTCCGGGGTGCCCTGCACGGTGGCCTGGAAGACCGCCAGCAGGGTGTCGTGCTCCGGGGTGATCGAGGCAGGCTGGCCCTCCTCGTAGAGGGACAGCCACGGCTTGTTGGTGTAGACGCTCATCGCTGCAGTCCCCGCGACGTCAACGGATCGCGACCGGGTTGACCGGGGCGCCCGTGCCGTTGACGACCTTGAGCGGGGCGGCCACGTAGAGGAACGTCCAGCGGTTGTCCGCAGCACACGCGTCGGCCAGGTCGTCGAGCCAGGCGATCTCGGTCAGGGTGACGCCGAGGTTGCGCATCAGCGCGCAGTGCAGCGGCAGCGCGACGCCCGACACCGGGTCGGTGGTGACCTCGTTGGCGATGGTGTCGGTGACCAGGTTGGGGATCTCACGGTCCTGGAACCACTGGACCAGCTCGCGGGAGTAGGTCAGCCCGGGCTCGATGAAGCCGTCGTAGAAGCTGGTCGGGTCGTTGAGCTCGTACCAGTACTTCATCCAGCCGGTCCGGATCACCAGGATGTCGTGCGGCAGGATCTCCACGCCCTGGGCGGCCGCGGCGGCCTCGAGGTCGGTGTGGTCGAAGGTCTCGCCCTTGTCCAGGTAGACCTTGCCGCGGTACCGGGCCATGTCGATCAGCACGCCGCGCCCGACGATGCCCTTCTCGGCGATCGGCAGCACGGAGGCCTTCTGCATGGCCCCGACCGTGGAACGGGCGTCGTAGCCGTTCCAGAGCTTGCCGTCGTACCAGACGTGGCCCAGCGCGTCGTACTGCGTGGAGCCCTGCAGGAACATCAGCGCGGTGTCGTCGGCGTAGTGCAGGCCGCCGGGGAACTGGGGGGCGCCGTCGCCGTCCCAGGTGGACTCGTCGAGCTCGTTCTTGCGCTCGATGCCGCGCCGGCCGGGCCACAGCGGGTCGCCGGGGGCCTCGGCGCGACCCATCTGGATCTGCAGCGTGAACGTCTCGCCGCTGGAGATGTGCTGGGCTCCGCGGAGCACCTCGGCGGCGTCGAGGTAGTTGAGCGAGCCGAGCTCGTCGTCGGGACCCCACTTGCCCCAGTTGGACGGGGCATCGTCGCCCAGGACCTCGCGCATGGCAGGAACGTCGGACATCGTCGTCTCCTCGTTGAGTGACTTCTGACCCGGGCGGCAGACCGAACGCTCGCACGGGCGCACGTGGTTCGATGATGCAGGTCACCTCACCTGAGGGTCAAGAGGGGACGGCGGACCGCCCCAGCAGGTCCAGCGCGAAGCCCACGTACTGGGCGGCCAGCTGCTCCGGGGAGGTGGGTCCACCCGGGCGGTACCACTGCGGGATGGCGGTGCACATGGTGACCACGGCGCGGGCGGCGTCCCCGGGGGCGTCGGTGGACAGCTGCCCGGCGGCGACCGCGGCGACGACCTCGTCGTCCAGGGCCTGCTGCTGGGCGCGGCGCACGGCGGCCAGCCGGGCGTAGTCCGGCGGTGCCAGGCTGCGCATCTCACTGGCGCCCAGGAACCCGGTCTGGCGGCGGTGGCTGTGGTTGAGTGCCAGGCACTCCACGACCAGACCGACCCGCTCCAGCGGGTCGCCACCCTGCGCCCTGGCGGCCCGCACCCGGGCGTCCAGGTCGCGCATCGTCAGGTCCAGCAGTGCGACGAGCATGTCGTACTTGCTCTCGTAATAGTGGTAGAGCCCGGAGACCGACAGCCCGGCGCGGGCGGCGATCGTCCGGATCGTCGAGCCGTGGTAGCCCACCTCGACGAAGGCGGCCAGCGCGGCGGCGAGCGCCGGGTCCAGCTGCAGCGGCCCGTACGCCCGCCAGTCGCCCTCGACGAACACCCCGTCGGGACCGGCCGACCGGCCACCGACGGTGGTCGCCACCTCGGTCCGGTCGACGACGCCGGGGGCCAACCGGCTCGCGCCCGGCCGGAACACCCGTTCGACGGGGACGTCGAGCAGCTCGGCGATCCGGGCCACCCGGACGGCACTGACCCCGGTGTGCCCGTTCTCGATCGCACTCAGCGTCCCGGGGCTGACCTGGAGCTGCTCGGCCAACCGGCGCAGACTGACCCCACGCGCGGTCCGCAGCCGACGGATCGACTCCCCGATCCCCGAGGAGCGTGCGGCGGGGGTGCTCACGGGCTCACCTCGGGACGTTGTTCACCTCAGCTGAACGTTCAGCGTGCCTGAGCGTAGGCCGTGTGACTCCGGAGAGCCAGCACGCCCGGGTTCAGACGGCCGCGTGCCCCCGGTTCCACCAGCGCCGGGACGACGGCGCCGCCGGTCGAAGCCCTCCCCGCGGTCGACCCGGCCGCCGACCGGGAGTGGATCCGCTCGACGAGCACCGCGATCTCGGCGTGGGCGAACCCGAGGTGCCAGGGCAGCCCGGACAGGTCCGCGCCCGAGGCCAGGCCGTCCCACCGGACCAGCGTGGAGGCGAGGTGGCCAACGGGTCGAGGATGGCCGTCTTCCGGGCCGGGCGGGTCCTGCACGGCGACCTGCGGAGACGACGGGACCGAGCGCTTGCACGGTCGAGACATGAACGTGCCGCCCCGGCCGTGCGGTGTCATGGCCAGCAGCTCTTGACCGCCCCAGGCGGGAACCCTAGCGTCGCGGGGACCGTACGACGGCGCACGCGTTCAGAAAGGCTGACCATGACAACGCTCGCGACCCCCTCCCGCACCGCCGAGGACCACCTCGCCGCGATGGTGGACTTTCTCCGCGACGAGGTCCTGCCGGCCGAGCCGGAGTACCACGCCCACCGGGTCGCCGCCGGGTCCACCGGACACGACGCACCGCCGGTGATCGAACGGCTCAAGGCCACCGCGAGGGCCTCCGGACTGTGGAACCTGTTCCTGCCGAGCGAGTCCGGGCTGACCCAACTGGAGTACGCGCCGATCGCCGAGCTGTCCGGCTGGAGCCTGGAGCTGGCCCCGGAGGCGATCAACTGCGCGGCCCCCGACACCGGCAACATGGAGCTGCTGCACCTGCTGGGCACCCCCGAGCAGAAGCAGCAGTGGCTCGAGCCGCTGCTGGCCGGGGAGATCCGGTCGGCCTTCGCGATGACCGAGCCCGCGGTGGCCAGCAGCGACGCCACGAACATCGAGACCCGGATCGAGCGGGACGGCGACGACTACGTCATCACCGGTCGCAAGTGGTGGACCTCGGGCGTGCTGGACCCGCGGTGCGCGGTGCTGATCGTGATGGGCAAGACCGACCCGCAGGCGCAGAAGCACCGCCAGCAGTCGATGGTCGTCGTCCCGCGGGACACCCCCGGCGTCGTTGTCGAGCGGGACCTGCCGGTGTTCGGCCAGCACGACCAGCACGGGCACGGCGTCGTCCGGTTCGACCAGGTCCGGGTGCCCGTCACGAACGTGATCGGCGAGGAGGGCGGCGGGTTCGCCGCCGCTCAGGCCCGGCTGGGCCCGGGCCGGATCCACCACTGCATGCGCGCGCTCGGTGCCGCCGAGCGGGCGCTGGCGATGATGGTCGCCCGCACCCAGCAGCGGGTCGCGTTCGGCCGGCCGCTGGCCGAGCAGGGTGTGGTGCAGCAGCAGATCGCGGAGTCCCGGATCGACATCGACCAAGCCCGGCTCATCTGCCACCAGGCCTGCCACGTCATCGACACCCAGGGCAACAAGGCCGCCAAGGACCTGATCGCGATCGCCAAGGTCGCCGTCCCCCGCGCGGCCGGGCGGGTGATCGACCGGGCCATCCAGGTGCACGGCGGCGCCGGCGTCACCGACGTGACCCCGCTGGCCGCGATGTACGGCTGGCACCGGGCGATGCGGCTGTTCGACGGCCCCGACGAGGTGCACCTGCGGTCGCTGGCGAAGTCCGAGCTCGGCCGCACCCCGGTCGTGCCCATCCCGCCGACCACGGTCTGAGCCCGTGTACCCCGGGGCGCACGCCGCGCTGACCCCCGACAAAGCCGCCGTCGTCATGAGCGACACCGGCGCCTCGTTGAGCTACGCCGAGCTGGAGGAGCGCTCCACCCGGCTGTCTCGGGTGTTCTGGGACGCGGGCCTGCGCCCCGGGGACGACGTCGCGCTGCTGGCCGACAACGGGCTGCGCACCTACGAGGTCTTCTGGGCCGTCATGCGCAGCGGGCTGTACCTGACCGCGATCAACCAGCACCTGCAGCCCGGCGAGATCAGTTACATCCTCGGCGACTGCGCCGCGAAGGCGATCGTGGTGTCGGCGTCCCAGTCGACCGCGGCGCAGGCCGTCGTCGCCGACAGCCCGGCGATCGGCCTGCGGCTGGCGTTCGGGGGCGACGTCCCCGGGCACGCCGACTACGAGGCCGCGCTGGCCGCGGCCTCGGCCGAGCCGCTGGCCGACCAACCGCGCGGCCGGGACATGCTCTACAGCTCGGGGACGACGGGGCGACCCAAGGGCGTCAAGGCTCCGCTGCCCGGCGTGCAGGTGACCGAGGGCGGCGACGTGCTGCTCGGCGTCTTCGGCCCGCGGTACGGGTTCGGCGCGGACACCGTGTACCTGTCTCCAGCCCCGATGTACCACGCAGCACCGCTCCGGTTCGGCGGGATGGTGCACCAGGTGGGCGGCACCGTCGTCGTCATGCCGACGTTCGACGCGGCAGCAGCGTTGGCCGCCATCGAGCGGTACCGGGTCACCCACAGCCAGTGGGTGCCGACCATGTTCGTCCGGATGCTGAAGCTGGACGAGGCCGAGCGCACCCGGCACGACCTGAGCTCGCACCGGGTCGCCGTGCACGCCGCCGCACCCATGCCGGTCGACGCCAAGTTCGCGATGATCGACTGGTGGGGTCCGATCCTGGCCGAGTACTACGCGGCCACCGAGGCCGTCGGCGTCACCCTGATCGACTCCCCGACCTGGCTGCTCAAGCCGGGCTCGGTCGGCACGGCCGGTCTGGGCGTGCTGCACGTGTGCGCCGACGACGGCACCGAGGTGCCCACCGGCGACATCGGGCTGGTGTACTTCGAGCGTGAGGTGCTGCCCTTCAGCTACCACAACGACCCGGAGAAGACCCGTCGCGCGCAGCACCCCGAGCACCCCAACTGGGGGACGACGGGGGACCTCGGCCGGCTCGACGAGGACGGCTTCCTCTACCTGACCGACCGGCAGGCGTTCATGATCATTTCGGGCGGGGTGAACATCTATCCGCAGGAGATCGAGGACGCCCTCACCCTGCACCCCGACGTCGCGGACCTGGCCGTGATCGGGGTGCCGGACGAGGAGATGGGCGAGGCCGTGCAGGCCGTCGTCCAAGCCGCGCCGCACGCCACCCCGGGCCCCGAGCTGGAGCGGGAGCTGCTGGCGTACCTGCGGGAGCGGATCGCGCACTACAAGGTCCCCCGCAGCGTGCTCTTCGTGGCGGACCTGCCGCGGACGCTCACCGGCAAGCTGCGCAAGCACGAGATCCGGGATCTGTACCTGGCCCGCACCCGCTGAGACGGCCACCGAACACGCCGGTCCGAAACACGCCGCGGAGCTGGACAAGCACAGTGAGTCACCGACAAGGTGGCCGGGTGAGCTTCCACGGGGTCGACGTCCACTCCTCCGCCGGCGATCCGCTGGGCAGCTCTCGGCTGGGGACGACGTGCCTGCGGGCGCTGGCCGACATCGGCCGCCCGGTGCAGCTGCGGGAGCTGCTCGCCCGGCTCAACCCGCGTCCGGCCACCGGCGACCGGACGGCCTGGGCGGACCGGCACGCGGAGCTGCAGGCCGCGGTCGAGGAGCTGGCCGACGCCGGCCTGGTGCACCTGAACGCCGGTCAGCTGCAGCTCAGCGGGCGAGCCGACGTGCAGGCCCGGGCCGCCGGCTGACGCAGCCGCCCAGCCCCGCAGCACACAGCCCCGCAGCACACAGCCCCGCAGCACGCAACCCCGCAGCACGCAACCCCGCAGCACCACGGCGAGCAGTCGGCCCAGGTCGGCCGTGACCGCCGTCAACGCCCAGGTGGTCACCTCGATGGCGGCCGGGCTGCGGGCCGGGGCGCAGGTCAACGCGGACCTGATCGGCGAGGACACCCGGCTGGCCGTCGAGGCGGCGCGGGCGGCCTGACCGCTGCAGAGCCGACCCAGGGCCGCCGGCCGATCGGGCCGACGCCCCAGCTGCTGCGCTGCACCGCCTGCGGCGCGCTCAACGACGCGGCGGACGACCCGCGACGAGGGTGCCGACGACGACCGTCGCGCCGCGCTCGTCGTCGGCGACCACCTCGACGGTGAACCCGCTGGCGGCCATCGCGGCGGCGGTGCCGGCGGCCTGCCGGTCGCTGGTCTCCAGCAGCAGGTGGCCGCCCGGGGCGACCCAGTCCGCGGCGCCGGCCGCGACCCGGCGGTGCAGGTCGAGGCCGTCGGCGCCGCCGTCGAGGGCGACGACGGGCTCGTGGTCCCGGGCCTCGGGCGGCATGCCGGCGATGGCCGCCGTCGGCACGTAGGGCGCGTTCACGCAGAGCAGGTCGACCCGTCCGCGCAGGTCGGCGGGCAGCGCGTCGAACAGGTCGCCGTGGGCGACCCGGCCCCCGGAGGGTTCGACGTTGCGCCGGGCGCAGGCCACCGCGGCCGGGTCGAGGTCGGCGGCGGTCAGCTGCGCGCCGGGCAGCCCGGCGGCCACCGCCAGCCCGACCGCTCCCGATCCACAGCACAGGTCGACGACGACAGCACCGGCCCGGCCGCGGGCCACGGCCTGCTCCACCAGCAGCGCGGTCCGCTGGCGGGGTACGAAGACCCCGGGGTCCTGCAGCACCCGCAGGCCGCCGAAGTCCACCCAGCCCAGCAGCTGCTCCAGCGGCTCACCGGCCACCCGGCGGTCCACCAGCGCGGTGAGCGCAGCGCCGTCGGCGGCCGCGAGGAGCAGGGCGGCCTCGTCCTCGGCGAAGACACAGCCCGCGGCCCGCAACCGGGTCAGCACGTCATCGGTCACCCATCCAGTCTCCTGCCCCGGCGGCGATAGTCGCGATCATCGCCGCGGGAGGCGCCGCCGGGACGTGACTGCGGGTTGACTGTGGCCGTGCCCCGCCCGGACTCCCTCGTCGTCGAGCAGTGGCGCGCGTTGCTGCCGACCGCGTACCTGCTCACCGGGTCCGACGCCGCCGCCCGGGAGCTGCTGGCCCGCGGGCTCGCCCGGCCCGGTCCCGGCGAGGACGACCGGTCCCGGGTGGTGGCCGGCCTGGTCCGGGCGCACCTGCGCCGGCGGGTGCGCGGCGAGGGCACGGTCACCGGCACGTCGTCCGCGCCGTGGTGGTCCTTCCCCGCCGACGCCGAGGCCGCTCGCCGGCTGTCGGCCGCACTGGACCGGCTGTCCCGCGCCGAGCGCACCGTCGTGGTGCTGGCCCGGCACGAGGGCCTGCCGCCCGACCGAGTCGCCGCGCTCGTGCCCGGCGTGGAGCCGGACGCCGCCGTGCGGGCGCTGGCCGACGAGGTGCCCGACCCGGCCGACCTGCCGGCCCGGCTCGACGTGCTGGCGGCGCAGTGCGACACCAGCACCCTCACCGACGAGACGGCGGTGCTCGACGTGGCCGCGGTCCGGTCCCGCCGCTGGCGCCGGGCCGGGCTCGCCGTGGTGACCGCGGCCGCCGTGGCCACCGCGGTGGTCCTGCTGCCCGACGTGCTGCCGTCGACGGCGGCCCCCGCGTCGACCGCCGACGAGGGGCTGGTCAACACGCCCGCCCGCGGGTCGCTTGCCGGCGACGGGGACTTCCTGGACGCCGTCCGCACCAGCATCCGGACGTCGCGGGACGCATCGGGCCCGGGCCCGTCCGCCGCCCGGGTGGTCTACGCCGGCGACGTGGACGGCGTCCGGGCGGTGCTGCTGGTGCAGCAGGAGGAGCCCGGGGTCTCGGTCACCTGGCTGACCGGGCCCGCCGGTGCCGATGTCGACCAGCTGACCGGCGCCTCGACCACGTCGTCCCAGCTGCCGTCGGTGGCCGCCGTCGGGTTGAGCGCGGACCGCACGGCGCCTGCCGACCGGGTGCTCGTGGTGGGCGCCCCCGGCGACGAGGTCGAGGTGTCCCCCGGCCTGGACGTGCTGCCCGACGGCACCGCCACCCGCACCTTCACCCCGGCCGAGGTCACCGACGGCACCGCGGTGGTCGAGGTCCGCTCGGACGCGCGGGCGGCCCGGGTCCGGGTGGTCCGCAACGACGAGGTGCTGGGGACGACGACACCGTCCACCTCCGGCGGCCCGCTGCTGGACCCCGAGGCCGTCGACGGGGCCGGGTCCACACCCCTGGACGGCCCGACGTCCCGGTCCGGCGACCCCGCGGTCTCCGCTCTCGAGGTCGACCTCGCGGTGGACACGATCACCACGGCCACCGGCTGGCTCCCGGCAGACCTGGACGTGACAGTCCTGGGGGCCGGCACGTACCCGCAGGCCGGCGGCACCTCGGCGCAGGCGGTGACCGTGGCCGCGGTGCTGCCCGACGGGTCGGTGGTCAGCACGACGTCCTGGGCGGTGTTCGGGTCGCAGTCGATCAGCACGGGCACGTGCGGCAGCACCGCCTACCCGGCCGGCACAGACCCGGCCACGCTCACCGTGGTGGCCCGCTGCTCGTCCTACGCCGGCGACGGGTCGACCTTCGGCGTCACGCTGCTGGTGGCCGCACCGCCCGGCGTACCGGTGGAGCTCAACAGCGCAGCCGGTGGCTCGCCGGTCACCCCGGAGCTGACGGACGGCTGGGGCTTCGTCATCGCCGACGCCGACGCCCTCACCGAGTTCGCCGCCGGGGGGACGACCGGGCAGGTGTCCCGCGAGGGCGCCGACCTGTTCAGCGGGTGAGCGGGGAGTCCGTGAGTCGATGCCGCTGCGACCCACCGTCTGAGCTGGTCCTCGAATGGCAGCTCAGCGGGCATCGGGCACCCGGGACGTCGCCTGAGGTGTCACTCGACGGGCGGCGAGGCGGGGCGGTAGCGGGCGGCGAATCGACCGGGCGTGGTGCCGGTGACCCGGGAGAAGTCCCGGCCGAAGTGCGCCTGGTCGGCGTAGCCCAGCACCGCGGCGGTCTCGGCCAGCGAGCCGCCGTCGCCCCGCAGCCGCTCGGCCGCCTCCTGGAGCCGGCGCCGCTGCACCAGCCACTTGGGGGTCAGCCCCAGCCGGCGCTGCAGCAACCGCTGCAGGGCCCGCTCGCCCAGCCCGGTCTCCTCGCACAGCTGGGCCACCCGCAGCAGGTCCGGGCGCCCCTCCACCAGCGCCACGACCCGGTCGACCAGCTCACCCTCGGCGTCGACCGGCAGCAACGGGCGCAGCACGTCGGAGAAGGCGGCCATCGCCGTCCGGTGCGCGTCCTCGGCGTGCGGGTCCTCGGCCATCGCCGACCGCACCCGGGCGGCCAGCTCGCCGCCCGCGGCCCCGAGCACCGTCGAGATGTCGACATGTCGATCGGTGAACGCGTCCATCGGGCCGCCGGCGACCAGCGAGCCCGCTGCGGGCGTGCACATCACGCCCACCGCCCAGCCGTCACCGGCGAGCGTCGTCGTCGACAGGCCGGTGACGACGCCGTAGAAGCGTGCGTAGTCCGGCGCCACCACCAGCAGGCTGACCGGGTACTGCAACACGTGCTGGGGCGCCTCCTCCCCCGGCGGCACCGACCAGACCGGGATCCAGAACCGCTGCACGAGCGGGCGCAGGTCGGCGTCAGGCTCGTACCGGTACATCGTGGTCGAGCGGTCGTCGGGCGCACGCAGGTGGGCACGCTCGACGGCGTCCAGCGAGCGGCGGGGGCTGTCGGGTTCCATCCAGACCAGCCTGCCGCACCCGGCCAGGATGATCGGCATGAACGCCACCGCTGAGTCCTACCGGACCGTCTCCGAAGCCCTGTCCGCCGTGCTGGACGCCGTCCCTGCGTCGGCGTGGGCGGACCCGTCGCCCTGCGAGGGCTGGACCGCCCGGGACGTCGTCGCGCACCTGGTGGACACCCAGCGCGACCTGATGACGACCCACGGCGCCGACGCGGGCCCGGCACCCTCGCTGGCCGACCCCGCGGCAGGCTTCCGGTCGCACGCCACGCGGGTGCTCGAGCTGGTCTCGAACGACGCGCTGGCCGACCGCACCTACGACGGCTTCTTCGGCCCGACGACCGTCGGCGCCACCCTGGAGCAGTTCTACGTGTGGGACATGGTCGTGCACCGCTGGGACGTCGCCCGGGCCACCGGCGGCGACACGACGCTCACCGATGCCGAGCTGGACCGGGCCGAGGCCGGCGCGGACTCCTTCGGCGAGGCGCTGCACATGGACGGCATCTGCGCCCTGGCGGTGACCGTCGACGACGGCGCCGACCGGCAGACCCGGACGCTGGCCAGGCTGGGCCGCCGGGCCTGAGCCCGGCAGCCCACCTCACCTCGCGGCGCCCACCTCACCTCGCGGCGCCGGGGCTCAGCTCGCGGCGCCCAGCGCGTCGGCCACCCGGTGGTGGGTGGCGGCCTCCTCGGCCCGGTGCTGGCGCTCCAGCGTGCGGGCCAGCGCCCGGCGGGCCCAGCCGTCGGCCGGGGCCAGCGCCACCAGCTGACCGAAGGCCTCCTCGGCGCGGGCCAGCTGGGCGGACTCGAAGCAGGACCGGCCGAGCAGCTCGAGCACGGCCGTGTTCTCCGGCTCGGCGGCCACGACCGGGGCCAGGATGGCGACGGCCTCGGTGGGCTGCCCGCTCGTCAGGAACAGCTCCGCGCGGAGGTACTCGGAGTGCAGGTCGATGGTGGTCATCGCGGCCTCCTCTCAGGCGGTCCGTGCAACGCGGCGAGGGGCGCTGCCCTTCCCGGCCCGCTGGAGGCAGGATCCCCCTCGTGACCCGCACCGTCGAGACCCCCACCGCACGCCGCGAGCAAGCCCGCCGGCGGGCGGTCCCGGTGCTCGTCGGTAGCCAGGTGCTGGGCGGGGTCGGCGTCGCCAGCGGGATCGCCGTGGGCGGGCTGCTCGCCGAGCAGGTGTCCGGCTCCACGGCGCTGTCCGGGCTGGCCCAGACCGCGACGGTGCTGGGCGCCGCCGGGCTCGCGGTCCCGATGGCCCGGCTCGCTGCCGCCCGGGGACGGCGGCCGGCGCTGGCCACCGGGTACCTCCTGGGCCTGCTGGGGGCCGGGTTGGTCCTGCTGGCCGCCGTCCTCGGCTCGTTCGTGCTGCTGGTCACCGGGCTGCTGCTCTTCGGCGGCGCGACCGCGTCCGGGCTGCAGGCCCGGTACGCGGCCACCGACGCGGCGACCCCGGAGACCCGCGGCCGGTCGCTGTCGATCGTGGTCTGGGCGACGACCATCGGTGCCGTCGCCGGCCCGAACCTGTCCGGCCTGGGCGGCCGGGCCGGTGCCGCGCTCGGGCTGACCCCGCTGGCCGGGCCGTTCCTGATCTCTGCCGTCTCCTTCACCGCCGGGGCCGTGGTCGTCGGGCTGCTGCTGCGCCCGGACCCGCTGGTGGTCGCCGGACCCAGCGCCCCCGAGGGACCCCGGCCCCCGGTCCGCGCCGTGCTGCAGGTGGTGCTGGCGGTCCCGAGCGCCCGGCTCGGGCTGGTCGCGGTCGCCACCGCGCACGCGGTGATGGTCGGCGTGATGGTGATGACCCCGGTCCACCTGGGCCACGGCGGCGCCTCGCTGCAGGTCGTCGGGCTGGTGATCAGCGTGCACATCGCCGGCATGTACGCCGCCTCCCCGGTGATGGGCTGGCTCGCCGACCGGGCCGGCCGCGTCGCCACGATCGGGCTGGGCGTCGGGCTGCTGGCGGCGTCCCTGCTGGTCGGCGGGGGGCTGGCCCCGGCCTCCTCGGCCGGCTGGGTGACCGTGTCCATGCTGCTGCTCGGACTGGGCTGGTCGGCCTCGCTGGTCGCCGGGTCGACCCTGCTGTCGGAGTCGGTGCCGGCCGAGGTGCGCACCCCGGTGCAGGGCACCTCGGACCTGGTCATGGGCCTGGCCGGCGCCTCGGCCGGTGCACTGTCCGGGCCGGTGCTGTCCGCCGGCGGCTACCCCTCGGTCGCCGTCGCGGCGGCCGTCCTGCTGGTCCCGCTGACCGTGCTGCTGGCCCGCGGGCGGCGCGGGGCCCGCCGCAGTACGTAACCTCGCCGGGGTCATGAGCAGCCCTCCCCGCGACCGCCCCGACGCCTGCCCCGGCGCCCTGCAGACGCACACCGCCGCCGACGGCGAGCTGGCCCGGGTCCGGGTGCCCGGCGGCCTGCTCACCGCCGAGCAGCTGCGCGCACTGGCCGCCGCCGCCCGCGAGCTCGGCGACGGGCACCTGGAGATGACCAGCCGGGGCAACCTGCAGCTGCGCGGCCTGGCCGTCGGCACCGACCTGGGCGACCGGCTGGCCGCCGTCGGGCTGCTGCCCAGCACCACGCACGAGCGGGTGCGCAACGTGCTGGCCAGCGCGCTCACCGGGCGGTCCGCCGGGGGGCAGCTCGACGTCCGACCGTGGGTCCGGGCGCTGGACGCCGGGCTGCTCGCCGACCCCGCGCTCGCCGACCTGCCCGGCCGGTTCCTGGTCACCCTGGACGACGGCCGCGGCGATGTCGTCGGCCTGGGCGGGGACGTCGGACTGCACCCCCTGGCACCCGACGACGTCGCGCTCACCCTGGCCGGCGCCGACTCCGGCCTCCGTGCCCGGGCCGCGGACGCGGTCGGGCTGGTGCTGACCGCCGCCCGCGCGCTGCTCGACGAGCTGGCCGCCCAGGGAGGCCACGCCTGGCGGATCACCGAGCTGACCGAGGGCCCCGCCCGCGTCACCGCCCGCCTCACCGACGGCGTTCTTCGCGACTTTCGCCGCCCGAACGACGGCGTTCTTCGCGAAGAACGCCGGTTCACCGGCCCGGTGGTCGAGCTGCCGTCGGCGCCGCTGGTCGGACCGGTCGGGGCCGCTGCTCAATCCGACGGCCGCACAGCGCTGATCGGCGTGGTCCCGCTGGGCCGGTTGGCCGCCGACCAGGCCGACCTGCTGGCCCGGCTGGCCGCTGAGGTCCAACTGACCCCGTGGCGCTCGGTCGTCGTCCCCGACCTGGCCGAGGACGTCGTCGACGACGCGGCCGTGGACCTCCACCGGACCGGCTTCGTCTTCGACGCGGACAGCCCCTGGCTGCAGGTCACCGCGTGCGCGGGGCGACCCGGGTGCGCGAAGTCGCGGGCCGACGTGCGGGCGGATGCGGCGGCTGCGGTGGCGGCGGGCAGACTGCCCGGTGACGGTGCGCGCCAGCACTGGGCCGGCTGCGGACGTCGCTGCGGCCGACCCGCCGGCGCGCTGGACGTGGTCGCCACCGATGACGGCTACACGATCGGAGCGGTGTGACCCAGCACTACGCGTACGAGCACGACGGCGCCGAGATCTACCGGCAGTCCTTCGCGACCATCCGCCGCGAGGCCGACCTGGGCCGGCTGCCGGCCGACGTCGCCCAGGTGACGGTGCGGATGATCCACGCCTGCGGTCAGGTCGACCTGGTGTCCGACGTGGCCTGGTCCGACGGCGTCGTCGGCAGGGCCCGGGCCGCGCTGGAGCTGGGCGCCCCGGTGTTGTGCGACGCACAGATGGTGGCCGCCGGGGTGACCCGCAAGCGGCTGCCGGCCTACAACGAGGTGGTCTGCACGCTCAACGACCCCCGGACGCCGGACCTGGCCAGGGAGCTCGGCACCACCCGCACGGCCGCGGCCATGCAGCTGTGGGGCGAGAAGCTCGAGGGCGCAGTGGTGGCGATCGGCAACGCGCCGACCGCGCTGTTCCACCTGTTGGAGATGGTCGCCGCCGGCGGTCCGCGCCCGGCCGCCGTCATCGGCATCCCGGTCGGGTTCATCGGCGCGGTGGAGAGCAAGGAGGCCCTGGCGGCCTCCGATCTGGACTTCCTCGTCGTCCGCGGCCGACGCGGGGGCAGCGCGATGACCGCCGCCGCCGTCAACGCGCTCGCGAGCACCGCCGAATGACCGGCCGGCTGTACGGGGTCGGGCTGGGCCCCGGCGACCCCGAGCTGGTGACCGTCAAGGCCGCCCGGCTGATCGGCGCCGCCGACGTCGTCGCGTTCCACGCAGCGCAGCACGGCCGCTCGGTCGCCCGCGGGCTGGCCGCGCCCTACCTGCGCGAGGGCCAGGTCGAGGAGCTGCTGGTCTACCCGGTGACCACCGAGACCACCGACCACCCCGGCGGCTACCAGGGCGCGATCGACGAGTTCTACGCCTCCGCCGCCGCCCGGCTGGCCGCGCACCTGGACGCCGGCCGGGACGTCGTCGTCCTCGCCGAGGGCGACCCGTTCTTCTACGGCTCGTACATGCACATGCACAAGCGGCTGGCGCACCGGTACCCGACCGAGGTGGTGCCCGGCGTGACCAGTGTCAGCGGCGCCGCCGCGGTGCTGGGGCGCCCGCTGGTCGAGCGGGACGAGGTGCTGACCGTGCTGCCGGGCACGCTGCCCTCCGACGAGCTGGCCGAGTGGCTGGCCACCACGGACTCGGCCGCGGTGCTGAAGCTGGGCCGCACCTTCCCGGCTGTCCGGGACGCCTTCGAGGCCGCCGGCGTGCTGGACCGGGCCTTCTACGTCGAGCGGGCCACCACCGACCGCGAGCGCATCCTGCCGTTGGCCGACGTCGACCCCACGACCGTGCCGTACTTCTCCCTCGCGCTGCTGCCCTCGGAGCTGACCGGCCCGGGGAACTCCGCCTCGGCGTCCGCCGGCCCGGCCACAGGTGGTCAGGTCACCGTGGTCGGGCTCGGTCCCGGCCAGCGCTCCTGGACGACGCCCGAGGCCGCCGCCGCACTCGCCGAGGCCGACGACCTGGTGGGCTACGGCCCGTACCTGGACCGGGTGCCCGGCAACCCGCGGCAGGTCAAGCACCCCAGCGACAACCGGGTCGAGGCCGAGCGGGCAGCTGCTGCGCTCGCTCTCGCCCGCACGGGTCGCAACGTGGCCGTCGTGTCCTCCGGTGACCCAGGGGTGTTCGCGATGGCCGCCGCCGTACTGGAGGTGGCCGCAGCCGATTTCCCGGACGTGCCGGTGCGGGTGCTGCCCGGGATCACCGCCGCCCAGGCCGTGGCGTCCAAGGTGGGTGCGCCGCTGGGGCACGACTTCTGCATCCTGTCGCTGTCCGACGTGCTCAAGCCCTGGGACGTCGTCCTGGATCGGCTCCGGCACGCCGCCGCCGCCGACCTGGTGATCGCGCTCTACAACCCGCGCTCCAAGGCCCGCCCGCAGCAGCTCTTCGACGCCCGCGAGGCCCTGCTCGAGGTCCGCCCGCCGTCCACGGTCGTAGTGGTCGGCCGGGACGTCGGCGGCCCCGAGGAGTCCCTCACCGTGACCACCCTCGGCGAGCTGGACCCGGGCACCGTCGACATGCGCTGTCTGGTGATGATCGGCAGCAGCCAGACGCGGGTGACCCCGGCCGGCCAGGTCTTCACCAGCCGCCACTACCCCGGCTGACCCACGCACCGCACCCCCGGCGGCCGTCGAACCCCGCCGAGTGTGCGCTGAGGGCCCCATCCGCCCACGTGATGGGGCCGTGAGCGCACATTCGTCGGCTCAGCTCACGTGCAGCGGCACGCCGAGCTCGGTCGCGCGGACGGTCAGGGCCGCGCCGACCCGGGTCACCAGGTCGGCCATGTCGTGCGGGTCGGGCGCAGTCACGTAGAACAGCCGCCACCCGAGCTCCTGCACCTGGTTGAGCACGCGCCGGTCCTTCGGCAGGTCGAACCGGCCCTCCCGCCGGGTCGAGGTCACCACGTGCGTCGACCCGTCGTACTCCAGGGCGAACCGCAGGTGCGGCCAGGCGAAGTCCAGCCGCTTCACCCGCGCACCGCCCGCCGTCCTCAGGTCGTACTGGGCCACAGGGGCGGGCAGCCCGGCGGTCCGGAACCCCAGCCGCAGGCGGGTCTCCGGTGGGGACCCGGCCAGTCCGTCGGCGTCGGCCAGCGCGGCCAGTAGCTGCCGGCGTCCCCGTCCCGTCCAGCCCAGCGAGAGCGCCCGGAGCTGGGCGAGGGTCACCGGGGCGGTCTCGCAGAACTGGTCCAACACGACGACGGATTCCAGGTGGCCGCGCCCCGCTTCGGCCGCCAGCTCGAGGGCGGCGTGCTCGGGCCACAGCGTCGGCACGTCGCGGAGCCATGGCGGGCACCCGACCTGGTGCGCGGGCAGTGCGCGCCGCCGTAGCAGCAGCCCGGGCACCCGGGTGGTGCCTCCCGCGGGCACCGTCACCTCCACGGGGGCCGACTGCGCAGCCCCGTCCGGGCCGTCGACGTCCACACCCCAGAGCCACGCGGCGCTACGCCCGGTGACCACCGCAGAGGGCAGCAGGACCATGGCGGCACGAGCCAGGACCTGGTGGGTGAGCTCGACATCGGCGGCCACGTGGACGTCGGGGAGTACGCGCTGCCACCGCCCGCTGCGCAACTGCCGGCGGGTGAGCAGCCCGCGGTCCAGGGCCTCCGACCCGCGGAAGGGCCGGTCCAGCAGGTCGTCCGGGACGGGGCGAGGTGGCCGGGGCACAGCAGCAGAGGGTGCCGGACCCCGCGGCCTCCCGCTCCCGTCGTCCACAGGCAGGTCGAGTGTGCGCTCAGGGCCCGATCAGGACCCGAGACGGGGCCCTGGTCGCACACTCGGCGCTGACCGGGAGGACGCGAGCGGGAACAGGAGCCGGGTCGGGCGGCTTGGTCACGCTGTGCGTAAGCAACCGCTGTCCCGGCCCGTGGCGTCTGGTCGGTGGCGGGGCTGCTGGTCCTGGTGCTGGCCGCCTCGGGCGTGCCCTCGCCGCTCTACCGGGTCTACGCCGAGGAGTTCGGCTTCTCCGCCGGGATCATCACGGTGGTCTTCGCCGTCTACGCGTTCGCGCTGCTGGTGGCGCTGCTGACGGTCGGCGCGCTCAGCGACCACGTCGGGCGGCGGCCGGTGCTGGCCGCGGCGCTGGTGCTCCAGGCCGGCGCGATGGTCCTGTTCTTCGTCGCCGACGGCGTGGGCTGGCTGCTGGCCGCCCGGGTCGTGCAGGGCCTGGCCACCGGCGCGATGACCGGGGCGTTCGGCGCAGCCCTGCTGGACCTGCAGCGCGCGGACAAGCCGATGGGCGCGCTGGTCAACTCGGCGTCCCCCGGCTTCGGGCTGTCCGCGGGCGCGGTCGGGGCCGGCGTCGCGGTGCAGTTCCTGGCCTCGCCGACCGAGTGGGTCTTCGGCCTGCTCACCGTGGTCTTCCTGGTCGCGGCGGTGGCGGTCTGGGTGGCGCTGCCCGAGTCCTCCCCGCGGGTGGCCGGCACATGGGCGTCGCTGCGGCCCAGCGTGCACGTGCCGCGGGCGAACCGGCGGGCGTTCGTCGTCGTGCTGCCGTGCCTGGCCGCGACCTGGATGCTCGGTGGGCTGTACGCCTCGCTGGGCCCGTCGCTGGTCGCCGGCGTCTACGGCGTGGACAACCACGTCGTCGGCAGCCTGCTGATCCTGGCCCTCAACGGAACGGGCCTGATCGGCTCGCTGCTGACCCAGCGGCTCGAGCCCACCAGCGGGATGATCACCGGCGCGCTGGTCTTCGTCGTCGGCGTGGCCGGCACCGTCGGGGCTCTCGCCGCGGGCTCGCTGGCCGCGTTCTTCGTCGCCGCCGTCGTCTCCGGCTTCGGGTTCGGATCGGCGTTCCTGGGCGCGATGGCCACGGTCACCCGCGGCGTCGACCCCGCGCAGCGGGCCGGGCTGCTGTCGGCGGTCTTCACCGCCAGCTACCTGGCGTTCAGCCTGCCGGCCATCGCCGCGGGCATCGCTGCCGGTCACATCGGGCTGACCGCGACCGCGCAGGTCTACGGCGGCGCGGTGATCGTGCTGGCGCTGACCGCGGTGGTCGGACTGGTGCTGCACCGTCGTCCCAGCGCCGCGGTCGCTCCGGAGCCGGAGTACGTCATGGCAGACTGATCCGCCGCTGCTCCCGCAGCGCCGCGAAGACCTGGGCCCGCAGCAGGTCGGCCAGGCTCGTGCACAGCCCCTCGAAGGCGATGACGACGTCCCAACCGGCCTCGTCGGCGAGCACCCGGTGCAGTCGTCCGGGCAGCGGGAAGACGGTGCCGCGCAAGGTCAGCCCGACGTCGACCGGGGACCCGGCCTGCGGCGCCCACTGCGAGGGGGCGAGCAGGCAGCGCAACCCGGTCTCGCTGAGGTCCAGGGTCCGGCCGGTCGTCACCCCCCCGCCGGCCCGGTCGGTGACCCGGACGCGCAACCGCAATCGCGCCCGGACGGCGTCGCGACGGTTGCCGGGCCCCGACGGTCCGTCGGGCACAACCTGCCAGCGGACGCCGGTGCGCGAGGACCAGCGCATCGCCTGCCGGGCCCGGACGACCCGGACCCCGTCGACACCCAGCCAGAACAGCTCGACCTGGCCCGCCCCGGGCAGGTCGGCGGGCAGCTCGAGGACCAGGCCGGTAGGACGCAGCTGCTCCACCCGGCCGGTTGCGACCAGCCCACCCACGACGACGTCGACCAACGCCCCCGGCATCGGCAGGTCGGCACCTGACAGCACGCGCACACCCCCTCGACAGCGGCGGAACACGACGTCCCGTTGTCTGGTCATCGGCGGCGGGAGGCCCCGGGAACAGTCGCCGGACGGGTGATCACCCAGGGGAGTCACAGCGTTGGCTCAGCGTCCGGGGTCAGACCGTGGCGAGCACCCCCGGGACGTCGGCCGGCGTCACGCAGACCACGGCCGCGCCGGCCTGCGCCAACTCGCCGGGCCGAGCCGGTCCCCAGCCCGCGCCGATGCAGGGCAGCCCGTGCACCCGGGCGCCGACGACGTCCTGTGCGCGGTCACCGACGAGCACCGGCCGCTCGCCCCCGGGGTGCTCGGCCAGGGCGAGTCCGACGACCTGCTGCTTGTGCCGGACCCGGCCGTCCAGGGTCGCCCCGTGCACGCTGGCGAACGAGCCGGCCAGCCCGACGTGCTCCAGGATCTGCCGGGCGAACGGCTCCGGCTTGCTGGTCGTCACCGCCAGTGTGGCGCCGTCGTCGCGCAGGGTGGCCAGCAGCTCGGCGATGCCCGGGTAGACGGACGCCTGGAGCATCGCGCCGGCCGTGTAGTGCGCCCGGTAGGCGGCGACCGCGCGGTCGACGTCGTCGCCGGCGAGCCCGAACGCGGTTGCGAAGCCGTCCTGAAGCGGCGGGCCGACCATGCCCGTCAGCTGCTCGGCCGTCGGCTCGGGCAGGCCCAGGGCAGCAGCGGCGGCCCGGATGCTGGCGTGGATGCCCGGTGAGGAGTCGACCAGTGTGCCGTCCAGGTCGAAGAGCACCAGCCTCACGACGTCCCCACCCAGGCGTGCGCGGCCGCGACGGTGTCCACCACGTCCACCCCCGCGGGCAGCGGCGGCCGGCGGACCAGCACCACCTTGATGCCCAGCTCGCGTGCCGCGGTCAGCTTCGCCTCGGTCATGTGCCCCCCGGAGTCCTTGGTGACGACGACGTCCACGCCGTGCCCGGTCAGGAGGGCCCGCTCGTCGTCGACGCTGAACGGCCCCCGGGCCAGCAGCAGCGTGGCCCCCGCGGGCAGCGGCTCGGTCGGCGGGTCCACCGAACGGACCAGCACCCGCCCGGGCAGGGCGGCGAACGCGCCGATCCCCTGCCGCCCGGTGGTCAGGAAGACCGTGCCGTGCGCCATCGTCGCGGCCTGGGCCAGCGAGTCGGCCCAGCGCCAGTCGTCGCCGGGCTGCGGGCTCCAGCCGGGTCGCTGCAGCCGGAGCAGCCGGACCCCGGTGGCCGTGCAGGCCCGGGCGGCGTGGTCGGTGATCCTCGCGGCGAAGGGGTGCGTGGCGTCGACGACGGCGGTGGTCCCGTGCGCCCGGAGCCAGTCGGCCAGGCCCCCGGCCCCACCGAACCCGCCCACCCGGACGTCGCCCACCGGCAGCAGCGGGTCGGCCACCCGGCCGGCCAGCGAGGAGACGACGTCGACCCCGTCGGTGCTGAGTGCGGCAGCCAGCGCGCGGGCTTCCCCGGTGCCGCCGAGCACGAGCACGCTCACGCCGCCGTCCCCCGGCCCCCGCCACTGGACGGGACGTCGAGTCCGGTCCCCCGAACCGGACTCCGCTCGATGTCACATCGAGGGACCGACCACCCCCGGCGGGGCAGCCGACACCACGCGCGACGGACGCCCGCGCGGCCAGGGGGCACGATGGGGTGGTGACCAGTCCGGGGACCGAGGGCAGCACGGGCCTGCGGCACGGCTGGACCACCGGCGCCTGCGCCACCGCGGCCACCACCGCCGCCTACACCGCGCTGCTCACCGGCGCGTTCCCCGACCCGGTCACCATCGACCTGCCCCGGGACCGGCACCCGGCGTTCGCCCTCGCCCGCGAGGAGCTCGCCGACGGCACCGCGACCGTGGGCATCGTCAAGGACGCCGGCGACGACCCCGACGTCACGCACGGCGCGTTGGTCGGCGTCACCGTCACGCACGGCGAGCCGGGCAGTGGGGTGCAGTTCCGGGCCGGCGAGGGTGTGGGCACGGTGACCAAGCCCGGCCTGCCGTTGGCGGTGGGCGAACCGGCGATCAACCCGGTGCCCCGGCGGCTGATCCGCGAGCACGTCGCGGCAGTCGCGCAGCGGCACGGCGGCACCGGCGACGTCGTCGTCACCGCGTGGGTGGAGGGCGGCGCGGAGCTCGCGACCCAGACCTGGAACCCGCGGCTGGGCATCCTCGGCGGCCTGTCCATCCTGGGGACGACGGGCGTCGTCGTGCCCTACTCGTGCGCGTCCTGGATCGACTCGATCCGCCGCGGCATCGACGTCGCCCGCGCGGCCGGGCACACCCACGTGGCCGGCTGTACCGGCTCCACCAGCGAGAACACCGTCGCCGCGCTGTACGGCCTGCCGCTGGACGCACTGCTGGACATGGGCGACTTCGCCGGCGCCGTGCTCAAGTACCTGCGCACCCACCCGGTGCCCCGGCTGACCATCGCCGGCGGCATCGGCAAGCTGGCCAAGCTCGCCGACGGCCACCTGGACCTGCACTCGGCCCGCTCCCAGGTCTCCCCGGACGCGCTCGCCGTGCTGGTCGAGGGCGCCGGCGGGTCGGCCGAGCTGGTCGCCGGGGTCCGCGGGGCGATGACCGCACTGGACGCGCTGCAGCAGTGCCAGGCCGCCGGGCTGCCGCTGGGCGACCTGGTCGCGGCCGGCGCCCGGGAGACCTGCCGGCGCACGCTGGGCGACGCGCCGGTCGAGGTCGACGTGGTGGTCATCGACCGCGGCGGCACCATCGTCGGCCGCGCCTGAGTGGAGTCCCACGGCGCGGAAACCGCGCCCCTGGGACTCCATCAGCGGGTCCGGGTGGTCGAGTACAGGTGGCTGTCCGGGAACTCCCCGGCGGTCAGCACCGGGCCGACCACCACCACCGCCGTCCGGACGACGCCCGCCGCGCGCACCTGCTCGGCGATGTCGCCCAGCGTGCCGCGCAGCACCAGCTCGTCGTCCCGACTGGCCCGGGCGACGACGGCGACCGGACCGTCCACGCCGTAGTGCTCGGCCAGCTGCGGGGCCAGCACGTCCAGCCGCTGGACGGCCAGGTGCAGCACCAGGGTGGCGCCGGTCGCGGCGTAGGCGGCCAGCTCCTCCCCCGGCGGCATCGCGGTGGAGCGGGCCGACGTGCGGGTCAGCACCACGGTCTGGCCGACGCCGGGGACGGTCAGCTCACGCTTGAGGGAGGCGGCCGCGGCGGCGAACGCCGGCACCCCGGGGACGACGTCGTAGGGCACGCCCGCGGCGTCCAACCGGCGCATCTGCTCGGCCATCGCGGAGTACACCGACGGGTCGCCGGAGTGCAGCCGGGCCACGTCCAGGCCGGCCTCGTGCGCGGCGACCAGCTCCGCGGTGATCTGGTCCAGGTCCAGGTCGGCGGTGTCGACGAGCCGGGCGTCGACGGGTGCGGTGTCCAGCAGCTCGCGCGGCACCAGCGCCCCGGCGTACAGGCAGACGGGAGCGGCCGCGATCAGCCGGGCCGCGCGCAGCGTGACCAGGTCGGCGGCACCGGGTCCGGCGCCGATGAAGTGCACGGTCACGTCGTCCCCCAGGAGCAGTCGTCGGGCCGGCTCATCGCGTCACGCTCCAGATCGTCACCGGCATGGCCGGCTTCCAGCCGGTGAAGCCACCGACCGGCTCACCGCGCTGCACCGACAGCCGCACCAGCTCCCCGCCCACCCGGCCGTGCCAGTCGGCGAGCACGGCCTCGCTCTGCACGGTGACGGCGTTGACCACCAGCCGGCCGCCGGGGCGCAGCGCGGCCCAGCAGGCGTCCACCAGCAGCGGTGTCGTGGCCCCGCCACCGACGAAGACCGCGTCGGGCTCGGGCAACCGGCCGAACACATCCGGGGCCGACCCGACGAGCACCCGCAGGTGCGGGACGCCGAGCCGGCCGGCATTGCGGGCGATCCGCTCGGCCCGCTCCGGCACGGCCTCCACGGCGACCGCCCGGCAGGAGGGGTGCGAGCGCATCCACTCGATGCCGACCGAGCCGGCTCCGGCGCCCACGTCCCACAGCAGCTGGCCGGGCACCGGGGCGAGCCGGCTCAGCGTGACCGCTCGGACCTCGTTCTTGGTGAGCTGCCCGTCGTTCTCGAACGCGTCGTCGGGCAGCCCGGGGGTGGTGGGCAGCGGCGCGGTGCCGCGCGCGGCGTGGCACTCCACCGCGGTGACGACGAGCGGGTCGACGGTCGCGGTGAACGACGCGGCGACGCCGGTGCTGACCGACTCGGCCGGGCCGCCGAGGGAGGCGAGCACGGTGACCGCGGAGTCCCCGTAGCCCCGCGCGGTGAGCAGCGCGGCGACGGCGGCCGGGGTCTCGCCGTCGGACCCCAGGACGAGCAGCCGGCGGCCGGGCTGGACCCGGGTGTGCAGCAGCTCGACCGGTCGGCCGACCAGCGAGACCACCTCGGTGTCCTCGACCGCCCAGCCCAACCGGGCGCAGGCCAGTGACACCGACGACGGCGCCGGCAGCACCCGGACCGCCGAGGGTCCGAGCAGCCGGACCAGCGTGGTGCCGATGCCCGACAGCATCGGGTCGCCCGAGGCGAGGACGACGACCGCGCGGCCGGACAGCGACTCGAAGAGCCCAGGCAGCGCCTCGACCATCGGCGAGGGCCAACGCACCCGCTCACCGGGCACGTCGGCCGGCACCAGGTCCAGCTGGCGCTCGCTGCCCAGCAGCACCTCACCGGCCTCGACGGCGGCCCGGGACAGCGGCGCGAGCCCGTCCCAGCCGTCGGCCCCGATGCCGACGACGACCACCACCGGGCCAGGCGCCGTCATGCCGGCAGCTGCCCCTCGGGCCCGGCGGCCTCGGCCAGCAGCAGCTCGCGCTGCTCGGCGGGGAGCAGGTCGACGTAGACGGTGCCGTCCAGGTGGTCGCACTCGTGCTGCAGGCAGCGGGCGGCCATCCCGGTGGCCTCGATCGAGGTGGGCTTGCCGTTGGCGTCCAGCCCGTCGACCCGGGCCCGGAACGCGCGGTCCAGCTCGGCGTAGGGGCCGGGCACCGACAGGCAGCCCTCCTCGGTCCGCTCGACCTCGGGCTCGCCCTCGACCGGCTCGAGCACCGTGAGCACCGGGTTCACCACGTAGCCGACGACGTCGTTGCCCACGGCGTCCGGGCAGTCGATCACGAAGACCCGGGCGTCGACGCCGATCTGGTTGGCCGCCAGACCCACCCCGTCGGCCTCCTCCATGGAGGCGAACATGTCCAGCAGCAGGTGCCGCAGCTCGCGGCCGAACTCGGTCACCGGGGCGCAGGACCGGTGCAGGACCGGGTTGCTGCCATAGGTGACGATCGGCCGGGCGACGCCGTCGTAACGGCCGGGCAAGCGCATGGGGGCCGATCGTAGTTGGCACCATTCCCGTCGTGGACCTCCCGACCGCCGCCGGCCTCGCGCTCGGCTCCGCTGCCGACCTGGCGTTCGGCGACCCACGCCGCCGGCACCCCGTCGCGGGCTTCGGTCAGGCGGCCGCCGCGCTCGAGGCGCGGCTGTGGCGGGACACCCGGCCGGCGGGTACCGGCTACTGGCTGGCCTGCGTCGTCCCGGTCACCGGGCTGGGCGTGGTGGCCGACCGGGCCACCCGGTCCGCGCCGGTCACCCGCACGCTGCTCACCGCCGTCGTCACCTGGGCCGTGCTCGGCGGCACCTCGCTGGGCCGCGCCGGGACGACGATGGCCCAGCACCTGGGCGACGACGACCTGCCCGCCGCCCGGGCGCACCTGTCGTCGCTGGCCGGCCGGGACCCCTCCACCCTCGGCGAGGCCGAGCTGGTCCGGGCCACCGTGGAGTCGGTCGCGGAGAACACCTCCGACGCCGCCGTCGCGCCGCTGGTCTGGGGCGCCGTCGCCGGGTTGCCGGGCCTGCTGGCCTACCGCGCGGTCAACACCCTGGACGCGATGGTCGGTTACCGGTCGCCGCGGTACGCCCGGTTCGGCTGGGCGTCCGCGCGGGCCGACGACGTGGCCAACTGGCTGCCGGCCCGGCTCACCGCTGCGGTCACCGTCGTCGTCGCGCCGCTGGTCGGTGGCTCGGCCCGGGAGGCGCTGCGGGTCTGGCGGCGGGACGGCGCCGCGCACCCCAGCCCGAACTCCGGGCGCTGCGAGGCCGCCGCCGCCGGGGCGCTCGGCGTCCGACTGGGCGGCACGAACGTCTACGGCAGCCGGGTCGAGCAGCGTCCCACGATGGGCGACGGGCAACCCCCGGTCCGCGCGGCCGTCGCCCGCGCGGTGGCGTTGTCCCGGGCCGGGTGGACGACGGCGGCCGCGCTCGCCGTCACCGTCCGGCTGCTGCGCCGGGCACGCTGACCCGGTGACCACGCCCCCGGACCCCGTCCTGGTCGAGCTGACCGCCGCACTGGCCCTGCCCCCGGACCAGGCCAGGGCCCGACTGGGCGAGCTGTGGGAGCGGTCCACCGACCCGCTGCACCGTTGCGGGATCGCCCACCAGCTCGCCGACCTGCAGCCCGACGTCGTCGACGAGCTGGCCTGGGACGAGCGCGCGCTGGCCGCCGTCGCCGACGTGGACGACGCCCGGGTGCAGGCCGCCGGGGCCGGTAGCCAGGTCGCGGCGTTCCTGCCCTCGCTGCACACGAACCTGGCCGACGACCACCGCCGGCTGGGCGACCCCGAGCGCGCCCGGGAGCACCTGGCGCTGGCCCGGGCCTCGATCGGCGCGTTGGACGAGGACGCGTACGGGGACCTGCTGCGCAGCGCCGTCGGGCACGTGCAGGACGCGCTGGACGCCTGTTCCACCGACCGGCTGCCCAGCGCGCCGTCCCGCTAGCCGCTCAGGACGGGCCGGCCAAGCTGCCGGCGGGAACGCGTCCCGGCCATCCCCCGCCCCCGGCGTTGATCAGGTGGGACGACCAACGTGGGGGCGCCGGCCCCCACGCCGCGGGGGGTGGGGGCGCCGTGGGGGGGGGGGGGGGTACGCCCCGCGGGGGGGGGGGGGGG
>JBBSVA010000001.1:0-108012 GCA_038233915.1 Mycobacteriales bacterium | reverse complement strand
GGATGTAGTCGATGGAGTGCTGCTCCAGGACGCGGCGGGGCTCGGCGGCGGGCGGTGGTGCGCTGTCCATGGTCACTCCTGGGTCGTCGGTCGGGGGCTGGTCAGGTCGGTAGGGCGAACTCGGCGTGGCCCGGCGCGGTCCGGGGCCAGGGATGGCGGGCCTCCCACCGCGCGGCCAGCTGCAGCAGGCCGAGATCGGCCCAGCGCGGCATGGTCACCTGCAGGCCGAACAGCTGACCGCCGGGCAGGGCACCGGCCGGCAACGAGACGGCCGGCAGACCGGTCGTGTTCTGGACGGCGGTGGAGTAGACGTCGGCACCCAGCAGGCCGGGCGCCCGCCCGGTGATCTCCCCGCGCGGGCCCCATCCGGCGACGGCGACGGTCGGGGTCACCAGTGCGGCGTCGACGCCCAGGACGTCGTCCAGCCGGCGGACGGCGGCATACCGCCGTCGTCGGGCCTCCAGGTACTCCTGCGCCGGGACGGCGAGGCCGGCGGTGAGGAACTCCGCCGTCGTGGGGTGCAGCAGGTGCAGGCCCTGCTCGATGCGCTCGCGGCCGAAGACCGAGGCGTGCTCGGCGGCGGCGAGGGTGAACCAGTCCTCGTCGGGTGACCAGCCGGGGAAGAAGTCGGCCGGCTGCCACCGCTCGAGGGGGACGCCGAACAGGCGGGCCAGGTCCTCCGCCCGTTCCGCCAGCTGCTGCGCGACGTCGTCCGGCAGCGGCCCGAGGTCGTCGGTGCGGTCGGCGATGACCAACCGCCGCGGCAGCCGGGCCGCCGGCAGCGGGACGGGGAGGGCGGTGGGGTCGCCGGGGTGCGGGCCGGCCAGCACGGCGAGCTGCAGGGACAGGTCGGCGACGGTGGTGGCCAGCAGGCCCTCGGTGTGGAAGTCGATCCAGTCGGGGTCACCGTCACGGGCGATGACGCCGTTGGTCGGTTTGAACCCCAGCAGGCCGCAGAACGCGGCCGGGATGCGGGCCGACCCCGCGCCGTCGCCGGCGGTGACCAGCGGGGCCAGGCCGGCGGCCAGCGCCGCGGCCGACCCGCCGCTGGATCCGCCTGGGGACAGGGTCGGGTCCCAGGGGTTGGTGGTGGCGCCGTGCACGGGGTTGTCGGTGAACCCCTCGATGCAGAATTCCGGCTGGTTGGTCTTACCTACCACGATCGCCCCCGCCGCGCGCAGCCGGGCCACCACCAGGCTGTCCCGGGCAGCCTGCGGGGCGTCGGCGAACCACCGCGACCCGTGCGTGGTGACCATGCCGGCGACGTCGTGGGTGTCCTTGACCAGCAGCGGCACCCCGGCCAGTGGACCGGCGGATCGGTCGCGGTCGAGGGTGTCGGCCTCCTGCAGCGCCTGCTCGGCGCGCAGTGCCACGACGGCGTTCAGCTCGGCGCTCGCCGCTATCCGGGTCAGGCTGCGCTCGACGAGTTCCCGGGCACGGGTGCGCCCGTCGACGACCTGCTCGGCGAGCGCTCCCACCGTGCCCGGTCGCGTGGTTCCCTGCGGCACGGCGACCTCCTCGTCGGGTGACGGCAGGACGCTACGTCCCTGTTGTGCGCTAAGCAACCTCTGTTTTCCCGGAGGCAACCGGCCCCGGTGTCCTCAGCGACCGGCGGACCTGGCTGTCTCCCGCCAGCGCCGGCGCGCGTCCTGCACGTGACCGTGCAGTGGGTGCGCGGCGTTGTCGGCCAGGTTCAGCGGCGGCTCCAGCTCGGCGATAACCGCCGCCTCCACCGTCCACGGCTCCGCGTGCTCGGCCCAGCTCACCACCGGAGGCGGACGACGCTTGGACCCGGCCGAACTGGCCGCCGTCCGTACGGAGTTCGGCGTCGCCGACGAGCAGGTCCTGCGGGACCACGCCATCAGCCACGTGCTCGCCGCGCTGTCCGGGTCCGACCTGGTGGACGACCTGCTCGTCATCGGGGGTACGGCCCTCTCGCGGACCTTCCTGCCACGCCGACGCCTCAGCAGGACATCGACCTGCTGACGTCGGTCCCACGGAGCGTCATCGGCCCGCAGATGGAACGCGTCGTCTCAGCCGGCCTCCGACGGACCCACGGACGCACCGCCTGGATACCGGCCCTGGCCGACACCCGGGGGTCGGCGTCCAGCGTGCTCGTCGTCGGGGACTGGCTGCGCATCCGGGTGCAGGTGCTCAGCGCGACCGGGTACTCGCGGTGGCCCGTCGTCCTCCGTCCCCTCGAGCAGCGGTACTCAGACGCCCCACCCGCTGCCCTCGTCGTCCCCACCGCGCCGGCGTTCGCCGGCTGGATGACGGCGACGTGGTTCGACCGGGCAGCGCCCTGCGACCTCTACGACCTGTGGGGTCTGGGGTGCGCCGGCCACATCTCGGGCGGGGCCGCTGCTCCCTTCCGCGCGCATGGACCGACCGCCGGCGACGTACCGCCATGGGCTTCACCCGCGCCCCGTCCGAGCCCGAATGGATCACCGCCCTCGGCCCTCAGGGCGGGGCACCGTCACCGCCGTCGCGGCCCTGCACGAGGTGCGCCACCGGCAGGCCAAAGCCGTGGTGGCATCGCAGGGCTGACCCATGCACTCCTGGCGTTTCCGCGGAAACGCCTGATGCTCTCGGACGAACGCGCCACGGGCTCACAGCGGGCCCAGACGACCGACGCCAGGTGACGCTGCGGTCACGTCACGGGATCGTGACAGCGCGGAACAGCCCTTGCCCAGACGGGCAGTTGAGTCCCGGGGAGCAGCGCACCCGCCCCTCCCAGCTGTCCGGCGGCATGCAGCAGCGGGGGGCCATCGCCCGGGTGCTGGCCAATCACCCCTCGCTGCTGCTGATGGACGAGTCCTTCGGCCCCTGGACGCCCTCACCCGCACCGACCTGCAGACCGAGCTCAAGCGCATCCACACCGACACCCGGACGACGGCCGTGTTCGTGACCCACTCCATCGAGGAGGCCGTCAATCTCGCCGACCGGGTCGTGGTGATGACGGGCGGCGCCTCGCACGGCGTCCCCGGGCTTCGTGCAGCCGTCGTCCCGGTGCAGCTGACTGACCGGGACGTCACCTCGGCGGCGTTCAACGAGGTCAAGCGGCAGATAGCCGGAGCGGTGCACACGGTGGCCGTGCCGGGCTGACTCCGTGGCGGCTGGGCGACGATAGACCGTCAAGCGGGTGGGGGGCGGTCCTCGGGATGGAAGCGGACGGCGAGGACGGCGATGTCGTCGTCGCTCCGGCCGGTCACGATGCGATCGAGCAGCTGGTCGCAGAGCGCGTCCAGCGGCAGCGTCCGGCAGCTCTCCAGGACGCCGGTGAAGCGCTCGATCCCCTCGTCGATCCCGATCCGCCCGTGCTCGATCAGGCCGTCGGTGAAGAAGACGACCGTGTCGCCGGGCTCGATCACCGTCTCGTGATCGGAGCGATGACCGCCCGAGCCGGTACCGAGCAGCCGTTCCGGCCGGGTCGTCAGCACCCGGATCGTGCCGTCCGAGTGAGCAAGCACCGGCGGCAGATGTCCGGCTGATGACCAGCGCAGGGTGCGCTGCCCACGAACGGCCTGACCGGCGGTCTGCTCGATGCGCGCCAGCAGCACGGTGGCCAGGGTGTCCACGCGCAGGCCGACCAGCGCGTTGTCGACCCGGGCGAGGGTGGTACCGGGGCTGCCCGGGCGGTCGTAGGCGAGGCCCCGCAGGATGCTGCGGATCTGCCCCATCGCCGCTGCGGCGTCGATGTTGTGCCCGACGACGTCACCGATCACCAGCAGGGTGGCGCCGTCGGATTGCTGGAAGGCGTCGTACCAGTCCCCGCCGACCTGCTGGTACGTGGCCGCCGGCCGGTACCGGACGGCGATCTCGAGATGGTCGGGCTGCGGCGGCGGCGTAAGCAGGCTGTGCTGCAGGGTCTCCGCGACCTTGAGCTGCCGCCCGTAGAGCCGCGAGTTGTCCAGTGCCAGGGCCCCGCGGCGGGCCACCTCGACCGCCGTAGCGATCTCCATCTCGCTGTGCGCCGGCCGGGCCCCGGTGTTCAGCAACGACAACGCACCGAAGGTCTCCCCGCGGGCGCGCAGCGGGACGATCGTGCACGAGCTGGTGTCCAGGCGGCGCCACGCTGCGCGCACCTCCGCCGTCGCAAGGGACGGTTCGACCAGGGCGTGGTCCAGCGGCGCGAGCTGCACCGGCTCCCCGGTGAGCAGGGCCGCCACGAGTGCCGCATCGTCGCCGGTGCCGCGCAGTTGCCCGTCGAGGTAGGTGTCCAGGTCTGCGCGTCTGACCGGATCGCGGTGCGCGCGGGCCTGCTCGCCCGGACGGCCGCCCTCGTCCACCATCGACACCACCGCCCAGTCACAGAGCCGGGGCACCATCAACTCGGCCAGCCGGACGGCGGTCTCGCCGGTGTCCAGCGTGCTGACCATCGCGTCCGACACCTCGGCGAGGAAACGGAGCCGGGCGTGTTCGTCGTCGCTGGCCGAGACCGCTGGGGCGGGATCGGCGGCACCGCCGGATCCACCCAGGTGGTCACCTGCCTCCCGTAGGTAGACCTGCAGATCGCGGTCGGCACGCACAGCGGTGGCGATGAGCCACCGGTCGGTCGGCGGGTAGTAGCCGCGCCAGGTGACCGGGCCCGCGACTGTGCGCGCGTGGAGCAGGAAGCTGTGGAAGATCGTGCCGCCCAGCTCCGGCAGGGCCGGCCAGAGGGTGCGGTCGACCAGCCCTGCCGGAGAGCGGCCGAGCAGCGCCGCGCCGGCCGGGTTGATGTATCCGATGGTCCACTCGGCGTCGAAAGTCACGACCCCGTCGGGCATCGCATCCAGAACCGCCTGGAGATCGACCGGATCGCACCGGCGTGCTGCGGGCTCGCTCACCACAACTCCCCGTGCAGGCATCGGTGCCACTACCCCCGCAGGCTCGGGGGTCGCCAGAGGTTACGTGAGCCGAGGCCAGCGTGGGGCGCAGCCAGGCCGACAGGGGGGCACCAGGGTCGAACTTGTTGACAGCATGGCTATCGATAGCCACACTATTGCCGTGCGCATCTCCGAACTCGCCACCCGCAGCGGCGTCAGCACGGCGTCCATCAAGTGGTACGCCCGGGAGGGCCTGCTGCCGGCCGGGGAGCGCACCGGCTACAACCAGACCTCCTACGATGAGGAGCACCTCACCCGGCTGCAGCTGATCCGCTCGCTGGTCGAGGTGGGTGGCCTCAGCGTCGCCGCAGCCCGGAACGTGCTCACCGCCGCCGACGACCCGGGCCACCCGTTCGGCGACGTCCTGGGCGTCGCGCAAGCCTCGCTCCCCCAGGTCGCCGACCCACCGTCGGCGGAGTCAGTCCGCCAGATCCGCGAGCTCGCAGCGGACCGCGGCTGGGAGGTGTTCGAGGACAACCCCGGCATGGCGGCGGCCGCGACCGTGCTCGACCGGTACCGCGCCCTGGGCCGCGAGGACCTCGCCGCCGCGCTAACCGAGTACGCCCGTGCGGTGGAGATCATCGCCACCGTCGACGTCGACTGCGTCACCAAGAACCTGGACGCCGGGCCCGCCGTCGCCACCCAGACCGTCGTCGTCGGCACCGTGCTGGGCGACGCCCTGCTCGCCGGACTCCGCCGGATGGCCCACGCCAACGAGTCCCACCGCCGATTCGGACCGCCCCCCGGGAGCCCGTCATGACCGTCCTGCAGGAGCGCCTCGCACCTCGGCTCTTCCACCGCCCGCCGAACCGGCCGCTGCTGGCCCTCGCCGCGCTGATGGCTACCGTCGCCGTGGTCACCGTCGTCCTCGCGGTGGTCGACCCGGTGCAGATCACCGGCCGGAACGGCTGGCTCAAACCGCTGAAGTTCGCCGTCTCCATCGGCCTCTACGCGCTCACCCTGGCCTGGCTGCTGGACCGGCTCCCCGAGCGCCGGCAGCGAATCGGCCGCGGTGCGGCCTGGTTGGTCACCGTGGGACTCGTCATCGAGATGGTGATCATCACCGGCGCGGTCGCCGCGGGCACGACCAGCCACTTCAACGTCTCTTCCCCGTTCGTCGGGGCCTTGTGGGCAACCATGGGGTTGTCGATCGCGGTGGTCTGGTTGGCCACCGTCGGCATCGCCGCCCTGCTCTGGCGCGTACCCGGCGAGGACGCCGCCCGCCAGCTGGCGATCCGGGCCGGGCTGGTCATCGGACTGGCCGGGATGGCCGTGGCCTTCCTGATGACGACGCCGACACCCGAGCAGCTGGACAACTTCGCCGGAGTGGCCGGGGCGCACGCTGTCGGGGCGCCGGACAACGGGCCGGGCCTGCCCTTCCTGGGCTGGTCCACCACCGGCGGCGACCTCCGGGTGCCGCACTTCGTGGGCATGCACGCCCTGCAGGCGTTGCCCCTGCTCACCTTCGGCCTGGAGGCGCTGTCCCGGCGGGTCGTCGCGCTCCGCGACCCGCGCACCCGGCTGCACATCGTAGTCGCGGCGTCCGCCGGCTACGCGGTGCTCCTCGTGCTGCTCACCCTGCAGGCACTGGCCGGCATCCCGGTCACCGAGCCGCTGGGGTTCCTGGGGAGTCGCTGAGGTCCGGGGGCGTTTCGACCCCCGCTCCGGGCGAGTCCGTCAGGTCACAGTCAGCCGACCGTCTCCCACTCCGCACTAGAGAACGGCTGCTCCCCCGGCTCGAACCAGCCATCCACGCGAACCAGCAGACGCAGCCGGCTACCGACCTCCGGCCCGTTGACGCGCACGACCGTCACCCGTGGATCCCGCACCGAGTCGACGTACCCGAGCAACGCGTCCGGGACGTAACCGAGCGGCTGCGCACCGTCCTCGACCACGAGCACTGCCCGGGGGTTGACGTCGTTGTCGGGCTCCGCCAGCAGAGCCAACCGGTCACCCGGGGCCAACCGCCCCACCCGCTGGTCAGCTCCGGGCGTGTGCCGCATGCCGTGCACCAAGAAGAGGCAGTGAGTTTGACCGTGCGCCGACACCTCTGGCACCGGCAGCAGCATGATCCCGTCGCCCGCACGCTGACCACCGGAGCGCGCCAGCACCTCGAGCGGTGTCACGTCCCCCGTGAGATCCAGGGCAGCGAGGAGGACCGGGTGCTCGGGTCGACGTGGGTCCATGATGCGCTCGGCGAAGAGCGGGAAGAGCCCGTCGGAGCGATAGGCCCGGTTGACGTCCGAGAATCCCAGGAAGGGTCGGAAGTCGGCTCGCTCCACCGCCGATCGCAGGTACGCGAAGCCGTACTGGGTCGTACCCGGACCCCGGGAGGCACTGAGGAACGCGACAGGACGGTAGAAGCCAGCGGGATCCTTCTCGGTCACCAGCAGACGATGGAGGGTCAGCTCGACGGGCTGACGTGCCGTGGCCAGGTCACCGACAGACATCGAGGACCCTCCTTCGGTTGATCATGAGCAGATCGATGCTGAACGTACGAGCAGCGTCTGACATTCGTGGGACACCTGCAAACGCCTCCCCACAGTCCTGAGCCCCCACAGCCGCCAGGCGATCCAGCCACAGCTCTCGCGCGGCGCTCGCAGCCGCATCAAGAGCATCGGCAGCGACGGACGTGAGCTGGATCTTCGGGACCTTCCCGCCATCCTCGAACTTGAGCGCGAAGCCCTTGGCGGCGTACGCCTCCAGCTTGGCTGGGTCGGCCACGTACGCCCGCCGACGCTCTTCGCTCAACGACGAGCCGAGGGCTGCGCCGCGGTCGTAGGACGGGGCCAGCGACAGCCCGCCCGCCGTGTCTCTCAGCACGGCCCAGTTCTCCTCGTGCCTGTCGAGATTGGCGACCCACGCATCCAGCACCAGGTACCCGGCGAACACATCGACGGCGGTGAGATCGGTGTGCCACAGCGCCTTGGGCGCGGACACCTCGAAGCGCCGAAGCTGTTGAACGACGTTCCCTACGGAGTGTCCGACGTGGTTCCGGGGCGGCCGCCCGGCACTGTCGCGATACCGGTAGCCCGCGACCTCGCTGAGCAGGTTCGCGCGTTCTGGAGCTCCGTCCCAGCGATCGTCAGATCTCGTGAGATGACGCCGGGTTCGACCTGGTCACCCACCTGCCGCGAGGCGAGTTCGATTTCAGCGCAGGGCAGTCCCAGAAGCCCGGCCAGCCTCTGGACCGCCTTCTCGGCCCAGTCCTCTCCCTGGAGCTCACCGCTGTGAGCAACCCTGCGGGTTGCTTTGTAGAGCCATCGGACCCCCCGGGGATCCCGGCGCCACTGGTTGGCCCCGCTTCCCCGAGCTTCCAACTGAATCGTGTCCCAGTTGCTGACGTCCACGACGCCCGCCGCCACGCAAGAACCGTAGCCGCCGACTCCGACAGGAAGCGTCTGAGCAACTCGGCCGGGCGGAGGTCGGCCGGGTCGCGGAACGCCATCACCTACGCCACAGCCCGCTGACACGCGTGTGCACACGACCCTCGACGATCGTCCAGGGTCGTGTGCAGGCCCATCCTCCCGGTGGGGGTCAGCGGTAGACCAGCGCCCCGTCGTCCAGGTCTGCGGCCGGCAGGTCGTCCTTCTCCACGGAGTGCTCCTGCAGCCCCAGCCACGGCTCGTGGTCACCCTGCTTAGGCATCAGGTCGATCGAGCGCGCCAGGTAGCCGGGGTTGAAGTTCGCCGGGTCGACCCAGGGGCCCAGCTTCATGTCGGCCTCGGCCTCGGGCAGGGTCGGCGTCACCACCGTCGCGCCGCTGGCGGCCATGTGGTCGAACAGCCGACAGACGAAGTCGCTGATCAGGTCCGCCCGCAGCGTCCAGCTGTGCCGGAAGTAGCCGAACACGTAGACCAGGTTCGGCAGCCCGGTGAACATCATCCCGCGGTAGGTCACGGTGTCGGCGAAGTCCACCGGCTGCTGGTCGACGGCGAAGGCGATGTCCCCGAAGACGGCGAGGTCGAAGCCGGTCGCGGTGACCACGATGTCGGCCTCCAGCTCCTCCCCGGAGGCCAGCCTGATCCCGCCCTCGGTGAAGGTCTCGATGGTGTCGGTCACCACCGAGGCGCTGCCGTTCTTCAGGGCGTCGAACATGTCACCGTCGGGCAGCACGGCGATGCGCTGCTGCCACGGCCGGTAGGTCGGGTTGAAGTGCTTGTCGATGTCGATGTCCTCGGGCAGCAACGGCCGCATCGACTCGATCAGGAACGTGCGCAGGTCCTCGGGCTCCTCGAAGGACATCCGGGTGAGCTCGTTCATCTCGGTGATGTAGGCGCGCCGCAGGATCTCGTGCGTCCACTCCTCCGGGGTGTCCAGCGCCCGCAGCGTCGTCGCCAACTCGTGGGTCTTGGGCCGGGCGTAGAAGAACGTCGGGGACCGCTGCAGCATCGTCACGTGCTTGGCCTTGCTGGCGATCGCCGGGATCAGGGTGGCCGCGGTGGCGCCCGAGCCGATGACGACGACCTGCTTGCCGGTGTAGTCCAGGTCCTCGGGCCAGGTCTGCGGGTGCACCACCCGGCCGGCGAACTGGTCCAGGCCCGGCCACTCGGGCGTGTAGCCCTGGTCGTGCCGGTAGTAGCCGGGACACATCCACAGGAAGTCCGTGGTGAGCCGGCTCTCGGTGCCCGAGGAGGTGTCGGTCACGTTGACTGTCCAGCGCTTGTCCGCACTCGACCAGTTCGCCGCGGTCACCCGGTGCTGGTAATGGATCTTCGGGGTCAGCCCGTTCTCCTCGACCACCTCGTCCAGGTAGGCCAGGATCTCCCCCGACGTCGCGATCGACGGCCCGCGCCACGGCTTGAACCGGTACCCGAAGGTGAACAGGTCCGAGTCCGAGCGGGCCCCGGGGTAGCGGTGCGTCCACCAGGTCCCACCCTTCTCCGGGAGGGCGTCGAGGACCGTGAAGCTCCGGTCCGGGAAGCGCTCCTTCAGGTGGTAGGCGGCGCCGATCCCGGAGATGCCGGCCCCCACGATCAGGACGTCGACGTGCTCGCTGCGCGCGGTGTCTGGCGCTGCCGGCGCCGGCTCGGTGATGGTCATGTGGAGCGTCCCCCTCGACTGTGGCCCTGTCCCCGCCGTCGACCCGGGCCCGATATGTGATCCAGGTCGCAACCTGCCCCGTTGACGCCGGGAAGTCCAGCCCTGGTCGGCGAGCCCCGGTCTGTGGTGTGCTCCAGGCCACTCCCGCGGACTCCGCCACGGGGAGAGCTCTGGAGGAACCGTGACCGCACCGACCACGCACGCCCCGCGCACCGTCGAGGTCGGGGACATCTCGGTCGCCGTGCAGGAGTACGGCGAAGGCGAGCCGCTGCTGGTGATCAACGGCACGAGCCAGTCCCTCGGCTTCTGGACCGACCTGGCGCAGGTCTGGGCGGGCTCGCACCGGGTGATCACCTACGACCTGCGCGGCATGGGCGGCACGACCCGCGGTTCCGGTGAGATGACGGTGGCCTCGCTGGCCGCCGACGCCCGGGGCCTGATGGACGCGCTGGGCATCGAGAAGGCGCACGTGCTCGGCTACTCCCTGGGCAGCGCGATCGCCCAGGAGCTCGTGCTGGCCGTCCCCGACCGGGTCGCCTCGCTCGTCCTCTACTGCACCTGGGCCCGCACCGACGGGTTCCAGCGGGCGATGATGACCGGCCTCGCGTTCCCCTGGCGGCAGGGCGACCTGGCCGCCGGGCTGGGCGCCCTGGGCGTGGCCTTCTCCCCCCAGCTGCTGGACAGCCCGGAGTTCGGCGCGCTGATCGAGGAGCTGCTGCCGCTGTTCCCGAGCACCCCCGATCAGATCGCGGCCACCGCCGAGCAGTGGGACGCCGACCTCGGGCACGACACGCTGGACCGGCTGGGGTCGATCACCGCGCCCACCCTGGTCATCGCCGGCGAGCAGGACCTGCTGACCCCGCCCTGGCACGGCAAGCAGGTCGCCGACACCATCCCCGGCGCCCGGCACGAGTTCTTCACCGGGCCCGGGTCCTCGCACGCGCTCGGGGTGGAGCGGGCCGAGGAGTTCCTGCCCCTGGTGGCCGGGTTCCTGGCCGAGCACCCGATGTCCTGAGCACCTGACCTGCGGTTCGTCGACCGCTGTCGCCCCGCGGTGGCCCATCCGAGTGCTGGGGCTGCTCTGGAACGCACATCGCCACACCCGTGCGGCCACGACGCACCATGTCCTCGGCTGGGTGACCGCGGCACGTCGGGCCCCACCGCGCTGCCGTCGTCCCCCGGACCGGCAGAGCTGCAGCCCGCCCTGGCCCAGGGCAGAGCTCGAATCTGCTCAGGAACCTCATCGCGCACCGTCGACTCCTGACATCAGCCGGGACTGTCGGACCCCCCGGATAGCGTGAGCGGGAATTCGAGAGGGGGAGTCGCCATGCTGGAACAGAGCCGACATCGTGGCCCTGCGCCCTGCTTCGAGAGCCGCAGATGACCGGCCTCGAGGACGACGTCACCGCACGCCTCACCCTCTACCGCTACGTCGGCAGCAGCGAGCACACCGCCGACTACCTGGCCGTCATGCGGCTGTTCAGCTCCGGGCTGCTCATCGACCTGTCCGCCGTCGAGATCGCCGAGCGGCTGGGCGAGCGGACCGGGGAGCGGGCCGACGTCGACGCTGTCGAGGACCGCTGCGACCAACTGGTCCGCTGGGGCAACCTGGTCCGCTCGGTGCGCGACGCCCGGGTGCGCACCATCGCCGACTGGCAGCGCGCCCGTACTCGGTACCAGATCTCCAAGCTCGGTGGCCGGGTGCACCGCCAGGTCGAGGAGCTGATCGCCACCTCCGAAGGCGCCCGCGAGGTGGCCCGCGAGCTGCTGGCCGGCACCGCCGACCGCCTCGCCCTCATCCGCGACCTGGCCACCGCTGACCCGGCCGACCCCGAGCGGCTGGCCGCCGAGGTGACCACGCTGTTCGGCAACCAGCGGGTCTTCCTCGACAGCCTGGCCGACTTCTACGCCTACCTGGCCACCGTGCTCAGCCGGTACGACCTGGCCGGCGCGGAGTACGCCACCTTCAAGGGCGTGCTGTTGGACTACGTCGACCTGCTCGGCTCCGACGTCGGCCGGCACGCCCCGCTTGTCGAGGAGCGCCTGGCCGAGCTGCAGCCGCACGTGCCGGTCGTGCTCGCCCGGTTGGACACCCTGCCCGGGCTGGGTAGCGGTCGAGGCGTGGAACGCCTCCCCGGGCGCACCACACGTGACTGGACCGAGTTCGCCACCTGGTTCACCGCTGGTGCACGACGCTCGGGACCGGAGCGGCTGCGGGACGCCGCCGAGCAGGCGTTGGGTCAGCTGCTCACCAACGCCAAGCGCATGGTGTCCTCGGCCGGCACCGGGCTGTCCCGCCGGGACGACCTGCTCCGACTGGCCGCGATCCTGGACACGGTGGACGACGGCGAGACCGCACACCGCATCTGGGCCGCCACCTTCGGCGCGGCCCCCGCCCGGCACCTGGCACTGGGGCCCGAGGACGACGACGGACGGATCCCGCCCACCACCTCGTGGTGGGACGCACCCCCGGTCGACGTCCCGGTGTCGGTGCGCGAGCAGGGCGACCGGGCCGCCCGTGGCCGGTCGGCCCGGGTGCCCGACCCCGGGTTGGACCGGGCCAGGCTGCTCGCCGAGGCCGAATCCGAGGCCGTCGCGCTGAGGGCTGCCGCGGCCGAGCTGTCCGCGGCCGGTCGACTGCACGGCGCCCGGCTGTCCCCGGGGGCCCGCGACCTGCTCCTCGACCAGCTGGCTGCCGTCATCGCCATCGACCAGCTGCTGCTCGCGCCGGTCAGCCGGTCTGACGCTGACCTGGGGCTCACCCTGCACGTGGCGCCAGGCGCAGACACTGTCGTCGAGTCCACCGACGGCCGGACGACGGTGCACGGGCTGGCCCTGTCGGTCACCGGCGGGAGCACGGCGTGAGCGCCGCCGTCACCACCTCGGCGCACACCACCTCGGCGCACGACGCCGCCGAACGCCGCACCGCAGCCCGCGCCCTGCTGCTCACCCCGGTGCTCACCGTCGACCGGCAGCCGGAGACGATGCGCCTGGTCCGCCGGCACGGCCCCGCGCTGCGGTCGGTGTTCTCCACGCAGCTGGGCTACACCCTGGTCGTGGAGTCCACCTTCGCCCGGCTGCTGAAGACCGCACCCGAGCCGGGTTTCCCGGCCCGGCCGGCCCGCCGCGCCGACGGCCAGCCGTTCACCGCCCGCAGCTACGTGCACCTGAGCCTGGTGGCCGCGGCGCTGCTGGCCCCCTCGTCCGGTGAGCAGGTACTGCTGTCCGCGCTCATCGAGCAGGTTCGCGCCGACGCCGCAGGGCTGGGCCTGGACATCCCGGACACGCTCAACGAACGCCGCTCGCTGGTGGCCGCGCTGGACCTGCTGGTCCGCTGGGGCGTGCTCGCCGAGACCGACGGCAGCGCCGCCGGCTGGGCCGAGCGACAGGACGAAGCCCTGCTGACGGTGCACCGCCCTCTGCTGCCCTACCTGCTCACCGGCCCGCTGCCGCCCGAGGCCGACGCCGCCCGGTTGCTCGCCCCGGTCGCCGACGACCAGCCCCGCCGGCGGCTGCGGCGACTGCTGGCCGAGCACCCCGTCGTCCCCCGGTCGGCACTGGACGACGAGACCGCCGACGTCCTCTCCCGGGAGCGCCGGGAGCTGGCCCGCCAGCTCGACGACTCCTTCGGCCTGGTAGTCGAGACCCGCGCCGAAGGCGTCCTCGCGCACGATCCCGACGCCTCGCTCAGCGACCTGACCTTTCCGGGCACCGGCACGCTGCGGCAGGCCGCGCTGCTGCTGGTCGAGCACCTGGCCGTCGACCACCTGCCCGACCCCGACGCCCGGGACGTCACCGGCGCCCACCCTCCCTCGGTGCTGGTGCCGTGGCCGGTGGTCGAGGCCACCGTCGCCGCACTGCTCGCCCGCTACGGCCGCGGCTGGCAGCAACGGCTCCGGGACGATCCGGTCGCCCTGCGCGACGAGGTGCTCGAGTTGCTCTCCGCCCTGTCCCTGGTGTCCGTGACCGCCGACGGGGTGCTGGTGCACGCCGTCGCCGCCCGGTACCGGACCGAGGTGACCCACCACCGCGCCGCCCCACCCGAGCCGGCGCCCGAGCCACCCGAGGAGCCGGGCCTGTTCGATCTCGGTCAGGATGGCGACCCGTGACCCCTCGCTGGCGACTGCACCGGGCCGGCATCCAGAACGTCTGGCACTACTGGGACGCCGAGTTCGTGCTGACCGGCGGCCGGATGGTGCTACGCGGCACGAACGGGTCGGGTAAGTCCCGGGCGCTGGAGTTGCTGCTGCCCTTCCTGCTCGACGCCGACCGCCGCCGGATGGACTCCAGCGGCTCGGCCCAGGTCAGCCTCGACCGGCTGATGCGGGTCGGCGGGTCCGAGAGCGGCAACCGGGTGGGCTACCTGTGGCTGGAACTCGCGCACAGCGACGGCGCCACCGACCCGGCACGGTTCCTGACCCTGGGCGCGCACCTGCGCTGGTCGGCCTCGACCGGTGCGGTGCGGGTGCACTGGTTCACCACCGACCGGCGGGTGGGGCACGACCTGCCGCTGCTGGACGGCGAACGCAACGCGCTCACCCGGGAGGACCTGGGCCGGCTGGTCGGCCCCGAGCAGGTCACCGACTCCGCCGACACCCACCGCGAGCAGGTCCGCAGCCAGGTGTTCGGACTGGTCGACGCTCGCGCCGAGGAACGCTTCGACGGGCTGACTCAGCTGCTGCACACGCTGCGCTCCCCCGACGTCGGCAACCGGATCGACGAGGGCCGGTTGCCCGCACTGCTGTCCGATGCCCTGCCGCCACTGTCCCAGGCCACTCTGGACGCCGCCGGCGCCAAGCTGGACGAGATCTCCGAGACCCGGGCGCTGCAGGAACGGCTCGAGCGTGGCGTCGTCGACCTGGCGGCGTTCCTCACCGCCTACCGCCGTTACGCCCAGGGAGAGCTGGCCGCCGCCACCGGGCAGGCTCGGGCCGCCGGCCGGGACGCCGAGCGCACCGAGAAGGCCGCCCGCGCCGCCGACCGGGCCCGCGCCGAGGCCGAGACGGTGGCGGTCACCGCGGAGGCCGCGCACACCGAGGCGCAGGAGCACCTGGCCGAGGTGGCGGCCACGCTGCGCGGGCTGCAGGACTCTGCCGAGCACCGCGACCTGCTCGAACGCGCGCAGACAGTAGCCGCCCAGCGCACCACCGCCGGGCGGGCCGCCGAGCGGTCCGGACAGGCCCGGCAGGCCGAGGACGACGCCGCCGGCCGTGTCGGGCGCGAGGTCACTGACGCCGCCGAGGCGGCGGGACGGGTCACCGCGCGGCTCACCGAACTCGCTGGGCACGCCGGCGACGGCGTGCCCAGCCCGCTGCCCGCCGAGCTGGCCGCCCGGGTGATCGAGGTGCCCGGCGCCGTCGAACCGGTGCGGGTCCGTCCCGACGGCGATGCCGAGCCGCTCACCCGACCCTCGCGCGCCCGGCTCGACCTCGGCGACATCGACCCCGGCGGATTGCGGGCCGGCGCGGGCACCGTGCGGCAGGCCGCAGCCGACCGCCGGCAGGTGCTCGACGCCCGGGTGGCCGAGCACCGGCGGTTGGCCGGCCAGGAGACCGCGGTGCTCGCCGCCGAACGGCGCCGGGACGAGGCTGCCGTCCGGGAGCGGGAGGCCGATGTCCGCCGGGGTACCGCGACCGAAGCCGAGCTGGCCGCCCGGGCCGAGCTGCGCGACCGGTGGCTGGGCTGGGTCGCCGCCGCGGAGACCGTCGACCGGCTCGGGGACCTCGACCGGCTCGACACCGCCGTCGGACCGTGGTTGGTCGACCCCGAGGTGTCCCCCGACCTCGACGCGCTGGACCGCACCGCAGCCGACGCCGCGGTGCCCGCGACCGAGCGGCTGGCCGACGAGCGGGCCGAACTGCGGCAGCAGCGGACCGGGCTCACCGACCGGCGGGCCGAGCTCACCGCGCAGCGCGCGGACCTGCTGGCCGAGCGCGACCCCGAACCCGCGCGCCCCTCCTGGACGGTGCCCCAGGACGGCACCCCACTGTGGCGGGCCGTGGACTTCGCCGCCGACGCCGGACCGGACGACCAGGCCGGTGCCGAAGCTGCGCTCATCGGATCCGGGCTGCTCACCGCGGTCATCGGCACCGCCGGCGCCTCCGGCGCGGGCGTGGGCGAGCTGTTGGTCGACGCGACCGGGGCGACCGCCCGGCGGCCGCTGTCGCAGGTGCTGGTACCCGACCCCGACGGAGGGGTGCCGACCGAGCAGGTGGCCGCCGTCCTCGACCGGATCGGCTGGGCCGACCGAACCGGCGCCTGCTGGCTGGACCGGGACGGCAGTTTCGCCCTCGGCGCGCTCTCCGGCCGGCACACCGTGCCGCACGCCCGGCACATCGGCGCCACAGCCCGGGCCCGGCACCGCACCGAGCAGCTCGCCTCGCTGGACACCGAGCTCGTCGAGATCGGCGCCGCCATCGCCGCACGGGAGACCCGGCTGGCCGCGGTGGCCGCCGACCTCGCCGCGCTGCGGGCGCACGTCACCACCGCGCCGCGGTCCGGGGCGGTGCGGGACGCCGTCGCCACCCGGCGCAGCGCGGCCGCCGACCTGGACCGGGCCGCAGCCGAGGCCGACCGACTGGCCCGGGCCGCGGGTCAGGCACGCGCCTCCTGGGACGCCGACCAGCAGCAACACGCCGCCGCGTGCGCCCGGCTGGGCCTGGCTGCCGAGGAGCCGGTGCTGACCACGGCCCGCGACCGGGCCGGGCAGACGGTCGTGGCTGCCGAGGCGGTCGGCACCGCGCTCGGCGAACTGGTCCGGGCGCTCAGCCGGGTGGCCTCGGCCGGTGCTGCCGCCGACACCGCCCGGGACCAGCGGCGCGCCGCGGAGGAGGTCGCCGAGCGGGACCGTGGCGACTGGCACGCCGCTGCCACTGCGCTGGCTGCCGCCGAGCTCGCCGCCGGGCTGGACGCCGACACCGCGCGGGTCGAGCTGCGCAACGCCGAGCAGGCCGCCGAGCGGGGCCGGGTGGCCGCCCAGGCCACCGCCACGCACTGGCTGGCCACCCGCGATACGCACACCCGGGCCCAGGCGGGCGCCGAGACCGCCGCGGCCGCCGCCGTCGCCGCCCGGGCCGCCGCCAACACCTCCGAGGCCACGCTGCGCCGGCGGGCCGAACTGCCCGGCCTGGCCGAGTCCGCCGGGTTCGGCGACCTGCCCGCCACCGGTCCGCTCACCGGGCTGCTGCTCGCCGGCCTGCCCGACCCGCTGCCCGACCCGGACCCGGAGGGCTACCAGCGGGCGCTGCGCGAGCTGGACAAGCGCCGCGACCCCGGCGACTACGACCTGATCACCTCGGTCGTCGACGGGATCAGCCTGGTCGCCATCACCGAGGCCACCGGCCGCCGGACCCTGCCGGCCGCGGTCACCGAACTGGTCCGCCGGCGCGACCTCGGTCGGATCGCGTTGACCGAGAAGGAGCAGCGGGTCTTCACCGCATTCGTGCTCGGCTCGGTCGCCGACGAACTGCGCCAGCAGCTGTTGTGGTCGACCAGGCAGGTCGAGCTGATGAACGAGCGGACGGCCGGGATCCGCACCAGCCACGGGATCGGGGTGGAGATCCGCTGGCCGCTGGCCGAGGACGCCTCCGGCTCGGCCGCCCGGATCGAGGAGCTGGTCCGCACCCGCGCCTCCGCCCGCTCGGTCGAGGCGAACACCGAGCTCACCGAGCTGCTGCGGTCCCGGGTGGAGGAGCAGCTGCGCACCGACCCTGCCCAGGGGTATGCCGCCGCGCTGCGGACGGCGTTGGACCACCGGTCCTGGCACACCGTGGAGGTCTACATCCTGGGCCCCGGGTCCGGCGAGCGACGCCGGATCAGCCGGCGGACCCGGCTGAGCCAGGGTGAGACCCGGGTGGTCAGCTACCTCGCGCTCTTCGCCGCGGCCGACGCGTTCTTCGCCGGCCTGCCCGACCCCCAGGCGCTGCGGCTGATCCTGCTCGACGACGCCTTCGCCAAGGTCGACGAACGCACCATCGGGGAGTTGATGGCCCAGTTGGTGCGCCTGGACCTGGACTTCGTGATGACCGGGCACGCGCTGTGGGGCTTCGGCCCGGGCGTGCCGTCCTTGGACGTCTACGAGGTGCGCCGAGCAGAGGGCACCGCGGCCATCACCACCCGGGTGCACTGGGACGGCACCAGCCGGCACGTCTTCACGTGACCGCCGACCGGCTCTGGGCCGAGCTGGCCGACCCCCCGATGCGGCCGGTGTGGGCAGCCGTCGCCCGCCGGCTGGAGGCCACCGGGTCGGAGCCGCTCGGCACGGTCACCGTGGAGCTGGACGACCACACCGCCGATCTGCTCGGCGGGGTGCTGGGCTCCCGGCTGCGGACCGGTCGACGACGGCTCTCGCTGTCCGACCTGGACACCGCCCTGCGAGCTTCGCCAGCAGCGGTGTCGCTGGCCGACGTCGTGGCCCGACTCCGCGGCCCGCTGCGGGACCGACCCGCCGAACGACGAGCCGCGACATCCGCCAGGGAAGCCGCCGAGGACGGCTGGGCGATGCTGCTGGCCCAGGCCGACCTGACCTCGCCGTGGAGTGCCGGCTGGACCGGCGGGCTCCGCTCGACCGGACTGCTCGGCCCGCTCGATGCCCTCGCCGTCGCCGTGGGGGCGGTGGCCCTGGTCCTGGAGGACCCCCGGCCACGGACGCTCGGCGAGTTGGCCGCCACCGTGGCCGGGGACGCCCACGCACTGGACTCGGGCCGGCGGGCCGGGGCCGTCGCGCTGCGCGGACTGGCTGCCGCTCACAACACGGCGCCCCCGACCACAGCCGATGAGCGGGCCCGTCTCTGGGAGCTGGCCGGCGTGCGCACCGACGACGTCTCCGGGACCGTGCTCGTGTTGGGCTGGCGCCCCCCGGGTCCCAGCAGTTGGGCCGGCATGATGCGCGAGCGCGCGCACCTCGGCCTGCCCACCCACCTGACGCTGCGCGAGCTCCGCGCCGCACCCGGCCCGTGGACCTCCGCCGGCGAGGTCGTCCAGGTGTGCGAGAACCCGCAGGTCGTGCAGGCCGCCGCCGAGCTCGGGACGACGGCACCGCTGCTCTGTCTGCAGGGGAACCCGTCGACCGTCGGTGCCCTGCTGGTCGAGCGACTGCTGGTCGAGGGCGCCGTCGTCCGCTACCACGGTGACTTCGACTGGCCCGGGCTGGCGATCGCCTCCCGGGTGCTGGCCCGCGGGGCCGTCCCCTGGCGGCTCAGCGCCGCCGACTACCTGGCCGCGCTCCCCGGGCCGGGCATCGGCGTGCCGCTGACAGGGAGCGAGGTGGCCACCCCGTGGGACCCGGACCTGCAGTGCGCGCTGGCGGCCGACGGCCGAGCGGTGCACGAGGAGGCCGTACTGGACGCGCTCCTGGCCGACCTCGGCCCGTCCGCAGACTGAGGCAGGGCCTGTGGACTGAGGCAGGGCCTGTGGACTGAGGCAGGGCCTGTGGACAACGTCAGCGGGAGGTCGGCCCGCTGCACCAGGCTCCCGCCATGACCACCGCACCCGACCTCACCGCACCTGTCCGCTCCGATGCCCACCTCCTCGAGCACTGGGCCACGCTGCTCCAGCTCGGCGGCTTCCGGACGCCGGTCCGGCGCACCCTGCACCTCATGTGGCTGCGGCCGGACGGCACGCCGGTGCCCCTGCTCATCCCGGTCGACGACCTGCCGCTCGAAGCCGACCTGGTCGCGATCGGCAACCTGCAGGCCGTGCACGGCGTGATCGCTGAATCCGAACGCCTCGATCCGGCAGACCTGCACCTGGCCCTGTGCCTGGAACGTCGTGGCCCGGCCTACGAGACCCCGGAGGACGCCAGCTGGGCGGCCGCGATCGAGGCCATCGTCAGGCGCAGTCAGGGCCTGGACTGCAGCCTGCACCTGCACGACGGGCGGACGATCGTGTCGGTGCTCCGGCGGCCGGTGTGGCCGGGATGAGGCGCCGGTCAGCCGGCCAGCTCGGCCCGCCGGGTGCGCAGCAGCTCAGCCAGGCGGGCGGTCGTGGCGTCGTCGAACCCGATCTCCCCGACCCGGTCGATCCATGGTGCAACAGCCGCGACGATCCGGTCCAGCGACCGGTGCACCACCCGCTCGGGCAACCCCCAGCGGCGCGCCGCGTCCAGCCACCAGCGGCGGCCGAGGCGGTGGGCCCGGCCGTGCAGCGGGATCGCCATCGGGTCCGACCAGCCGGTGTAGGGCTGGGTGCACAGCAGGTCGTAGGCCGGCGTCACCTCCCACAGCCCGTCCGGTGCGGCCCGCACCGAGAGGTTCTTGCCGTGCAGGTCCCCGTTGCCGATCAGGTAGCTGACCGCGGCGGTCTCCAGCACCCGGCGCAACGCCAACGGCCGGGAGCCGCCGGCGAGCTCGACCGCGTCGGCCAGGGCGAGAGCGGCCTCCTGCAGCGTGATGCGGTACTTGGCTGCCGGGTACCGCCCGAGCACCTGGCAGGCGTCCTCCTGCGGCAGCCGCCGCACCGCAGCACCGGGGACGACGACCCGGTCGAACCGCTCCACCAGCAGCCCGGAGCGCCCCGCCCGGTCGGTGAGCAACCGGTGCGTAGGCACGGGCAGGCCGCACCCCGCCGCCAGGGACAGGAAGAACTCTTCGTTGGCCACCAGATGCGGCCAACCCGCGGGGTCCAGCTTCAGGATCGCCGGACCCGCCGTCGTCCCGAGCGGGGTGGAGATGACCGCCGCGGACACCTTGACCTGCACCCCGGGCAGGGCCACCCGGTCCAGTCGATCCGGGTCGGTGGAGGTGGCCCGGGCGAACAAGGCAACGAAGTCGACGTCGGGGGCGTCCGTGTCCACCATCGCTGCCGGGTCGACCGGCGGCACCCCGTGCGGCAGGACCCGCACGTCGCCGATCGCGTCGCCCCCGACCAGCAGCAGGAGGGTCAGGTGGTCGTCGGCCGACGTCCGGGCGCCACTGGTGAGCGCCTGGAGCCGGGCGCCCTCGGGGAGCAGCCCGGCGAAGAACGGCGGCGCCGACCCGGCCCCGGCCCGCGCTGGTTCGTCAGTGAGCGGCAGCGAGAAGGCCACCGGGCGGGCGTCGGGGTCGGCCAGGTGCGCTGCGTCGTAACCGAAGACGACGTCGTCCCCCTCGCGGCGCAGCTGCCCGGCCAGCCGGTCGCCCTGGTAGACGTCGGCGACCTCGACCTCGCGCAGCTCGGTCACCGGGGCCCCGCCGCCGGGTCGAGGAGCAGGATCTCGTGGGTCGACCGCAGCGCCCGGCGCGGCCCGACCCCCAGGCCCAGCCCGAGCGCCTCGAGGACAGCCAGGGCGACCACCAGCGTCACCGTCTCCCGGCCGGCCTCCAGTCCGCGCACCGACGAGACGCCGACACCGGACAGGTCGGCCAGGTCCAGCTGGGTCAGCCCGAGCTGCAGACGCCGGTCGCGGACCAGCCGGCCGGCTTCGGCGAGCCCGCCGGTGGTCAACCGCTCGCGGCGGCGAGGCGTCGACATCGATTTCCTGTCGTCGGTATAGCAGCGATAGAGCCGGAGCGGTTCTCTGCGGATGATCAGCGCGACCTTATCGCTGTTGGAGCAACGACGTCGGGTGCAAGCGTCTCCTGATCCCCCTGGAGAGTGATTGTCGGTGTTGGAGCAACGACACGGTGGTGACGCTGGAACTCCCCCGGTCCCCCACTCGTCGTCTCCGCATGCGCACCCGGCTCGTCGTCGCCGTCCTCGGGGTGGGGCTCGCCCTCACCGGCTGCGCCGAGCGCGGCGGCAGCCCGAGCAGCGGCAGCGTGGCCCTGCCCGCCGACGGTGATGCGCTGGTCCTGCGCATCGACTACACCGGCGGATTCGTGACGCCGGAGACCACCGTCGGCCGCCTGCCGCTGGTCAGCGTCTACCGGGACGGTCGGGTGATCACCGAGGGACCGGTCATCGCGATCTATCCGGCGCCCGCCTGGCCCAACCTGCAGGTCGCCCAGCTCGACGAGGCGGGGGTCCAGGAGCTCGCCGACGCCGCCCGCGATGCCGGGGTCGCGCAGACCGGCGACCTGGGCATGCCGAACATCGCCGACGCGGCCACCACCCGGTTCACCCTGGTCACCGAGACCGAGACGTTCGTCCGTGAGGCCTACGCCCTCACCCCGGACGGCACCGACGTGGGCTACACCGCCGAGCAGCAGTCCGCCCGGGCCGCACTCGCCGGACTGCTGCAACGGTTCACCGTGCTCGACGAGCAGACCACCGGCTACGAGCCGACCGCGGTCGCCGCGATCGCCGGCCCCTACGTGGAACCCACCGACCAGGGCCTCGGCAGCCGACCACCTGTCGCCTGGCCCGGCCCGGACCTGCCCGGTGAGCCGGTCGGCCCCGGGATCGGCTGCGTCGTGGCCACCGGGGAGCAGGCCGCCGCCGTCGCCACCGCAGCCCAGGCCGCGGACTCCCTCACGCCCTGGACCAGCGGCGCGAGCAGCTGGGCGGTCACCTTCCGGCCGCTGCTGCCCGACGAGACCGGTTGCGCCGACCTCGGCTGACCCGTGGCGCTGCGGGCCCGTCAGGTCCTAGCGTGCTCGACCATGGCAACCGAGCTTGCGCCAGACGTCCGGGACTGGCTGCTGGACGGCGACCCGGCCATCCGCTGGCAGGTGCAGCGCGACCTGCTGCACGCCCCCGACGACGTCGTCGTCGCCGAGCGCGCCCGCGTCGCCACCGAGGGCTGGGGCGCCCGGTTGCTGGCGCTGCAGGGCGCGGACGGCCAGTGGGCCGGCGGCGCGTACTTCCCCGACGACCCCAGTGCGGCCACTGAACCCGGACAGCCCTGGACGTCGACAGCGCACGTGCTGGAGCTGCTCCGCCGGCTCGGCCTGCCCCCGGACTGTGAGCCGGCGCAGCGGGCCGTCGCCCTCGTCGCCGAGAACTGCACGTGGGAGCACGACGGGCAGCGGTTCTTCGACGGGGATGTCGAGCCCTGCATCAACGGCCTGACCCTCGCCGTCGGCGCCTACTTCGGGGCCGATGTCGACGGCATCGCCGGGCGCCTGGTCGTCGAGCAGTTGGCCGACGGCGGCTGGAACTGCGCCGTGGAGACCGGGTCCACCCGGTCCTCGTTCCACACCACGATCGCCGTCCTCGAGGGCCTCCTGGAGTTCGAGCAGCGGACCGGGGACACCGGAGTCCGGGAGGCCCGGCTGCGCGGACAGGACTACCTGCTGCAGCGCCAACTGCTGCGCCGGGCGTCCACCGGAAAGCTGATCGACCCCGACTTCACCCGGCTGTCGTTCCCGCCGCGCTGGTACTACGACGTGCTGCGCGCCCTGGACCACCTGCGCGACGCCGGGACCTTCCTCGACGAGCACTGCCGGGAGGCCGTGGAGAGCATCGCCGCGAAGCAGGCCCCCGACGGCCGGTGGCCGCAGGAGTCCACGCACGCCGGACGGGTGCCGTTCGTCCTGGAGACCGATGGCGAGCCCAGCCGGTGGAACACGCTGCGCGCGCTCCGCGTCCTCGCCTGGTGGGAGGGCCGTTCGTCGTCCGGACCTGGGCGTCGTCGGTGCTGACCCCGTCGACGGTGGTCGTGGGCTCCTCGGGCAGCTGGACGTGCGGTCGCGGCCGTGGACAGCACGTCGGTCCCGTTCCGCCGGGCTGGGCCTGACCGGGTGACTCAGGCCCGTCAGAGCTCGCCGATGTCCTCGTTCCACAGCTCGGGTGCGCGGTCGATGAACTCGGTCATCAGCTGGATGCACTCGGCGTCATCGAGCACCTCGACGTCCACCCCGCGGGAGCGCAGCAGGTCCTCCCCGCCCAGGAACGTGCGGTTCTCCCCGATCACCACCCGCGGGATCTTGTAGAGCAGGATCGCCCCGGTGCACATGTCGCACGGCGACAGCGTGGTCACCATCGTGGCCCGGGCGTAGACCGAGGCGGGCAGCCGGCCGGCGGCCTCCAGGCAGTCGGTCTCACCGTGCCGGATGGCGCTGCCCTGCTGTACCCGCCGGTTGTGCCCGACGGCGAGCACCTCGCCGTCGACGACGAGCGCCGCACCGATCGGCACCCCGCCCTCGTCACGGCCGAGGCGGGCCTCGGCGAGGGCGTGTGCCAGCAGGTCGGCAGAGGTGTGGAGAGACGTGGACGCGGACATGCGGAAACCTCCGGAGAGACGGGTTCAGGCTCGGCGGTACGCGGTGAGGTACGCGCCGGGGTAGCGGACGCCGCGGCCACGCACGGCCAGCGCGGCGATGACGACGAGGTAGGGCAGGGCGATGAGCAGCTCGTTGGGCACCGACCCGAACGCCGGGGTGATGGCCAACTGCAGCTGCAGCGCCTCGAACAGGCCGAACAGCAGCGCGCCCGCCACGATCGGCCACACCTTCCAGCGGCCGAAGATGACCAGGGCGATGCAGATCCAGCCGCGCCCGCTGACGATGTCCAGGGTGAAGGTGCCCAGCAGGGACAAGGTCAGGAAGGACCCACCCAACCCCATCAGCGCACCGCCGGTCACCAGCGCCGCCCACCGGGTCGCCGGCACCGAGATGCCTGCTGCGTCGGCGGCCTCCGGGTTCTCCCCGACCGCGGTCAACCGCAGACCCGCACCGGTGGAGCGCAACACCCACCACACCAGCGGGGCCAGTACGAAGAACCCCAGGTAGGTCATCGGGTACTGCGCCAGCAGGCCGCCGCCGGCGAGGAAGCGGTCGAACGTGACGGTCACGGTCCGCTCGCCGCCACCGAACATCTGCCGGTTGGCGAAGTCGCTGCCCGCGACCAGCAGCAGCGTGGTGCCGATGCCGGCCACGTGCTGGTTGACCCCCAGGCTCACGGTCAGCAACGCCATCAGGGCCCCGCCCAGGGCACCGGCCAGCACCGCGGCGAGCACGGCCAGGGTCAGCGACCCGGTCCGCGCGGCGACCAGGAACCCGGTGAAGGCACCGACGTACAGGGTGCCCTCGATGCCCAGGTTCAGGACGCCGGTCCGCTCGCCCAGCAGCGCGCCCAGCGCGCCGAAGACCAGCGGCGTGGCGATGGTCAGGGTTGCGGCCAGCACCGCGATCAGCGGGAAGTCCACGGCTCAGCCCCCCACCTTCTGCAGCGGCCGTTCCGCGCGTGGTCCCTCGCTGGGATCGGGTTGCCGTGGTCTGCGGCGCACCAGCCGGTAGCGGCGCACGGCCACCGCCGACACCACGGTCAGCAGCAGCACCGAGCTGAGCACCCCACCCATCTGGCTGGGCAGCTGCAGCGAGATCGACGCGCTCTGCGCCCCGACCTGCACATCGCCCAGCAGCACGGCCACGGCCAGCACGCCCACCGCGGACAAGCCGCCCAGGGTGGCCACCACGACGCCGGTGTAGCCGTACCCGGCGGCGATGCTGGTGGTCAGCTGGTGCTGCACACCGAGCACCTGGACCGCACCGCCCACGCCGGCCACCGCGCCGGACACCAGCGCGCTGCGCCACTGCAGCACCCCCACCCGGATGCCGGAGAACCCCGCCGCGGCCGGGGACTGCCCCACCGCCCGCAGCCGGACCCCGACCGGGGTGGCCCACAGGACCACCCCGGTCACCGCGACCAGCACCAGCCCGACCAGCAGCCCGGCGTGCACCCGGGACCCGAGGAGGGCCGGCAGCTCGTAGCCGGAGCCGTAGGAGGTGGAGTCCGGGAAACCGGTCACCGGGTTGCGCCAGGGGCCGGTGAGCAGGCCCTGCAGCAGCAGCACCGCGACCGGGTTCAGCAGCAGCGTGGTGACCACCTCGTCGATGCCGAAGCGCCGGCGCAGCAGCGCCGGCAGGAACGCCCAGACCACCCCGCCCAGCGCCCCGGCCAGCACGCCCAGCGGCAGCGCCAGCACCGCGGGCAGGTCCGGGGCGGTGAACGCCATCGCCGTCGTCGCGATCGCCCCGGCCAGGAACTGGCCCTCGGCGCCGATGTTGTAGTAGCCGACCCGGAAGGCGATGGCCACCGCCAGCCCGGTGAACAGCAGCGGGGTGGCCGACAGCAGCACCTCGGCGATGCCGTTGGGGGTGGTCAGCGGGGTGAAGACGTACCGCTCGAAGGCGGCCACCGGGGCCGCCCCGGCCAACCGGATCGGGCCCGCGGTCAGGGCGAGGGTGACCAGCACGGCGACGGCGACGGCAGCCGGCGCCAGCCAGCGGGGCTCGCGGGCCCGCAGGACGAACCTCATGCCGCCCGCTCCCCGGCGGCGGCGGCGTGCCCGGTCATCAGCACGCCCAGGGCCTCCCGGGTGGCCCCGGCCGCGGCGACCTCACCGACCACCCGGCCACCGGAGAGCACCAGGATGCGGTCCGCGATGCCGATCAGCTCGTCCAGGTCCTCGGAGATGAGCAGCACGCCGCTGCCGGCCGCACGCAGGGCACGCAGCTGGGAGTACACGTACTCGCAGGCACCGACGTCCAGGCCGCGGGTGGGCTGGGAGGCCACCAGCACGGTGGGGTCACGCTCGATGGCCCGGGCCAGCAGCACCTTCTGCATGTTGCCTCCCGACAGCGAGCGGATCGGGTCTCCGGGCGCGGCCCGGATGTCGAAGCGCTCGATCAGCGACGCGGCGTGCGCGCGCACCTTGCGCCGGCTCAGGAACGGGCCGGTGCGGAAGCGGTCCAGGTCCTCGAGCACCAGGTTCTGCTCGACGCTCATGCCCAGCACCACGCTGCCCCGCCGGTCCTCGGTCAGTCGGCCCAGGCCCGCCCGCAGCCGGGCCGCGGGGTCCAGGCCGGTCAGCTCGGTGCCGCCGACGCAGACTGTCCCGGCGGTGGCCGCCGTGGTGCCGCACAGCAGCGCGACCAGCTCGGTCTGCCCGTTGCCCGACACCCCGGCGACCCCGACGATCTCCCCGGCCCGCACCGTCAGGTCGACGTCGTCCACCCGGGGCCGGGGGTCCCCGGCCAGCGTGAGGCCCTGCACCTGCAGTGCCACCGGCCGGGCCGGGTCGACGGCGACCTCGGCCGAGGCGGCCTGCGGCGCGGCTGAGCCGTCCAGGCCGACCGCGGTGGCCAGCGTCTCGCCGTGCACGCCCAGGGCGTCCCCGGCCGACGCCGGGGTGCCGGGCTGGTCGGTGGCCCCGACCATCAGCGCGGCGATCGCCACCGGGTCCAGGCCCTGCGCGGGCAGGTCTGCCACCAGCCGGCCACGGCGCAGGATGCCGATCCGGTCGGCGATCTCGACCACCTCGTGCAGCTTGTGCGAGATGAACACGACGGCCAGGCCCTGCGCGGTCAGCCGCCGGATGGAGGCGAAGAGCAGGTCGACGTCGGCCGGGACGAGCACGGCGGTGGGCTCGTCGAGCACCAGCAGCCGGCAGTCCCCCAGCAGCGCCTTGACGATCTCCACCCGCTGCCGTTCCCCCACCGACAACCGCTCGACGACGGCATCGGGGTCGACCGGGACGCCGAGGCGCTGCGAGGCCTCCAGCACTCGGGCCCGGGCCGCCTTGCGGTCCACCCGGCCCAGCGAGGAACCGGTCAGCATCAGATTCTCGGTCACCGTCATGGTGCCGACCAGGGAGAACTCCTGGGTGACCATGCCGATCCCGGCGGCCAGGGCGTCGGCCGGTGAGGTCATCGTGACCGGCTGGCCGGCGATCCGGATCTCCCCGGCGTCGGCCCGGCTCAGGCCGTAGAGGATCCGGGTCAGGGTGGACTTGCCGGCGCCGTTCTCGCCCAGCAGCGCGAGCACCTCACCGGCGTCCACGGACAGGTCGATCGCGTCGTTGGCGACCAGCGCGCCGAACCGCTTGGTGATGCCCCGCAGCTCGACCAGCGGGGTGGGGCGGGCCGGGACGGACGCCCCGGGCCCGCCCCGGTCCGCCGCCGTCACTCCCCGACCGTGGTCGAACCGGCCGGCTCGGACTCGTCGACCGGGGTGACGAAGGTGCCGTCGGAGATCTGGGCCTGACGCTCCTCGACCGTGCTGATCAGCTCGTCGGGGATCGGGAACGTCGTCGCGGTGTTGATCGGGGCCAGCGAGCTGCCGCCGTTGACCAAGAAGGAGTACTCGGCCAGGTTCGTGGCCTCGTAGCTGCCGTCGGCGACCGAGGCGACCACGGCCTCGATGGTCGGACGCATGTCCCAGACCAACGAGGACACCACGTGCTCGGGGGCCTGCTCCTGCTGGTCGACCATCATCCCGAACACCGGCAGGTCGTTCTCCTGGGCGGCGGCGATCACGCCCTCCCGCTCGGCGAACAGCACGTCGGCACCCCCGGCGATCGCGGCCTCGGCGGCCTGCTTGGCCGTGGCCGGGTCGAAGAAGGAGTTGATGAAGGACACCGTGACCGTGGCGGTCGGGTTGGTCTCCTGCGCACCGGCGGTGAAGGCGTTGACGATCCGGTTGACCTCGGGGATCGGCATCGCGCCGACCACGCCGATGGTCCCGCTCTGGGTGAGCCCGCCGGCCATCATCCCAGCCAGGTAGGCCGGGTCCTGCAGCCAGTTGTCGAAGACGCTGAAGTTCGGTGCCTGCTCGGTACCGCCGGAGCCGAAGACGAACGCGGTGTCCGGGAAGTCCTCGGCCACGGCTCGCACGGCGTCCTCGGCGGCGAAGGCGTCGCCGACGATGACGTCGGGGTCGGAGGTGGCGATGATGTCGCGCAGGGCGCGCTCCATGTCATCGGCGGTCGCCAGGTCGTCGACGTAGTCGTAGGAGATCTCGCCGTCGTCGGCGACGGCGGTGAGCGCCCGGTGGATGGCGCCGTCCCAGGGCTCCTCCAGCGGGGTGGCGTAGGCGCCGAACACCGAGACGGTGCCCTCGTCGGCCGAGCTCTGCGCGCCCTCGTCACCGGTGGCGCCGCCACAGGCGGCGAGCACCAGGGCAGCGGCGCCGAGCGCGGCGGTCAGGCCGAGCCGACGGGGTCGGTGGCGGGTCGGCTGGAGCGGGGACGTGGGTGACATGGCGATCTCTCCCTCTGTCGACCCCGGCGGTCGAGTGGGCAGGACACTAGGGCCCCAGACACGTCGGCCCCAAGGGACACGACGTCGTGTCCGGCGGGTGAGGACTGGACACTCTGTACGGTCCCGGATGTGTCCCTCACCCTGGCCGGGCTGCTCGACCTGCCGGCGGTGCGCGCGGCCCGACCGGAACTGACCGGCGCAGCCCAGGACGCGGGCGAGCGGGTGGTCCGCTGGGTGCACACCAGCGAGATCTACGACATCGCGCCGCTGCTCAAGGGCGGCGAGGCGCTGCTGACCACCGGGCTGGGGCTGGTCGGCCTGCCGGTGGAGGCGCACCGTTCCTACGTCGCCGCCCTGGCCCGAGTCGGGATCACCGCGCTGCTGCTGGAGCTGGGCCGCAGCCTGCCCACCGCTCCCCCGGCCCTGCTGGAGGAGGCTGCCCGGGTGGGCCTGCCGGTCGTGCTGCTGCGCGGTGTCGTGCCCTTCATCGAGGTGACCGAGGCCGCGCACGCCGCGATCCTGGACGCCGAGGTCGTCGCGTTGCGCGCGGTGGCCGAGCTGCGGTCCGGGCTGCTGGCGGCGCTGGCCGACGGCCCGGGGGTGGTCCGGTTGACCGGGGCGTTGTCCCAGCTCACCGGTCGATCGGCCACCGTCAGCACCACCACCGGGGAGCTGGTGGCCGGGTCGGGCGCGGCCGAGGCCGGGGAACCCGGGACGGGCGTCGACATCGTCGTCGGCGGCCAGACGTGGGGCCGGCTGACCTTGTCCGGCCCGGCTGACGAGCGCTGTCGGGACGCGCTGGAGGCTGCGGCGCCGCTGCTCGCGGTGGAGGTGCGACGTTCCCCCTCCGGCGTCACCGGCCGGCGGCTCTCGGCCGCGCAGCTGCTCGGGGACCTGCTCACCGGTCGGACCACCACCAGCGACCTGTCCGCGCGGGCGCTGGGGGTGGGCTTCGTCGTCCGGCCCGGGCAGGGCGTGGTGGGCTGCGTCGTGCGGCCCCGGTCCTACCGGGAGGCGCTGCCGGGCTGGTCGCAGACGGTGCAGGAGAGCGCGGGGCGCCACCTGGGCTCCTCGGTGGTGGCCGAGAGCGACGGTCAGGTGCTGCTGGGCGCCGCGGTGTCCCGCACCGGGCTGCGCCGGCAGCTGACCGCCCTGGCTGCCGACCTGGAGGTCCAGCTCGGCAGCAGCGGCGCGGTGCTGCTCAGCGCGGGACCGCTGGTCGAGGACATCACCGGACTGGCCGGTTCGCTGCGGTCGGCCCTGGACACCGCCGAGCTCGCCGCCCGGATGGCCCTACCCGGCGACCTGGTGCTCTCTCAGGACTTCGCGCTGTACCAGGAGCTGCTGACCATGGTCGACGACGCGACGCTCGAGCGGTTCACCGCCGACCAGCTGGGACCCCTGCTGGCCCACGATGCCCGGACCGGGGCCGGACTGGTGATGACCCTGGACACGCTGTTCGTGGTCGGGCTGTCCAAGAGCCGGGCTGCCGAGGCCCTGGGCATCCGCCGACAGACGCTCTACAGCCGGCTCGAGCGCATCTCCGCCCTGCTCGGCGGGGTCGACCTGGACCAGCGCGAACCCCGGACCGCGCTGGACCTCGCGCTGCTGTGCTGGCGACTGCGGCTCAACGGCGGGCGGTCCTCGGTCGGGGCCCGGTGAGCTGACTGGCGCCGGGTCAGACGCCCAGGTGCGCCAGGGCCTGCAGCAGCAGGTGGCGCTGCCCGTTGAGCAGCTCGGCCAGCACGCCCGGGTCCCGGACCTCATCGGGTGCGAACCAGGTCAGCTCCAGGGCGTCCTGCTGCGGGGCGCAGTCGCCCTCGACCGGGACGACGTAGGCCAGCGCGACAGCGTGCTGACGCGGGTCGTGAAACGGGGTGACGCCCGGGGTGGGGAAGTACTCGGCGATCGTGAACGGCTGCGGGGCCGGGGGCACCCGAGGCAGGGCCAGCGGACCCAGGTCCTTCTCCAGGTGCCGGATCAGGGCCGCCCGGACACGCTCGTGGTAGAGCACCCGGCCCGAGACCAGGGCGCGCTTGATCTGGCCGTCCTCACCGGCGCGCAGCAGCAGGCCGACCTGCGTGACCACGCCATGGTCGTCGACCCGGACCGGCACGGCGTCGACGTAGAGGATCGGCAACCGCTCGCGGGCTGCGTCCATCTCCTCGCGAGAGAGCCAGCCGGCGTCGGTGAACGTGGTCGCCTCGGTCATGGTGACTGTCTATCCGACGCCCGTGACGCCACTGCGCGGGGGCCCACCGACGGCGGGACGGCACGTCTCCGCTGCGACCAGGACGTGGCGGTCGAGTCAGCAGGTCACCGGTGCCGTCGAGGGCAGCATCGACCTGGACGTGGTCAAGCGCGGGGAGGCCTGCCCCTGAGGCGACACCGGGTGATCCGACCAGCCCGGACGGGTGGGGCCGGCGGCAACGGATCAAGAACGGCCGCGCGGCTGCCGAGAGGGCAGGTGTGACGACTCCCCGCCCCAGGCACCCGCCTGCGCTGCTGGGTGTCGCGGTGGCGGTCGCCGTCCTCGCCCTGCCGCTGAGCTGCTGGGCGCCCACCCGCACGGCGGCCGTCCTCACCGTCACCGCGCTGGCCGCGCTCGCACCGCTGCTGGGGATCCGCGTGCACCGGCCGGACCGGCGCGGTCCGTGGCTGGCCGTCTCGGCCATGCTCGCGTGCTGGCTCGGTGGCCTCGCGGTCGACAGCACGAGCTACGCCGCCGCCGTCGGGCTCCAGTCACTGGGCATCGCCGTCGCCGTCGGCCTGTTCGTGGTGCTCTTCACCCGGCAGCGCCGGGGCTCGCCCGAGGACCGCCGCAAGACGGTCCGGGAGACCTGGGGACGGCGAGCCGACCAGCTCGTCGTCGGCACCGTCGTGCTGCTCGCCGTGGCCCAGTCGGCGATGGCCGCGCTCACCCCGGGTGCGCCCTGGGCGCTGGCGTTCGCCCCGTTCGACATCGTGCTGGTCTGTCTGCTGCTGCGCTTCGTGGCCTCCCGCGCGGACCTGTCGCCGAGCATGCGGCTGCTGGTCGCCGGCGGGGTCTGCGCCGCCGTCTACGACTGCCTCACCGCCAACTCCGGCGTCCGGGTGATCGGCCCGCAGCACTGGACGAACGTCTTGTGGGCTCTGGCCATGTGCCTGTTCCTGGCCGGCGCCCTGCACCCCGGCATGCGGACCGCGTTCCCCGACCACGGCCACCGCCGGCTCCGCTCGGAGTCCGCCCGCCTGCTCGGCCTGGTGCCGCTGGTCCTGGTCGCCACCGCGCTGTCCCTGCTGGACCCGGCCGGCCGGCTGCCCACCTGGCTCTACCTGGTCGCCGGCGCCGTCGTCGCCGGGCTGGCCATCGTCCGTGGCGCCCAGACCATCGCCCGCAGCGAGGACCGGGCCCGCCACGACCCGCTCACCGGGCTGGCCAACCGCCGCGGCCTGCGCGCCGCCTTCGACGTCCAGGTGCCGACGACGACGCCCGCGAGCGCCGTCGTCGGACGCCTGGCCGTGCTCGACCTGGACGACTTCAAGCACGTCAACGACACCTTCGGCCACGAGACCGGCGACGCGCTGCTGGTCGCCGTGGGCAACCGGCTGGCCGACGCCGTCGGCGCGGCCGGCACCGTCGCCCGGTCCGGCGGCGACGAGTTCGTGCTGCTGCTGCACCCGGGCGCGGCCGAGGTCACCGACGTGCTGCGGACGGCGTTCGCCCGCCCGTTCCGGCTGGACAACGGCCTGGTCGACCAGGCCTTCACCGTCCGCTCGAGTGCCGGCTGGGTCGAGCTGACCGGGGCGAGTGATCTGTGGCGTTCGCTGGCCGACGCCGACGTCGCCCTCTACGCCAGCAAGCAGGGCCCCAAGGGGACGGCGACCCGGTTCGAGCCGGCGCTGCGCGAGGCGGTCCTCGGCCAGCTGGCCCTGGCCGAGGACCTGCGCGGGCTGCTGCGCGGCGACCCGGGCTCGGGGTCGTTGGAGCTGCACTTCCAACCGCTGGTGTCCCTGGCCGACCGCCGGGTGCTGGGCCACGAGGCCCTGCTGCGTTGGCAGCACCCGACCCTGGGGCTGCTCGCCCCGGACGACTTCCTGCCGCTGGCCGAGGTGCAGGGCAACGGCGCCGCGCTGGACACCTGGGTGCTGCACCGGGCCTGCGCGACCGCGGCCGACTGGGCCGGGCACGGGCTGCCGTGGACGGTCAGCGTCAACCTGGGCCGCTCGAGCATGGTCGACCCCGAGCTGCGCTGCCGCGTGGCGGGCGCCCTGACGACGGCGGGCCTGGCACCCGAGCGGCTGCACCTGGAGATCACCGAGCACGACCAGTTGCCGACCGATGCCGGGGTCGAGGCGCTGCGCGAGCTCGCAGCCACCGGCGTGCGCGTGGCCGTGGACGACTTCGGCACCGGCTACACCTCGCTGGCCTACCTGCAGCGCTACCCGGTCACCGTGCTCAAGCTGGACCGCTCGGTCACCGGCGTCGACTCCCCCACCGCACTGCTGACCGGCGTCGTCGGCCTGGCCACGGCACTGGGCATCACCGTGTTAGCTGAAGGCATCGAGACCGACGAGCAGTGCGCCCGGCTGGCGTCCCTCGGCGTCGACCGCGGGCAGGGCTGGCTGTTCGGTCGAGCGGTGCCGGAGGGCCACCTGCCCCGACAGGAGGCGGCGGCTCTGCGGGCCCTGTCGTGAGCACCCTGACGGGTGGTTCTCCGTCCCGCAGGTCACGAGCGTCCCTGGCGCTGCCGAGGTCATCCCCGTGACCACCGCCGGGGCCGACCGCGTGCCTTCGCCGCGGGTTCGGGGCCTCCTGGTGGCGGTGGCCGGCACCTCGCTGGCGATGACCGCACTGACCCTGGTCCCGGTCACCCGTCCCGCCGCGATGCTCACCGGCTGCGCGCTGGCTGCCGTCGCCCCGCTGGTGGGGATGGCCGTGTACCGGCCGTACCGGCGGCTGCCCTGGGTGCTGCTGACCCTCATGCTCAGCGCGTGGGCCGTCTCCTTCGCGACGACCGGCGAGCTGGCCCTCGATGCCCAGCTGACTGGCACGGTGTTGGCCTGCGTGGTGGTCGCCGTGCTGTTCGACCTGCACCGCCGCTCCCCCGGCCGCGCGCGCCGGGAGGGCCGACGGGAGACGTGGGGACGACGGGCCGACCAGGTCGTCGTCGCCATTGTGCTGTGCCTGGCCCTCGCCCAGGCCGTCCGCACCGCGACCGCCGCGGACGCCCCGCCCAGTGCGTGGTGGTCCCCGATCGACGTCGTCCTGGCGTGTCTGCTGCTGCGCTTTGCGGCCTCCCGCGCCGACCTCGGCGCGAGCATGAAGCTCGTCGTCTCCGCCGGGGTGCTGGCCTGCGTCTACGACGGCGTCGTGGCCAACACCGGCACGCACATCCTCGCGCTGCCACACCCGCTGAACAGTCTGTGGGCGCTCGCGTCGACGGCCTTCGTCGCTGCGGCCCTGCACCCCAGCATGCGACGGGCGTTCGACATCGGCAGCCTCAGCCGGCTGCGGCCGGAGTCCGGTCGCGTGCTCGGACTGGTCCCGCTGGTCCTGGTGCCCTGCGTGCTGGCCACCTTCGACCCGGCTGGGCGGCTGCCGACCTCGGTGTACCTGGTCACCGGGGCGCTGGTCACCGCGCTCACCGTCGTCCGCGGCGCGCAGGCACTGCGCACCAGCGAGGAGCGCGCCCGCCTGGACCCGCTCACCTCGTTGGCCAACCGCCGCGGCCTGCAGGAGGCCTTCGACGCGCTGCTGGGTGCCGCGGACACCGGGGCCCCGATCGGTCGGCTCGTCGCGATGGACCTGGACGACTTCAAGAACGTCAACGACACCTACGGCCACGAGACCGGTGACCAGCTGCTGGTCGCGGTCGGCCGGCGACTCGCCGAGGCAGTCGACGGAACCGGGACGGTGGCCCGGTCCGGTGGCGACGAGTTCGTGCTGCTGCTCGGGCCGCACGCCCCGGAGGTGTCCGATCTGCTGGGGCGGGCCTTCCTGCAGTCCTTCGTGATCGACAACGGACTGCACGACCAGGTCTTCCCCGTCCGCTCCAGCTCCGGCTGGGTCGAGCTCACCGCGGCCAGCGAGCTGCCGCACGCCCTCGCCGATGCCGACATCGCGCTATACACGAGCAAGGGCACCGCCCGGGGGACGACGACGCAGTTCGCCCCCCAGCAGCGGGAGGCCGTGCTGGGCCGGCTGTCCCTGGCCGAGGACCTGCGCGCCGTGGTGCGCGGCGAGACCGGCTCCGGCGAGCTGACCCTGCTCTTCCAGCCACTGGTGTCGCTGCCCGACCGCCGGGTGCTGGGCTGCGAGGCCCTGGTCCGTTGGGCGCACCCCACCCGAGGCGTGATCGGCCCCGACGACTTCCTGCCGCTCGCCGAGGTGCAGGGCAGCGGATCGGTGGTGGACAGCTGGGTGCTGAACGAGGCCTGTGCCACGGCGGCAGCCTGGGCCCGACGGGGCCTGACCTGGTCGGTCAGCGTGAACGTGGGCCGCTCGAGCATGATCGACCCCGCCCTGGCCCGACGGGTGCGCGCCGCCCTGACCGCCACCGGCCTGGCTCCCGACCGGCTGCACCTGGAGATCACCGAGCACGACCAGCTGCCCGCCGACGCCGGCGTGCAGACCCTGGGCGAGCTCGCCGCGCTCGGCGTCCAGGTCAGCCTGGACGACTTCGGCACCGGGTACACCTCGCTGGCCTACCTGCAGCGCTACCCGGTGAGCGTGCTGAAGCTGGACCGCTCGGTCACCGGGGTGGACTCCCCCACCGCGCTGCTCACCGGCGTCGTCGGGCTGGCCGACGCACTGGGCATCACCGTGCTGGCCGAGGGCATCGAGACCGACGAGCAGTGCGCCCGGCTGGCCGGGCTGGGCGTGGACCGCGGGCAGGGCTGGTTGTTCGGGCGGCCGGTGCCCGCGGAGCAGTTGCCGGTGCCCGGGACAGCGGAGCTCCCTTCGACCTGACCTGACCTGACCTGCACCCACCGACACCCGGACGTGGGAGTGTGCCCGAGCCCTTGTTCGCACATCGATGAACAAGTGCGAATAAGATGCTGGCGTGAGCGCAGATCCCCCACCGTGGCCGCGGGTCGGGACCCGGGAGGTGGCGTGGCGTCCCAGCCTGCCCGACGACGTCGTGCCCCGTGCCGTCCGACTGCGCCACATCGGCCCCTACCGGGCATCGGTGGTCCCGGAGATCGCCTCCCGTCGGCCGCAGCTCCATCCGGCCACCGCGCGGGCCGCGGAGGAGGCCGTCGCCGAGATCGCCCGGTTCGACACCCGCACCGGCGCCGACCTGGCCCCGTTCGGCGCGATCCTGCTCCGCAGCGAGTCGGCGTCCTCGTCGCGGATCGAGCAGCTCACCTCGGGCGCCCGGGCCATCGCCGTCGCCGAGCTGGGGGCGCCCTCCACCCGGAACGCCGGCGCGATCGTCGGCAACGTGCACGCGATGCAAGCGGCCCTGTCGCTGGCTGATGCACCCACCGGGGACGCCGTCCTGGCGATGCACGAGGCACTCCTGCGAGAGTCCGACCCGCAGATCGCCGGTCGGTGGCGGACCGAGCAGGTCTGGGTGAGCGGGGACTCCTACGGGCCGCACGGCGCCGAGTTCGTCCCCCCGGTGGCCGCCGACGTTCCCGCGCTCATCGAGGACCTGATGCTGTTCGCGCTGCGCGAGGACCTGCCACCCCTGGTGCTGGCCGCGGTCGCGCACGCCCAGTTCGAGACCGTGCACCCTTTCGTCGACGGCAACGGCCGGACCGGTCGCGCGCTGGTGCACGCCCTGCTCCGGCACCACGGCATGACCCGGTCGGTGACGGTGCCGGTGTCGGCCGGTCTGCTGGTCGACGTCGAGGGCTACTTCGCGGCCCTCACCGCCTACCGGGCGGGTGACCCTGACCCGATCGTCGCGGCCTTCACGGCCGGCACGCTGGAGGCGATCACCAACGCCGGGCGGCTGCTCGACGACGTGCGGGCGGTCCGTGACGGCTGGCGGGTCACGGTCCGGGCGCGTGCCGACGCCGCCACGTGGCGGGTGGCCGACCTGCTGCTGCGCTCCCCCGTGCTGGACTCCCCGACCGTCGCCCGCGAGCTGGGCATTCCGCCGCAGAACGCCGTCCGGGTGCTCGAGCCGTTGCTGACCGCCGGGGTGCTCACCGAGTTCACCGGCCAGAAGCGCAACCGGATGTGGCAGGCCCGCGAGGTGCTCGACGCCCTGGACGCCTTCGCCGCGCGGGCCGGACGCCGGTCCACCGGCTGACTCTCCCGTCTCAGCTGTCCCACCCCGGAGCGCCGGGCCGGATCCGGGCGGAGCCCGACCTAACCTCGCGCCACCGAGGAGAGGGTGGGATGACGGTCGACCAGCTGGTGCCACCGCAGGACGACGTCCCGGTCACCGTGGCCCGGCTCGATGCCGTCGTGGCCCTGGCCCGACTGCTCGCCCTCGGCGCCGAGGCCGACCCCACCGTCCGGCTGGCCGAACTGGAGGCCCGGCGGGCCGACCTGGACGCCGAGATCGCCCGGGTCCGCGCGGGCGACGTCAGCCCGCTGAGCCCGGCCGAGGTGCTCGACCTGCGGGCGCTCGTCGCCCGGACCGGGGAGGGACTGCGCGACTCCCCCGCCGTCGCCGACGCACTGCTCTCCCCCACCCGCCGGGACGACGTCGCCGCGGTGCTGGCCCGGGTCGGCCTGCCGCGCACGCACCATGCCTGGCTCGCGCCCGCACCTCTCCTCACCGCTGCCCCGACGGTCCCCCACGACGACCTCCCCTGGGACGGCCTCCCCTGGGACGGCGTCCCCTGGGACGGCGTGGACGACGCCCCCGACGTGGGCGAGGACCCCGGTGCCGGGGACGGAGCCGACGAGCTCATCGCCGAGCTCATAGCCGAGCACCTCCGGCAGGACCTGCGCCACCGCCCGGAACGACCGCTCGCCGACCTGCTCGCCGACCGTCCGCTGCAGGGCGGGCTCGGTGAGCTGGTCGCCTGGCTGACGCTGGCCGACGACGCCGTCGAGACCCTCGTCGGCGAGGCCACCGACGACGTCGCGTGGACCGACCCGGACGGCCGCACCCGGGTGGCCACGCTGCCCCGGGTCGTCTTCCGCCGCGCCGGCACACCCACCCCGACCAGGGAGAACCCCCGATGACCGCTCCCCGCCCGGGCACCCGGCTGCACCGCCTGGAACTGCTGAACTGGGGGCCCTTCGACCGCCGGGTCTGGCAGCTGCAGGCCGCGGGCGAGCACACGCTGCTCACCGGCGACCTGGGTGCGGGCAGCGCCGCCGTCCTCGACGCACTCAGCACGCTGCTGCCCGCCGACGGCGACACGGCCGACCTGCGCCCGAGGGTGCGCGGGCACTGGCGCACCGAACGGGCTGAGACCACCGGCGCGCTCCGGCCGGTCGCGCTGCGGCCGGGCACCACCTGGTCGGTGCTGCTCGCCGTGTTCGGCTCCGCGGAGACCGCGGTGACGCTCGCCCGGGTGTTCTGGCTGCGCGCGGGCTCCGAGGGCGCCCCGCAGGCGTTCGGCCTGATCGCCGACGGCGACCTCACGATCGCCGGCGACCTGTCCGGGTTCGGCGGCGACCCGCGGCAGCTGGCCCGCCGGCTGGCCGACCGCGCCGACGTCACCGTCTGCACCGACCCGGCCGAGTACGCCCGGGTGTCCCGGGCCCGGCTGGGGATCGACGCCGATGCCGTCCGGCTCCTCGGCACGGCCGCCCCGCTCGGCGACCTGGACGCCGTCGTCCGGGACCACGTGCTGGAGCCGACCGACGTCCGCCGCTGGGTGGACCGGCTGGCCGGCTCCGTCGAGGACCTGACCCGCTCGCACGCCACCTGGACCACCACGCGCGACCAGCTCACCGCCCTGGACCCGGTGCTGGCCGACGCCGACCAGCTGAGCGTCCTCACCGAGCAGCTGTCCGCCGTCGACGCGGAACTGCTCGCGCTCCCGGACTGGGCCGACCGCTGGCGGGACCGGCTGCTGTCGGTGCGCGCCACCCGGCTGCGCGCCGAGGTGGCCGCCGCCGACCGCGAGCTCGCCGACGTGCAGGACCGCCTGGACGACGCCCGTGACCGGGTGCTGGCCGGCACCGTGCAGCGCGCCGGGCACGGCGGTGACAGGCTCGCCCCGCTGGAGACCCGGCTGCGCGACCTGGCCGGCCAACGACGCGAACGCCGCGGCCGGGCCGACGTGCTGGACCGGCTGCTGGAGACCGCCGGCCTGGAGCGGGTCAGCGACGAGCACGGCTTCCGCACCCGCCGGGAGCAGGCCGCCGAGGCGTCCATCCGGGCCCGGGAGACCGCGGCCGCCACCGCCGTCCGGCTGGCCGGGCTGGACGGGACGATCGCCGGGCTGAGCGAGCAGGTCGCGGCCACCGAGGCCGAGCTGGCCGCCGTCCGGGGCGGTTCGGCGACCGTGCCGCCGGCCCTGCACGCGCTGCGCGAGCAGCTGGCAGCCGAGCTGGGCGTGCCCGCCACCGACCTGCCGTTCGTCGGCGAGCTGCTCCAGGTGACCGACCCGGCCTGGCTGCCCGCCGTCGTCACCGTGCTCGGCGACCTGCCCGGCAGCCTGCTGGTCCCGGCGCGCCACGCGGCCGCCGTCGCCGGGCTGCCGGTCCCCCACCACCTGCTCCCCGAGCACCTGCCGACGACCGCGCCGCTGGCCCCGGCGCGGTCGTTGGCGGCGGTGTTGACCGTCGCGGACTCCCCCGTGGCGGCCTGGCTGGAGACCGAGGTGCTGCGCCGCGCGCCGCACGTCCGGGCGCACACCGACACCGAGTTCTCCCGGACGCCGGTCGCTGTCACCCGGGACGGCCGGGTCCGGGACGCCACCGGACGCCGTCCCGCGGTCACCCCGCCCGTCGACGGTGTGCTGGTCTGGTCGGCACCCGACCGGGACGCCGCGCTGGCCGCCCGGGTCGCCCTGCTGCAGGACCGCAGGGACGCCGTCGTCGCCGAGCGGGCGGTGACGGCGGCCGAGCACGCGGCCGCCGTCGTCCGGGACCGGCAGCTGGCCCGGGTCGAGCTGTTCGCCGACTGGCGGGACGTCGACTGGCAGGCATGCGTCGAGGCGATCGCCGAGACCCAGGAGCGGCTGGCGCAGCTGGCCCGCAGGCCCCTGGCGCTGGCCCGTGACGACGAGGCACTGGCCGACCTGCGGATGGACGTCGCGAAGCTGGAGGCTGCCCAGGCCGACGCGCTGCAGCGACGTGGCACCGCCGCCGGCGCCCGGGACGAGGCGTTCCGGACCCTCGGCGTCGTCCGGCGCCGGCTGGGGGTCGAGGTCGTGGAGACGGTCCTGGACCACGCCGCAGCGCTGCTCGGGGCCGAGTCGACCCCGGCCCAGCGGCTGGACCGCCGCGCGGGCGTGGCCTACAGCCCGCCGGTGGACACCGACGACGTCGACGAGCGCGAGCGGCAGCTGCGGGCGGCGCTGGACGCCGAGCGGGCCGGGCGCAGCGACGCTCACGCCCGGGTCGCCCAGCAGGTCGTCACCGGCATGACCACGTACCTGCTCGCGCACCCCGGCGAGCTGGCCGGGGTCACCGCCTCGGTCGCCGCGGTCGCCGACGTCCGTGCGCTGCGGGACCGGCTGCGCCGCGAGGAGCTGCCGGCCGCCGGGACCGCGGTGGGCGAGCAGCTGGCCGACCGCGTGGTCCGGGACCTGGCGTCCTTCCTGGCCGAGCTGGACCGCCGGTCGGACCGGGTGCACGCCCGGGTCCGCGCCGTCGACGACGTGTTGTACGACCTGGACGTCGAGCCCGGCCGGCACCTGCACCTCAGCGTCCGGCCCAGCGCCTCGCTGGAGGTGGCCGCGTTCCGCGCCCAGCTGCGGGCCTGCGCCGACGTCGTCGGCTCGCGGTGGGCCGTGGACGACGAGCGGACGGCGGACCTCGTCTCCCGGGTCACCCGGCTGGTGTCCCGGCTGACCGACGACGGCCCCTGGGCGCAGCGGGTGACCGACGTCGCGACGTGGTCGGTGGTGACGGTCTCCGAGCACTGGCGCAGCGACGGCACCGAGGTCGTGGCCTCGACCAGGCCGGGCGACCGGCGGCGGCGCGAGGAGCGGCACGCCGCGACCGTACTGACCGCCGCGACCGTACTGGCCCGGGACACCGAGGGGCTGCGGCTCGTCGTGCTCGACCAGTCCTCGGCAGCGGCGACCCGGACCGTGCTGGAGCTGGGCGACCGGCTGGGGCTGCAGGTGCTCGTCGTGGCCCCGCCGCACGAGGTCGCCGCCGTCGAGCGGTTCGTCGGCGCCGTCGGCCAGGTCGTGGACCCCGACGGCAACGACGCCCGGCTGCGGAACGTGCGGCTCAGCGGCGGCGGCGGCAGCGGCGGTCAGGCTGGGTGATGATCGGCCGGTGGATGCCTTCTACCTGCCGCTCGGTGAGAACCGGTTCACCCCCACCCGCGCGACCGAGAGCCCGTGGGACGGCGACGCGCAGCACGGTGGCCCGCCGTCGGCGCTGCTGGCCCACCTCGCGGCCGCGGCCAACGGCGGGCAGCAGACCGCCCGGGTCAGCGTCGACTTCTACGGTGCTATCCCGCGCCGGGAGCTGACAGTCGAGGTGTCCCCGGTGCGTCCGGGCCGGCGGATCGACCTGACCGAGGCGGTGATGACCGTCCAGGGAAGGACCGTCGCCGTCGCCCGGGTGTGGTCGCTGGCGCCGGGCCCGACGCCGCCCGTGCTGACCCCGGAGGTCACGCCGCCCGTGATCCCCGAGGAGGGGTCACAGGTACTGCCGCAGTTGTCCGACTGGGGTTACGGCCAGGCGCTGGACTGGCGGTACACCGCGGGCTCGGCGAGGGAGACCGGCCCGGCCGACGTCTGGACCCGGGTGCGGATCCCGCTGATCGCGGACGTCGAGCTGACCGGCGCCGACCGCACCCTCATCGCCGCCGACGCCGCCAACGGCATCTCCGCCGAGCTGCCCATCGACGAGTGGCTGTCCATCCCGCCCGGCATGACCGCGCACCTGGTCCGCGAGACCGAGGGCGAGTGGGTGCACCTGTCCTGCCGCACCCGGATCAGCGACAACGGCCTGGGCCTGTGCACCGGGGTGCTGTCCGACGCCCGCGGGGTGGTCGGTGAGGTGGCCCAGCCGTTGCTGGTGCGCCGGCGCTGAGCGTGTTCCCCGGCCGCGCCTGCGGGTAGGCGCTGGGCATGACCTCGATCAGCCCGGTCCGCAGCGGCCTGCCCAGCCGGAGCCAGCGGCACGCCCGCACCCGTGCCGTCTCCGCCGTCCTCGGCGCGGGCGGACTGACCATGCTCGTCGCACCCTCATGGGTCGTCGGGCACCTGTCGCTGGGCCGCAGCGCACCCTCGAGCCTGATCGTGCGGGTGCTCGGGGCGCGCTCGCTGGTGCAGCACGCGCTGATCATCGCCAGGCCGACCCGGCAGGCGGTGCAGGTCGGCGCAGTGTTCGACGGCCTGCACGCCGCGAGCATGGCGCCGGCGGCGGCGCTGTGGCCCCGGTTCCGCCAGGCGGCCGGGGTCAGCGCCGGGTTCGCCGTGCTATCCGCCGTCGCCCAGTTGGCGGTCGCGCCGCAGTCCGACGACGCGATGCAGATCCCCGGCGACGTCTGAGTCCAGCGAGAACCTGAGTCAGGCCCACGGCCAGGAACCACTCGCTGGGGGGCTCGTGCACATCCGCAGTGTCAGGCGGCGCCGCGGGCGGGGTAGTCCTTTTCCTGGGCGTAACGCAGCCCGGCCAGGACGTCGTCCAGCGCCGGACGCCCGAAGGGCATGGAGGCGATCGAGCTCCAGAAGACGGTGCCGTCGGCGTCCAGCACCACCATGCCCGGCTCGCTGAACGTGGCCGGCTCACCATCGCTGATCGCGCGGGAGATGAACAGGCCCCAGTCGCGGGCGGCCTGCTCGGTGAGTCCGTGGGCGACCGGGAGCCGGGTGAGGTGCCAGTCCAGGGTCAGCTGCTCGCTGCGCTCGGCGGTCTCCATGCTCACCGCTAGGACACGACCCACGCCGGAGTCGGCCAGGGAGTCCAGGTTCTTCTCGATCTCGGCCAGCTGCTTGCGGCAGATCGGGCAGTGCAGACCGCGGAAGAAGACCACCAGGGTGAACCGGCCGTCGGTGCCGGTGCCCAGCGTCAGGTCGTCCGTCGAGCCCCCGCCGGTGAGCGGCAGGGAGAGCTGAGGGGCGGGCTGGGTCGGGATGAGTGCCATGCCCGGGCCCAGCGCGTGCAGGTCAGCGGGCATTCCTGGCAGTGACCCGGCACACGGTCGCGTCGCCGGTGACGACAGGCCGGATCAGCCGTCCCGCTGCAGCACCAGCAGCGCGATGTCGTCGGCGCGGTGGTCCTCGGTGAGCACCTCCAGGAGCTCGTCGCACATCGACTCCGGCGAGGTCCCGGCACACCCCTGGACAGCCGACACCAACCGGTCCAACCCGATGTCCAGGTCCGCCCCCGCGGACTCGACCAACCCGTCGGTGTACAGCACCAGACTCCCGCCTGGCGGGAGCACACCGGACCACTCGACCGCGTCCGAGGCAGGTGCTCCGAGCATGCGGGCCGGCCGGACGTTGAGCAGCCGAGCCCGGCCGTCGGTCAGCAGCACCGGTGGCAGGTGACCGGCCGAGGCGACCCGCAGCTCCCCGGTCGCCGCATCCAGGGTGGCGAACAACGCGGTCGCCATCCGCTGCAGCCCCAGCATCTCCCAGCTCGCCTGGATCTTCCCGATCAGGGCCGCCGGTCCACTCTCCCCCGCCAGGAGGGCGCGGTAGACGCTGCGCAACTGACCCATCGTGGCCGCGGCCGTCAGGTCGTGGCCCACCACGTCACCGACAGCCACCGCGACCCGGCCCGCGGGCAGCGGGGCCACGTCGAAGAAGTCCCCGCCGATGTCGACCCCCTGGGTCGCGGCCAGGTACCGGAACGCCGCCCGCAACCCAGGGGCCGGCCGGGCCGGCGGTGATGCCGGGAGCAGGCTCTGCTGCAGCAGGTGCGAGATGGCGACCTCCGCGGCGAGCCGCTCTTCCTGGTGCAGGCGCACTGCCAGCTGCAGGGCCAGCTGCTCGGCGAGCTCGACGTCGGCCGGCCCGAGACCCACCCGGTGCCGATCGGAGATCAGCGTGATGGCCCCCAGGCACTGCCCGGCGGCAATCAACGGGATGCTGAGGATCTCAGCCGGCTCCAGCGCCCGCACGGCGTCCTGCTGATCGCGCTCGGGCAGCAGGACGCGCAGGTCCGCCTCCTGCACCTGCAGCCACTGGGTGCGCCGGTGCGTCACCGCGGCCGCGGCCGGGTGCCCGGACGACCGGGGCGGCACCTCGTAGCGCAGCAGGGCGTCGGCGAGTCCCTGGCGGGCGGGGTTGCCGTGTCGCGCCGCGAGGCGACGCAGCACCCGCCCGTGACCCACGTCGACCACGCACACGTCGGCCAACCGGGGGACGGCGACTGCGACCAGTCGATCGACCGTCTCCTGCACGCCGCTGGAGCCGGCCAGCTGCTGAGAGGCATCGAGCAGGTAGCTGACCCGCGCGGCCTGGCGCGTCTGCTCCTCATGCAGCCGGGCGCGCGCCAGGGCCTCCCCGACCTGCACCCCCACCGTGGTGCACAGGCCCAGCTCGTCCCGGGAGGGCACCCAGCCGGTGCCGGGCTCCTCCAGGTCGATGAGACCACCCTTCGAGTCGGCGGACAGGTAGGAAATCAGCACCAGCAGGCCCAGGGTGCGTTCCTCGGCGCGGACCGGGACGACCACCAGGGCACTCACCTCCTGGGCGTGCATCACCCGGACGAGCTCCGGCTCCGCCGCCTGCATGCGCTCGTCAGGCAGCACCACGCGGGCGGACCCCAGGTTGCCCAGCAGGGTGAGCGACCCGTGCGCCGCCCGTTCCAGGGCAGCGATCATCCACGGGGTCAAGCCGGCGGAGTCCGCGGTCACCAGGGCGGTCGCCGGGCCGCTGCCCAGCAGCAGCAGCAGACCGGCTCCGCCCGAGGGCGGCAAGGACGCGCTCCGGCGCACCGCCACCGCGGCCACGGCGGACACGGTCGAGGCGCCGGCCAGGTCGATGACGATCTGCTGCAGGGTCCGAGAGCGCTGCTCCGCGGCCCGGGCCGCGGACTGGGAGTCCAGGATCTGCTTCTCGTAGCGGCGCCGGGCAGTCGCCTCGAACACCGTGGCGCGGACCAGTTGGGGTTCACCGTCCGGCCCGCGCAGTTCTACGGCGTTGACCAGACAGGGCATCAATGACCCGTCCAACCGGATCAGGTCGACCGCCACCTCGCGGACGGCGCCCTGCATCCGGAGCAGCGGAGCCATGTGGGTCTCGTAGAACACCTGGCCGCCGACGCTGAGCAGGTCCTGCAACCGGGTCCCCAGCAGGTCTTCCGCCGTCCGGCCCAACCACGCCGACAACGTGTGGTTGACCTTGACGACCGTGCCGTCGGGCAGCGTCGACAGGTAGCCACAGGGTGCGTTCAGGTAGAGGTCGGTCGCATCCTCGTCGAGGAGCCGCGAGAGCGCGGAGCGGGCGTTGTCCGGGCGTGGGTCAGCCATGGCGACATCGGTCAGCCGGCGCGGAGGAACGCCCGGATGGCGGCCGTGGTCTCCACGGGCGCGGACAGGTGCGGGCAGTGACCGGTCGCAGCCAACCGGGTCAGCACGCTGCCCGGCACCTGCTGGTGCACGTAGACACCCACCGCGTCGTGGGCGATCGCATCCGCGCTGCACTGCAGCACCAGCGTGGGCACCGGGATCGCCGGTAGATCGGTCCGGTTGTCGGACAGGAAGGTCACCCGGGCGAAGGCGCGAGCGATGTCGGGGTCCGTGCTGCAGAAGCTCTCGGTCAGCTCCTGCGCCAGCTCCGGCCGGTCCGGGTTCGCCATGATGACCGGGCCCATGGTGGCCGCCCAGGTGACGAGGTTGGTGTCCAGGGAGTCCAGCAGACCGGCGATGTCAGCCCGGCTGAAGCCACCGGAGTAGTCCCCGTCGTCGACGTACCGCGGGTTCGGGCCCACCATCACCAGCGCGCCGAAGCACTCCGGCGCCCGGGTCACCGCCAACGCCCCGATCATCGCGCTGACCGAGTGACCCACGAAGACCGCGTCCTCGAGCTCGAGTTCGCGGGCGACCTCGAGCACGTCGTCGGCGTACCGGGACAGCGAACCGTAGGCCACCGGGTCGTAGGCCTCCAGGTCGGAGTGACCCGAGCCCACGAGGTCCAGGGTGATGACCCGGTGGTCTCGCGCGAAGTCCGGCACCAGCAATCGCCACATGGACTGGTCACAGCCGAACCCGTGCACGAAGACGATCGGCCGCCCCTCGGGGACCCCGGAGACCCTGACGTCGTGTCGTGCGAGCACCTGCATGGGAAGAAGCTACCGTCCCGGCGGGTGCCCGCGGGGCGGGACGGCCGCCTGCCGTTCCGGTCGAGGAAGGACGCTGCCGACCGGCCAGCGGGCTGCGATCACCGTGCCGCGCAGTCCGAGCCATCCGTGTTCGAAGGCCAGCGGGCGGCGAGCACCTCGCGGGCCGACGTCCAGGAGCGGGTTCCGTAGCGGTCCCGGTCGTCGTCCAGCAGCGTGCCGTCGCCGCTGGACATCGAGTCGATGTACCGCATGCCCTGCCAGGCGGGCTAGAGGTCGTCACCGGACCCCACGGCCCTGCCGACCCGGGCCATCAGCCGCAGCAGCGGCACCGGCCCGGCGAACCCGGGTGCAAAGCCCGCCCCACCCCTGTGGACAGGCCGCACACCTGTGGATACGCCCTGCTCAGACGCATGTTCTGCGGTAGACTTCGAACACTTGATCGAGTCGTGTGGGAGGTGCCGTGAGCGAAGTCGGATCCGCGCTGGACGCCCTCGCCGCCGACGACCTGCGCACGCTCTCCGCCGGTTCTCTGCTGGGGCGCTGCAGCGATCTGCTGGTCGCGATCAACCGGTTGCAGGCCGAGCTGGTCCGCACAGTGCGGCACGCCGACGTGGTGGGAGCATCGGAGTTCGACGGGCTGAAGACCATGGCGTCCTGGCTGCGCGGGCATGCCCGGTACTCGGCTGCCGCGGCCGCCGGGGTGGTGCGTTCGAGTCGGGTGGTGGAGCACCTGCCCCGCCTGGAGTCTGCGTTCGCTGACGGTGCGGTCACCGCGGCGCAGGTGGGGGTCGTCGCCGACGCGCTGGGCCCGACCGACGTGGCCCGTGCGCTGGAGCAGGACGTGGACCTGGATGCCTTCGACCAGGCGTGGACCGAGGTCGCCACCACGCTGCCGCACGCGAAGCTCGCGACCGCGGTGGGGGCGTTCGCCCACGCCCTGGACCCCGACGGTCCCGAGCCCGACCCCACCGAGTCACGCAGGTTGTCGATCAGCCGGCACACGGACGGGTCGATCAGTGGACGGTTCGACCTGGACGCGGTCGGTGGGGAGAAGGTGCAGGCCGCCCTGGAGTCGGTGGTGCAGGCCTCCCGCCCGAAAGGGGATCTGCGGACCCGAGGTCAGCAGCAGGCCGATGCCCTCGTGCAGTTGTGTGACAACCAGCTGGCTCAGGGCGATCTGCCGTTCCTGCGCACGGTCAAGCCCCACGTGCTGGTCACCATCAACGCCGAGGACCTCGTGGACCCCGCGACCGGGCACGACACCGCCACCACCGGGTTGGGGGCGACGATCTCCGCCGCCCGGGCCCGGTGGGTGGCCTGCGACGCGAGCATCACCCGCCTGGTGCTCGGCGCCGACGGACTCCCGTTGGACGTGGGCCGCACCCAGCGGGTCGTCCCACCGCACATCCGACGGGCCGTCGAGCAGCGGGACGGGCACTGCGTGTTCACCGGCTGTCATGCACCGACGCACTGGTGCGACGTCCACCATGTCCTGGAGTGGGCCCTGGACCGGGGCGACACGTCCCTGGACAACAGCGCCTTGCTCTGCGAGCGGCACCACACGAAGGTCCACCACGGCTACCGGGTCACCCGCGACGACGGAGCACCACCGGGTAAGCGCTGGCGCACCCATCGACCCGACGGCAGCGAGATCGTGCTGCAACCCCTGCCGGTCTGACGCCGTGCCTGCCCCACTGCCGCGCACGCGCCCGCAGCCGGCAGGTCAGCTGAGCCCGTGCGCGGCGCTACTCCTGAGCTGTCGGCCGCAGCGGCCCGGCCAGCTCCCAGACGTGGCCCGCCGGGTCGACGAAGGCCGCCGTCCGGATGCCCCAGGGCCGGTCCTGCGGTCCGTTGCGCAGCGCCACCCCGAGCTCGACCAGCCGGGCACACGTGGCGTCGACGTCCGCGACCTCCACGGTCAGCAGCACCCGGCTGCCGCCCGGCGGCGCGACCTCACCGGGCGCCACCAGCTCCGGCGCCTGATCGGCCCGCAGCAGGTTCACCACGACCCCCGAGCCTGCCTCGAACGCCGTCGACACCTCGTCCTCGGCGACCACCCGGCCCTCGAACACCGCGGCGTAGAACGCCCGGGCCGCGGCCAGGTCCTCCACGAACAAGGTCACTGCCTGGAACCCACCCAGCTGCACGTTCTCTCCCTCCGACGGACCCATGCACACCAGACCGTGCCGACTCCGGGGAGTCATCGGACTAACCTGGGACCCACATCGAGCCAGCCCGTGTTCGAACGACCGTGAAGGCTCCTCCTTGGCCCTGATCACCTGCCCGGAATGTTCCTCCGAGGACATCACCGGCACCCCGCAGCCCGACAGCCGCCTCCTCATCCACTGCGCCAACTGTGGCCACGAGTGGCTGCGTGGCGAGGCCCGTCGCGACCCGGCCCGTCCGCACGCCCGGAACGCCGAGGCGCTGGCCGCCGAGTTCCCACAGGCCGCCGATGTGCGACCCGACGTCCGGGAGCGTGTCGCCGCCCTCGAAGCCGAGTTCCTCACCGTCGAGCGCGAGGCCGACCCCGACGCCGAGGGCTTCGCCACCCGCTACCGGGAGCAGTTCGCCGCCGAGAACCTGCGCGATGCCAGCCCCGAGGTCCTGCTGCACTTCGTCACCTCACCGACCATCGCCAACTGCGGCAACACCTCCGGTTTCACCCGCGCCTGGAAGACCGCCGGCGACCACACCGCGGCCCAGGGCGTCCGGGCCTCGATCAACCACCTGCTGTACGGGACGGAGAGCCTGACGCTGGAGGACCGCTTCACCCAGCTCGTCGAGGGCAAGAAGGGCATCGGCTTCGCCTCCTTCAAGGAGCCCATGCTGGCCAAGGTCCTCGCCGTCACCCAGCCCGAGCGCTTCCTGCCGCTGCTGCGCTACTCCGCGGCCGCCGACGGCAAGAAGGAGCTGGCCAAGGAGGTCTTCGGCCTCGACCTGCCGCCCGCAGACAAGTCCGCGTTCACCGCCGGCCGCGTCGCCGTGTGGAGCAACGACCTGCTGCGCTCGCTGGTCGGCCTGGAGAACACCGCCGACGTCGCCGCCTTCCTCCGCTGGGCCAAGGGCCGCCCCGCGAACTGACGCCCGGGACGCCCGGACCGCCGATGGCTCAGCGGTCCGGGCGGGCGTACACCAGCAGTCGCTCCACCGCGACGGCCGCGATCTCGGCCGGGTCCGGGTCCGACCCGAACACCGCCCGCAGCTCGTCCGTCGTCCCCGTTGGGCCCGCAGTACTGCCCAGCTCATCGGTGAGGGCACGCTCCACCCGGCGCCGGCCGAACAGCCCGACCAGAGCCACCACCGGTCGCAGCACCCCGCGCCCCTGCAGCCGCACCTTCGCGCGGCCCTCCCAGCGGTCGTCGTCACCGCGCAGCCGCAGCCGTCCGGCCACCGGCTGCCCGTCTCCACCGCCCCGGACACCCGGACGACGACCGCCTCCACCCACTGCGGCCGGACCAGGTCGACCTCGGCGCGGGTCGGACCCACCGTCAGCGCGACGGCCAGCTCGGTCGCGGTGTCCGCGCGTAGCTCGACGGTCAGCTCCGTGCCGTCTACCGGACGCGGCGGGCACCAGCAGCGGTACCAGTCGTCGACGGCGTCCCAGTCCCCACGGCGTCGCAGGGCCACGAGCTGCGCCTCGTCGGCATCGGTCGGCTGCGGCACCTCGGCCCCGGCGCCGGCGGTGGGCGGCTTCGACCGACGGAACCGGACCACCGCACCCGGCCGACCGGGCACCCCGGTCACGGCCACCCCGGTGCACCGCCGTCCGCGGGCATCGACCGGGACGCCGTCCACCACCGGGACCGTGCGCAACGCGGTCAGCAGATGTGGGACCACGCGGCGGTAGAGCTCGACGTCGGGCACGGCCGGCACGGGGAACCGTAGCGAGAGACGCACGGGGGCGACGTTGCCAGATCGCGGGGCCAGCACCGCCCCGAGGCCGACACTGTCCCGAGGCCGACACCGCCCCGGGGTCAGCACCGTCCCTGGGGTCAGCGCGGGACGGGTACCCAGTCGGTCGCCGTCCGCAACGGACCCTTGAGCACCTTGCCGCCGGCGTTGCGCGGCAGCGGGCCGTCCAGTACCCGGATGAACTGGGGCACCTTGAAGTCGGCCAGCCGCTCGCGGGCGAACGCGGCCAGCTCGGGCACCAGCATGGTGGTCCCCGGGCGGGGCAGCACGACCGCGCCGACCTTCTCTCCCATCACCGGGTCCGGCACGCCGACGACGGCGACCTCCAGCACGTCGGGGTGCTCGGCCAGCACGTTCTCCACCTCGACCGAGTACACGTTCTCCCCGCCGCGGTTGATCATGTCCTTGGCGCGGTCCACGATCCGGACCAAGCCGTCGGTGATCGTGGCCAGGTCACCGGTGTGCAGCCAGCCGTCGACGAGCGTCTCCGCCGTCCGGGCGGCGTCGCCCCAGTAGCCCACGGCGACGTTCGGCCCGCGGACCAGCAGCTCGCCCACCCCGGTGTCCGGGTCGGGCCGGTCGAGTGCGACGTCGACGACCGGCGCCGGGAAGCCGACGGCGTCGGCGTGCTCGTCGGTGGCGTCGTCGGGCAGGAAGGTAGCCAGCCCGCTGGTCTCGCTCAGCCCGAAGCCATTGCCCAGCCGCGCGCCGGGGAACGCCAGCCGCAGCCGGTGCACCAGCTCGGGGGCAACCGGGGCACCGCCGTAGCTGAGCACCTGCACGCTGGAGACGTCGGTGGCCGCCAGGTCCGTGTGCCGCAGCACCAGCTCGTAGATCGTCGGCACGCTGGTCAGCAGGGTGACCCGGTGCTCGGCGACGGCGGCCAGGAAGTCACCCGCCGAGAAGCGCGCCATCAGCACGCTGGTCCCACCGATCCGGACCTGGGTGACCATCTGGGAGCAGCAGCCGGTGACGTGGAACAGCGGCACCGAGATCAGCGTGGTGCTCTGCGCCGAGGGGTCCAGGCGGCGGCAGCGCAGCACGTTCTCCGTGGAGCTGACCAGCGCCTCGTGGGTGAGCATCGCGCCCTTGGGCCGACCCGTGGTGCCCGAGGTGTAGAACAGCGCGGTCAGGTCGCCGGGCTCGGGGTCGGCCGGCTCGACCGGGTCGCCGTCGGGCAGCTCGCCGATGGTGAGCTTCGCGCCGCTGTCGGCGACGACGAACTCTGTCTCCGCCGGGGACAGCCGGGTGTTCAGCGGGACGACGACGGCACCGGCGAGCTGGGCGCCCCAGAAGCCGAGCATCCAGGCCAGCCCGTTGGGCAGCCCGATCGCGACCCGGTCCCCGGGCTGCACGCCGGCCGCACGCAGTCCGCCGGCGACCCGGGAGGCTCGGGTGAACAGCTCGGCGTAGCTGACCCGGTCCCCGCCCAGCTCGACGACGGCGGTGCGCTCGGGGTGGTCGACGGCGGTCTGGCGCAGCAGTGCGACGACGTTGCGCGGCAGCCCCTCGTACCGGGCCGTCCCGTCGTCGCCGCGACGGATGCCGCTAGTGTCGAAACCGCTGTCCACGCTGTCCCCGTCCGTCCCGGGCGGCGTCGTCGCCACCTGGTTGCATCCTGCACCCGGCGCCCGAGCGTCAGGTACGGGGCACCAGCACCGCCCAGCCGTGCGCGGGCAGCTCGATGCCGCGGCCGCGCGGGGTGGCCTGCCCGGCCAGCAGTTCCCCGGACGCCGGGACGACGGCGGGCTCATCGGCCAGGTTCAGCGCGACGAGCAGGGCCTCGTCGCCGGCCGCGGTGCGGTAGACCAGCTGGGAGTTGGTCAGGTGCTCACTCGTCGTCCGGGCGCGGTGCAGCCAGCGGTGCCGACGGCGCAGGCCGATCAGCTCCTGGTGCAAGGCGAACACCGGACCGCCCTCGACGGCCAGCGGGTCGGCGGGGAACTCCGGGCGGATCGCGTCGTCGCCGCCGGCCCGGTGCTCCTTGACGCCGTGCCAACCGAACTCGTCGCCGGACCATACGGCCGGGGTGCCCCCGACAGTTGCCCAGACGGCGAGCGCGTGCGGCAGGTGCCGCTCGTCGCCGACCTGGTCGACGATCCGGGTGACGTCGTGGTTGCCGACGAAGGTCCACGGCACGAAGGAGTCCAGGAAACCGTCGTGCCGCTCCAGGGCGTGCGCGGTCTCGAACAGGTTGGCCTCGGCGATGCCGTGCCAGAGGCCCTGCCACAGCTCGTACTGGGTGACGGCGTCCATGGTCGAGTCCGCGACGACCCGGGCGTAGTCGCCGTGGATCACCTCGCCGACGACGTACACGTCGGGGAACCGCGCCCGGACGGCGGGCAGCACCTGGGCCCAGAACCCGCTCGGCACGGCGTAGGCCGCGTCCAGCCGCCACCCGTCGACACCGCGCGCCAGCCAGTGGCACATGACCTCGACGACGTGCCGGACGACGTCGGGCTGGTCGTGATCCAGAGTCACCAGCGCGCCGTGGCCCTCGAAGGTCGCCGGCTGGTCGCCGTCCCAGCGGAACCAGTGCCTGCGGGCGGGGTCGGTGAACGCCGGGTGACCACGGCCGACGTGGTTGAAGACGCCGTCCAGCAGCACCCGCACGCCGCGCTCGTGCGCGACGGCCACCAGGGCGTCGAAGTCCGCGTCGTCCCCGAGCCGGGGATCGATCCGGAGGTGGTCGATGGTGTCGTAGCCGTGCGTCTCGCTGGCGAACACCGGCCCCAGCGCCACGCCGTTGCAGCCCAGCGCGACCGCGTGGTCCAGCCAGCCGGCGATCCGCGGCAGCCGGTGCGTGACCGTGTCGACGGCCTCGCGCTCGGCACCCACGAACCCCAGCGGGTGGACCTGCCACCAGATCGCGTCCTGCACCCAATCGGGCACGCCGTCCCCCTCCCTCGACGATCACGGACCCCAGGTCACGCCGCGTCGGCGCGTTGCTCACCCAGGTCCGTGATCATCGCTGAGGGGGCTGGGCGGGTCACAAGCCGGTCTGGCTCACCCCGTACTCAGCCTGCTCGGCGGTGAACCCCTCGTACAACAACTGGTCGATGAGGCCCGACCGGGAGAACGAGGTGTACTCCAGGTAGTTCATCGCGGTCTCGGCCGCCTGCTGGTTCCAGTCGACCGTGATGGTGTCGACCGCGTACGTGGCGTCCTCGGTCGAGTAGCCCTCGTACTCGAGCTGACCGATGAGACCGGACCGCGAGAAGGCCATGTAGTCCAGGTAGTCGTTGGCAGTCCGCACTGCGTTCGCCTGACTGACCGACACGTTCGGAGCGGGCGGCGGCGCGGGGGTGGTCACCACGGGCGGCGCAGCCGTCGTGGTCACCGCGGGAGGCGCAGCCGGCGTGGTCACCGGTGCCGGCGTGGTCGTGGCCACGACGTCGGCAGCGCTCGGCGGGGGGACCACGGAGGAGACGGGCGCCGACGAGGAGGACGCCGTCGACGTGGACCCCGCGACGGACGTCCGGTCGGAGCCGGACGGGCCACTGACGGCGGCGCCGATGATCCCCAGCCCCAACACCGCGGCGGGGATCAGGACGCGCTTGCGCCTGAACCAGGGCTTGCCACCCGGAGCCGACTGCTGGCCGGGGGCCGGCCACTGCCCGGGCGCGCCCTGCTGCGGGTGCGGCTGGAACTGGCCGGGCGCGCCGAACTGACCGGCCGGCGGAGCGGGGAACTGGGACGTCGCGGCCTGCTGCTCGGGAGCGCCCCAGCCGCCGGTGACCGGGGGCTGGGACTGTCCGGTCCAGCCGACGTGCTGCGCGGATGGCCCGGCCGGCGGCTGGAACGGGTCGGGCTGACCGGAGGGGAAGGGCGGCGGCGGCTGGTTCAACTCGGACTCCCGTGGCTGGACCGTCGACAGTTCGACGGGCCGCAAAAGAGTAACGCCGGTATCCGAAACGTCGAAGTACCACACGTGCCAAGAACGATGGCCTCGATTCGGCAGATCGCCACCCGCCCCGGGTCAGACCAGGGTGGTCAGCACCGCCCAGGGCTCGTCGGTGGCGACGGCGGCGCCCAGCACCCGGGCCCAGACCAGCTCGCTGCCGGCCTCGTCGCGCCAGGACCACATCCGCTTGGTCAGGTGGTGCAGCCGGTGCTCCTCGGTGAACCCGATCGCGCCGTGCACCTGGTGCGCCAGCCGGGCCACCACGTCGACGGCCGCCCCGGCCCGCACCTTGGCGGCGGCCGCGGCCAGCTCGAGGGGCTCACCCCGGTCCAGCCGTTGCACCGCGGCGTCGACCAGCGCGGACACCGCGGTGACCTCGCCGGCCATCTGGGCCAGCTGCATCTGGATGCCCTGGAACTTCGCCAGCGGGCGGCCGAACTGCACCCGCTCCCCCGCGTACTGCACCGTCCAGGCCAGCACCGTCTCGGCAGCCGCGGACAGCTGCACCGCGCGGGCGAGGGCGTACCGGGCCCGCAGGTCGCCCAGTGGACCGACCTGCGCCGGGTGGAAGTCGAAGACGTAGGAGCCGCGGGGCTCACCGGCCAGGTTCGCGGCGTCGGTGGCCGTCAGGCCGGACACGTCGGCCAGCGCCAGCACATCTCCGTCCGGCCCGGCCGCGACGACGGCCAGCCAGTGCGCGACCCCGGCCCAGGCGACGTCGGTGGCGGTGCCGGTGAGCCGGCCCTCGGCGTCCACCGTCACGGAACCCGCGGTGCCGACGGTCAGCGGCTGGTCGACCGGGGGCAGCTCGAGCCCGGCGGCCAGCACCGCGGGCCCGGCCACGAGCAGCTGCTCGGCCAGCGGGACGGCACCCGCACCGGCGGCCAGCGTGACGACGACGGCGACCGCGTCGGCCAGTTCGCCGCCGGAGCCACCGGCCTCCTCGGGCAGTCCGACGCCGGTCAGCCCGGCCTCGGCCAGGTCGGCCCAGAGGCCGGCGTCCCAGCGTCGCTCGGGGGTCAGCTGGGTGGGCTCGTGCCCGGCGAGGATCTCCCGGACTGTCGAGACGACGAGGTCCCGGTCGCTCATCGGAGACCCAGCCCGCGCGCCACGATCCCGCGGAGGATCTCGTTGGTACCGCCACGCAGCGTGTAGCCCGGCGCGTGCAGCTGGGCCTCGGCCAACGCCCTGCCCAGCGGGTCCGGTGAGTCCAGCGAGGCGGGGACGTCCACCACCTTCCGGACCTCCTCGGCGACGTCGGCCTCGAACGTCGTCCCCACGTCCTTGACCAGCGCAGCCGGGATGTCGGGCAGCTCGCCGCGGTCCAGCGCAGCGGCGATCCGCAGCGAGAGCTGGCGCAGCGCCAGCAGCCGGGCAGACAGCCGGCCCAGGGTCGCGAGCTGGGCGGGGTCCTGGGTCGCCGCGGCCCGGCGGGCGAACTCGGCGATCAGCGGGAAGGTGGACAGGAACCGCTCCGGGCCGCTGCGCTCGAACGCGAGCTCGGCGGTCACCTGGTGCCAGCCCGCGCCCTCCTCGCCCAGCAGCATGTCCCCGGGGATCACCACGTCGTCGAAGACCACCTCGTTGAAGTGGTGCCCGCCGTCCAGGATCCGGATCGGGTTGATCGTGATGCCCGGGGTGGCCAGGTCGATCAGCAGCTGGCTCATCCCGGCGTGCCGGTTCGCCGAGTCCGCGGGGGCGGTGCGCACCAGGGTGATCGCGTAGTGGCTGTGGTGGGCGTTCGACGTCCACACCTTGGCGCCGTTGACCACCCAGTCGCCGTCGCCGTTGCGCACGGCCTTGGTCCGGATGCTGGCCAAGTCCGAGCCACTGTCGGGCTCGCTCATCCCGATCACGAAAAAGCACTCACCCGCGGCGATCTTCGGCAGGATCTCCGTGCGCTGGGCCTCGGTGCCGTAGCGCAGCAGGTTCGGCCCGGACTGCCGGTCAGCGATCCAGTGCGCGGCCACCGGCGCACCGGCGGCGAGCAGTTCCTCGGTGACGGCGTACCGCTCCATCGCGGTGCGCTCGTGGCCGCCGTACTCCTTCGGCCAGGTCATCCCCAGCCAGCCTTTCGCCCCCAGCTTGGCGCTGAACGCCGGGTCGACACCGGCCAGCCAGGTGTCCACGTGGGTGCTGAAGCTGCCGGCGGCGAGCTCGGCGGCCAGGAACTCACGGACCTCCAGGCGCACCTGCTCGGCAGCCTCCGACACCGGCGCCTGGTCCAACTGCAGTGACTTCATGGGGCCACCTTGTCCACGTCGACGTGGGTCAGCAACACGCCGGCCCGTGTCTTGTACCTCTTGTTGACCGCGATGAGCACCGCAGTGAACGGCTCGAGCTGTCGCGCCTGCCGCAGTGCGCCCACCTCCACACCGCGCCGGCCGGTCACCGAACGGACCAGTTCGGCGATCCGGGCCCGGGCTGCCGCGTCGTCCGCGCAGACGAGCACGTCCTCCCCGGACAGGTCCCGGTCCAGCCGGACGAGGCTCGGCGCCGACAGGTGGTGGAAGGCCGCTGCCACCGTGCTGGCCGGCAGCAGTCCGGCCACCTGCTCGGCGGCGCTGCCCGCGGCGACCGGCAGGCCGTAGGGGCCCTGGGCGTCGAAGCCCAGCGGGTTGATGCAGGAGACGACCAGCCGACAGGACAGCACGTCGGCGAGGGCTGTCACGGAGTCGCCGCTCTCGTCCCACGGCGTGGCAAGCAGCACCACCTCGGCCGCGGCAGACGCCTCCTCGTTCGACGCGCCGTCCACGGACGCCGAGCCACCGACCAGCTCGGCGACCTCGGCCGCGGCGGTCCGGGCCCGCCCGGGGTCCCGGGAGCCCAGGACGACGGGGTGCCCGGCCCGGGCCAGCCGGGCCGCCAGACCACGGCCCAGCGCGCCGGTGCCGCCGAGCACGGAGATCGGGTCGCTCATCAGGTGGTCCTCTCGTGCGGTGCGTCGGGGGTGTCGAGCACGACGCCGTCGCGGACCGTCCAGGTGTCGGGGCCTAGCAGCAGGCCGTCCAGGTCGTCTCCGCCGCCCTCCACCGCGGCGGTCACCTGGGCCCGGGTGAGGTCGTCGTAGGTGGGTCGCTCGGCCTGGCGGATCACGCCGAACACGGCGTGGGTCAGGTCCTGCTCGCTCAGCCGGGACAGCGCGAACGCCAGTTCGTGGTCGGTCGCGTCGTGCACGACGACGTCCGCGGCGTCGATGTCGGCGGTGCGGACGACGCCGAGCCCGAACCCCCGCCGGACGACGGCCCACCGCCCGTCGGTGCCGAAGGTGATCGGCTCACCGTGCCGGACGGTGATCACCCGGGCCTCGGACTCGTCGGGTCGCCGCAGCACGTCGAAGGCGCCGTCGTTGAAGATCGGGCAGTCCTGGTAGATCTCCACCAGAGCGGCCCCCCGGTGCCGGGCGGCGGCCTCCAGCACGGCGGTCAGGCCCTTCCGGTCGGAGTCCATGGCCCGGCCGACGAACGTCGCGTCGGCCCCCAAGGCCAGCGACACCGGGTTGAACGGGTGGTCCACCGAGCCGGCCGGGGTGCTCTTGGTGACCTTCCCGGTTTCCGAGGTGGGTGAGTACTGGCCCTTGGTGAGCCCGTAGATCCGGTTGTTGAACAACAGGATCGTCATGTTCACGTTGCGGCGCAGGGCGTGCACCAGGTGGTTGCCGCCGATCGACAGCGCGTCGCCGTCCCCGGTGACGACGAAGACCGCCAGATCCGGGCGGGACACCGCCAGGCCGGTGGCGATCGCCGGGGCCCGACCGTGGATCGAGTGCATCCCGAACGTGTCCAGGTAGTACGGGAAGCGGGAGGAGCACCCGATCCCGGAGATGAAGACGGTGTTCTCCCGGGCGAGCTGCAGCGTCGGCAGGAACGAGCGGACGGCCGCCAGTACCGCGTAGTCCCCGCACCCCGGGCACCAACGCACCTCCTGGTCGCTGGTGAAGTCCTTGGCCTTCTGCGGTCCGTCGGCGGCGGGCACGCCTGCGATCCCGCCGATCGTGGGCAGTCCCAGGTCGACAGCGGTCACGCGGACACCTCCGAGGCAGTCGTGTGCAGGTCGGTCACGTACGGGGTGAGCAGGTCGGCGAGCTGAGCGGCGCCGAAGGGCAGCCCGGACACCGTGGTGATCGAGGTGACCGGCACCGCGAACCGGCCCTGCAGCAGGAAGGCCAGCTGGCCCAGGTTCATCTCCGGCACGACCACCCGGCGGTGCGCGCGCAGCACGGCCTCGGTGTTGGCCGGCAGCGGGTTCAGGTGCCGCAGGTGGGCCCGGGCCACTGCGTGCCCGGTCAGCCGCAGCCGGCGGACCGCGGCAAAGACCGGGCCGTATGTCGAGCCCCACCCGAGAACCAGCACCTCGGCGTCCCCGGTGGGGTCGTCCACCTCCAGGTCGGGGACGACGATGCCGTCGACCTTGGCCTGGCGGACCCGGACCATGAACTCGTGGTTGGCCGGCTCGTAAGAGATGTTCCCAGTCTTGTCGGCCTTCTCCAGCCCGCCGATCCGGTGCTCCAGCCCGGCGGTGCCGGGCACGGCCCAGGGCCGGGCGAGGGTCTCGGGGTCGCGCAGGTACGGCAGAAACACATCGTCCGGTGCGTTGGGTTCGGTCGCGAACGGGGTGCGCAGGTCCGGGAGCGAGTCCTCCGCGGGCACCGCCCAGGGCTCCGAGCCGTTGGCGATCGCCCCGTCGGAGAGCAGCAGCACCGGGGTGCGGTACGCGAGGGCCATCCGGGCCGCCTCGATGGCGGTGTCGAACGCGTCGGCCGGCGACCGGGGCGCCACCACCGGCACCGGGGACTCCCCGTTGCGGCCGAACAACGCCTGCAACAGGTCGGCCTGCTCGGTCTTGGTCGGCAACCCCGTCGAGGGCCCGCCGCGCTGGACATCGACCACGAGCAGCGGCAGCTCGGTCATCACGGCGAGCCCGATGGTCTCGCTCTTGAGCGCGAGGCCCGGGCCGGACGTCGTCGTCACCGCCAGCGCACCGCCGTAGGCGGCCCCCAGCGCCGCCCCGACCCCGGCGATCTCGTCCTCGGCCTGCACCGTCGTCACGCCGAAGCGCGCGAGCCGGGACAGCTCGTGCAGCACGTCCGAGGCCGGGGTGATCGGGTAGGAGCCCAGGAACAGCGGCAGCCCGGCCCGCCGGGCCGCAGCCACCAAGCCGTAGGCCAGCCCGGTGTTGCCGGTGATCTGCCGGTAGGTCCCGTCGGGCAGCACGGCGGGTGCGACCGTCACCGGGACACCGAAGGACTCGGTGGTCTCCCCGAAGGCGTGCCCGGTGCGGAACGCCGTCACGTTGGCCTCCGCGATCTGCGGGCGGCCGGCGAACTTCTCCCGCAACCAGGCCTCGGTGCCCGCTGTGGGGCGGCCGTACATCCAGGACAGCAGCCCCAGCGCGAAGAGGTTCTTGCTCCGGGAGGCGTCCTTGCGGCCGATCCCCAGCGGTTCCAGTGCACCGGTGGTCAGCGTGGTCATCGGCACCCGGTGCACGGTGAACCGGTCCAGCCCGGGGTCGGCCAGCGGGTCGGCCTCGTAGCCCACCTTCGCCAGGTTCCGGGTGGTGAACTCGTCGGTGTCCACCACCAGCGTGCCGCCGGCGGGCAGCGCGTCCAGGTTCGCCTTCAGCGCGGCCGGGTTCATCGCCACCAGCACGTCGGGGCGGTCGCCCGGGGTCAGGATGTCGTGGTCGGCGAAGTGCAGTTGGAAGCTCGACACCCCGGCCAGCGTCCCGTGCGGGGCCCGGATCTCGGCCGGGAAGTCCGGCAGGGTGGCCAGGTCGTTCCCGAATGCCGCGGCGGCCGCGGTGAACCGGTCACCGGCCAGCTGCATGCCGTCCCCGGAGTCACCGGCGAATCGGATGACCACCCGGGTCGCGGTCGTCGACCCCTCGGCATCGCGCTCGGGCAGGGCTGCCGGGACGGCGGTCTGTTCGGGGCTGTGCACGGTGGTCTCCCTGTGGCCGAGGTCTCGGACGCGGTCAGTAAACCAGGATCACAATTATCAGCAACCGTGTGCCGTTCGTTGTTGACACCATGGGGCAACCAGGATCATGGTGAGCCCCGTTACATCGCCGTAGCGTGAGGAGACCGACCCATGGCCGACCCGGATGTCCTCTCGGCGGAGTGTGCCGCCGACCCCACGGAGACCTGGCGCGCACTGCGGGAGGAGCACCCGCTCTACTTCCACGAAGGCATGCAGTCCTACGTCCTGAGCCGCTATGTCGATGTGGAGCGCGCGTTCAAGGACCCGGTCTTCACCAGCGACAACTACGGCTGGCAGCTCGAGCCGGTGCACGGTCGGACCATCCTGCAGATGGACGGCCGGGAGCACTCGATGCACCGCGCCCTGGTCACCCCGGCCTTTCGCGGCTCGGAGCTGACCGAGAAGTTCGTTCCGGTGATGCAGAAGAACGCCGTCCAGCTCGTCGACGCGTTCCGGCACGACGGGCAGGTCGAGCTGGTGGATGCCTTCACGACCCGCTACCCGATCAATGTCATCGTGGACATGTTGGGCCTCCCGACGGCCGACCACGAGCTCTTCCACCGCTGGTACAGCTCGATCATGGCGTTCCTGGGCAACCTGACCCAGGACCCGGGGGTGACCGAACGCGGCCTGGCCACCAAGGAGGAGCTGCAGGACTACCTGATGCCGGTCATCACCGACCGCCGGGCGCACCCGCGGGACGACCTGCTCTCCACGCTGTGCACCGCCGAGATCGACGGGGCCACGATGAGCGACCTGGAGATCAAGGCCTTCGTCAGCCTGCTGCTGGTCGCCGGTGGGGAGACCACCGACAAGGCGATGACGAACATGATGTGGCGCCTGGCGGAGAACCCCGACCAGCTGGCGGCGGTCCAGGCCGACCGCAACCTGGTGCCGGCTGCCTTCGCCGAGACGCTCCGGCATTCCCCGCCGGTGCAGATGATCATGCGGCAGCCCTCCGAGGACGTCACGGTGTCCGGCGGCGTCATCCCCGCCGGGGCCACCGTCACCTGCCTCATCGCCGCGGCGAACCGGGATCCGGAGAAGTACGACGACCCGGACCGCTTCGACATGCACCGACCCGACCTCGACATCCGCAAGGCCTTCGCCGCCTCGGCCAACCACACCGGTTTCGCCTTCGGCCGCCACTTCTGCGTGGGCGCGATGCTGGCCAAGGAAGAGGTCCAGACCGGGGCCGACGCGCTGCTGGACGCGATGGTCGACATGCACCTCGCCGGTCTGGTGCAGGCCGAGGGGGTCTACACCCGGGCGCCGGTGAGCCTGCCGCTGCGCTTCACCCCGGCATCCTGACCCCCGGCCTCCCGAGCCCCGTTCCCTGCGCTGCTGCTCCCGAGCAGCACCCGACGACGAACTCACCGCGCCGGGTACTGAACGGGTGCGGCTAGCGTCCAGGAATGGACGACGTGGTCCCCGACGGGCGGGTGCTCTCCCTGGCGGCCGGCACCGTGCTCGACGCCTCCCCTGAGCAGGCCGTAGCAGAAGCCGCGGCCGCGGGGTTCCAGGCCGTGGGTCTGCGCTGGACCCCCGGTGCCGTCGACCCCATGACCGTGCGGCGGCTGCTCGACGACACCGGGATCGCCCTGCTGGACCTGGAGGTCGTCCGGCTCGACCCGGCGGCACCGGTCACCGCACACCGCCCCCTGGTGGAGGTGGCGGCCGCGCTCGGTGCGCGGTTCCTCCTCGCCGTCAGCCAGCACCCGGACCCCGGCCGCACGAGTGACGAGCTGGCCCAGCTGGCCGACTGGTGCGCCCCGTCCGGGGTGACCGTGGCAGTGGAGGCGATGCGCTTCACTACCGTCCCCACCCTCGCCGCGGCAGCGGCGCTGGCCCCGCCCGGGGTGGCGCTGCTGGTCGACGCCCTGCACCTGCACCGGGGCGGCGAGAGCCCGGCGGACCTGCGGCCGCTGGCCCACCGGGTCGGGTACCTCCAACTGTGCGACGCACCGCTGGCCGCACCGCCCGGAGGGGTGGACGCGCTCGCTGCCGAGGCCCGGCACGCCCGGTCGTTCCCCGGCGAGGGCGAGCTGCCGCTGGCCGACCTGGTCGCCGCACTGCCGGCGGACCTGCCGTGCAGCATCGAGGTCCAGTCCGACAGTTGGGCCCGTGCGACGGTGACCGAGCGGGCCCGCCACGCGCACGCCACCGGGCGGGCGGCGCTGCGCCGACCGGGGACCGGGCTCAGGCCCGGGAGAGCTCGGCCAACTGCTGGTCGCTGAGCACGCCGCCGTCCTCGGCGGCTCGGCCGAGGGCGGTGTCCTCCAGTGCGAAGGCCCGGGTCAGCGGGCAGGCGGCGAGGAAGCTCACCTGGTCGCCGGGGCGGGAGGTCCGCTCGGGCAGCGGCCGGGTGAGGTCGATCCGCCGGCCGCCCTTGACCACCTCGCTGATCGCGCCGTCCCGGGTGAGCACCGTGAGATCGGCCAGCGGGTCGCCGTCGACGACGATGACATCGGCGATCAGCCCCTCGCGCAGCTCCCCCACCTCCCCGGACATCTTCATCGCCCAGGCGGCGTCCCGGGTGGCGGAGGTGATCGCCTCCATCGGCGTGAACCCGGCGTAGCGCACCAGCATGTCCAGTTCGCGGGCGTGCCACTCGCCACACGGGGTGATCGCGAACCCGGTCTCGGAGCCGGTGATCACCCGGACGCCGGCCCGGTGCGCCTTGTCGATCATCACGCCGGTCACCTCGAGCTCGGCCTTGAAGACGTCCAGCAGGGCCGGGGCGGTGCCGACCTTCTCGCCGTAGTCCACGAGGTTGCCCAGCAGCGTGAACGTCGGACACAGCGTGGCGCCGCTCTCGACGACGGCCTCTAGCGCGGCGTCGTCCATGTAGGAGGAGTGGTAGATCAGGTCCATCCCGGCCTGCGCGCACTCCAACGTGGACACCGAGTTGCGGCAGTGCCCGACCACCGGGGTGTTCAGCTCGTGCGCGGCGTCGACGACGGCTTGGATCTCCCGGGAGTTCCAGACCTTGACCTCCGGGCCCTTCACGCTCGGGATCAGGCCGGTGACCATGATCTTGATCCAGTCCACCCCGTGCTTGACCTGCCGGCGCACCTCGCGGGCGATGCCGTCGGTGTTGTGCACGACCGTGGCGTACCCGGTGGTCCCCTCGTCGGCGATCAATCGGCCGGCCGTCCCGCCCAGCATGGTCATCAACGCATTGCCGCCGGCCTTCATCCGCGGCCCCTCGACGATGCCGGCCTCGATCGCGTCGCGCAGGTCCACCCCGATGTTCCACAAGCAGTCGGCGTCCAGCACACCGGTGACCCCGCTGCGCAGCACCTTGGCCGCGTTGTACGCCGACAGCATCGAGCTGTAGGCCTGGGTGCGGTGGAAGAACAGCTCGTCGTTGCCGGTGGGCTCACCGAAGGACAGGTGGGTGTGCGCGTCGATGAGTCCCGGCATGACCGTCTTGCCGGTCGCGTCGATCCGAGTGGCGCCGGGCTCCTCGGTCGCCATCGCGTCGGCCCGCGACCCCAGCGCGGCGATCTTCCCGTCGCGCACCAGCACGGACTCCCCGGGCCTGGCCGGCGCGCCCGAGCCGTCGATGACGGTGCCCCCGGTGATCAGGATCGTGTCGCTCATGTCGCTCCTCCACACCCGCCGACTGGTGACCGGCATCACCCGAGACTACTCGGGCCGGCTGGTAGTCGGTAGGGCACCCACGCCGCTCAGGAGCCAGTCCCCGGAGCCGCTCAGGCCTGGGTCACTCCGAGCCCCAACCCACCGTCGACGGTGAGCACCGAACCGGTCACCCACTCGGCCCCGGCCAGGTAGGCGACCGCCTCGGCGACCTCGGTGACCGTGCCGATCCGGCCCAGCGCGTGTGCCGGGCCCAGGCCCTGGAGCCGGGCCAGGCCCTCGGCGGCGGTGCCCAACCCGGCCCGCTCGTTGATCTCGGTGTGCACCCCACCGGGCCGCACGCAGTTGACCCGCACCTGCTTGGGCCCGAGCTCGGCGGCGAGCACCCCGGTGAGGGTCTCCAGCGCGCCCTTGGTCGCGGCGTAGGGCGAGGCCCCGGGGAACGCGCGCTGGGTGTGCACCGAACCGAAGAACACGATGGAGCCCCGTCGCTCGGTCAGTGCCGCCAGGGCCAGGCCGGCCAGCTGTACCGGGCCCACGACGTTGGAGTGGTAGAGGTCGAGCATCGCCTGCTCGTCGAGGGTCTCCAGGGCACCGCGGTACATGTTGCCCGCGGCCTGGACCAGCGTGTCGAGTCCGCCGCCGTGCTCGAGCGCGGCGGCCAGCAGTCGATCCCGGTCGGCCGGCACGGTGACGTCGGCAGCGACCGGCCGGCAGGCTGCACCCAGCTCACCGGCGACGTCGGCCAGCTTCTCCACCCGCCGTCCGGAGATGGTGACCCGGGCGCCCAGCTCGACGAACAACCGGGCCACCCCCGCCCCGATCCCGGACCCGCCGCCGGTGACCAGGACCGACGAGCCCGCGATCTCCCGCATCAGCCGGTGGCGCGGCGGCCGCGGCCGCGGGCCGGCACGCGGGTGCGGCTGAGCTCGTCGGCGGCCCGCAGGGTGGCGGCCGGCAGACCCTGGTCGGCGCGCAGCCGCTGCATGTCCGGGTCCTCGCGCCAGAAGCGGCGGATCTCCTCGGCGTCGAAGCGCCGGCCGAACAGCTGGATGGCGATGTCGTGCCGGACGTACTCGACCGACAGCAGGACGACAGCCGGGTTGTCGGTGTAGACCCCCCAGGCCCCGCTCTCGGTGAACCCGCCGATCACCGCCTCCGACCGGTCGCCTACCAGGGTGAACAGCCGGCACCCCAGGTTCTCCAGGACGACGTCGGGCGCCGACAGCTGGTGCTGGTAGGTGTGCCCGACCGGCGCCACCTCGCCGAAGGCGACCACCGAGATGTCCACGTCGCGCTGCGAGGCCCGGGCCACCTCCTCGCCCAGCACGTCCATCTCCTCCGGCCACACCGACAGGAACAGCTCCCGCCGTGCCCCGGCGACGACGTCCCGGGCACGTTCCAGCAGTGACTCACGCCCGCGCAGGTCGTGGATCAGGTGCGCTGTCGGCGGCGCGGCGATCGCCGGCAGCATCCGGCCCAGGGCGTCGAGGGAGGCGGTGTAGTCACGGCCCAGCCGCTCGAGCAGCGAGCGCGCCGGCAGCGGCAGGTACTCCACGGCGTCGCTGCTGCCGCGCACCTCGAAGGCCGCGCCGCGGGCGACCAGCTTGGCCAGCGTCTCGTACACCGTGCTGCGCGGGACGCCGGACCGCTTGGCCACCTCGTAGCCGTTGAGCGGGGCACCGGCGCCGATCAGCGCCAGGTAGGTCTTGGCCTCGTAGCCGCTCATGCCCAGGTGTTGCAGGCGTTCGATGACGTCCTCGTAGCTCACGAGCCCGATCCTGCCCCGCGGTACACGCTCGCCGGGCGCGCCAGGCCAGCCATGGCCGATTTGCTCAGCCCGCCGTCGACGGTGAGCGTCTGCGCGGTGACGTAGCCGGCCTTCGCGGAGCCCAGGAAGAGCACGGCCGCGGCGACGTCGTCGGCGCTGCCGAGAGAGCCCAGCGGCACCTTGCCCTGACGCAGCTCGCGCACCTCGTCGTCGGCGTAGATCGGGTCGCTCATCCCGGCGAAAATCAGGCCCGGGGCGACCGCGTTGACCCGGATGCCCCGGTCGGCCCACTCCAGCGCCATCTGCTCGGTGAGCATGATCAGGGCGGCCTTGGTGGCGGTGTACGCCCCGGCGTTGGGAGCCGCGGCGATGCCGTTGACCGAGGCGATGTTCACGATCGAACCGCCGTCGGTCATCCGCGCCGCCGCCGAGCGGGCGACCAGGAAGGCACCGGTCAGGTTCACCTGGACGACGGCGGACCAGTCCGCCAGGGACAGGGTGGCCAGTGGCCCGAACCGCACGATCCCGGCGTTGTTGACTACCAGGGCCGGCGGCCCGTCCAGCGCATCCAGCGCCGCGAGCACCCCGGCCTCGTCGGTGACGTCGACCCGCGCACCCACCGACCCGGCCCCGATGTCGGCCGCCACGGCGGCCGCGGCATCTCCGTCGATGTCCCAGCAGGCCACCCGGTAGCCCTCCTGCGCGGCGTGCCGGGCGATCACGGCGCCGATCCCACTGCCTGCTCCGGTGACGACGGCCCAGCTCATCGGGTGCTCCTCGGTGGTCGCGCTGACAACGGTCACGCCGGCGACCCGATGAGCACCGGGAAGGTGCCGAAGTGGTCGCGTGCGGTGTGCAGGTCACGGGTGGGCGGGTCGTCGGGGTCCAGCCGGACGCCGTGCGCCAGCAGCTCCCGGATCATCAGCGGCACCGTGCCCAGCACGTGGTCCGGCTCCGCCGGGGTACCGGACGCCCCGGGCGCCTGGGCTGCCGGCCGGCCGGTCCCGGGCAGGGTGCCCCCGTCCAGCTCCATGCCGATGCAGGCGTGCATGCCGCCGCCGAAGGTGTGGCCCCACGGGGCGACCCCGTCGGGCGCCACCCGGTCGGGGTCGAAGCGGTCGGCGTCGGGCCCGAAGACCTCCGGGTCGCGGTTGGCGGCCCGGATGTCCATCAGCACCAGCGTCCCGGCCGCGATGGTGCGGCCGTCCCGGAGCCTGAGGTCGGCGACGGCGCGGCGGGCAGCGACCGGGCTGGCCGGGTGCAGGCGGAACACCTCGTGCACGCACCGCTGGACGAAGAGGTCGTCGTCCAGCCGGTGGGCCTGGTCGGGGTGGTCGGCGGCCCAGCGCAGCACCTCGTCGGCTGCATGGGTGAACGCATCGGAGGTGCTGTGCGACCCGGCCTGCAGGTAGAAGGCGACCTCGCGCACCACCTGCTCGTGGTCGATGCCGAGCTCCTGGGCGTGCTCGACCAGCGCCATCAGCACGTCCCGTGGACGCGCCGCGTCCGGGTCGGCGAGCAACGCGGTGCGCCGTTGCCTCGACGGCGTGACGAACTGCTCGTCGAAACGGACCAGGCCCGCCGCCACGTCGGCGCGGACCCGCTCCGGGTCCTGCATGGAGTGCACCAGGGTCGCGCCACTGCTGAACAAGACAGCGAAGGCCTGCAGGGCGTCGGTCTCGGCCATCGAGCCCGTCGGGCGGTCCGCGCCGGCCACCAGCGCGGTCAACGTCATCGTGGTGCGGTAGCCCAGCTGCACCAGGTCGGCCCGGCCGGCCGCGAGCGCCGGCGCGAAGGCCTCCGCGATCACGCCGGGTACCAGCTCCCGCTCCCAGAACCGGAAGGTGCCCCGCCGGAAGAGCCGGTTCTCCATCCGGCGACGGCGCCGGTGGTCGTCACCGTGCAGGTCCAGCAGGGTGCCGGCCATGACCACGCCACCTGCGTCGTAGAGGCTCTGCCGCAGGTCGCGCTGGCGGTAGGCGTCCCACAGCTCGGCGTACGAGGCCAGCTCGACGGTCGGCGCAGCGGTCATCGACACGTGAGCCCCTTCCGTTTCGGCGTTAGAACGCTCACGACGCTAGTGTGTGGCCCGGCTCACGTCGAGCCCGTCACATGCGAGGGAGGCTGCCGTGCCGTCGTCCGTGCAGGTCGTCGATGTGCACGCCCACGCCGTGCTGGAGATGAGCCTGGGCGCCGCCGGGGCGGCCGGACCGGAGCTCGGCACCGCGCCCGACGGCTCCCCGTTCTACCGGGTCGGCGACTACGTGCTCCGGGGGGTGCGCTACGCCGGCAGTCCCTTCATGGACGTCGACGTGCGGCTGGCCCGGATGGACGCCGCGGGCATCGACCTCCAGCTGCTCTCCCCCAACCCGATCACGTACTTCAGCCGGCTGGACGCCGCCGATGCCGCCCGCTACGCCCGGCGCCACAACGAGGCCCTGGCCGACGTGGTGCGCGCCCACCCCGGCCGACTGCTCGGGGCGGCCCAGCTGCCGGTGCAGGACATCGGCGCCTCGATGATCGAGCTGGAGTTCGCCGTCCGTGAGCTGGGGCTGAGCGCTCCCTACCTCGGCACCGACCCGGCCCGGCCGCTGGACGACCCGGCGATGGACGACCTGTACGCCGCCGCCGTCGACCTCGACGTGCCGGTCTTCCTGCACCCGACGCCGGTCGGGGCGACCGGCCCGCACGACGACGTCCGGATGCGGCGCTTCGACCTGGACCTGCTGTTCGGCTTCGCCGTCGACGAGACCCTGGCCGTGGCCGCGCTCGTCTTCGGCGGGGTGCTCGAGCGGCACCCGCGGCTGGACGTCTGCCTGAGTCACGGCGGCGGCGCGCTGGCCTACGTGGCCGGCCGGTTCGCCCGCGCCGTCGCCGCCCCCCGGCCGTGGGTGCCGGAGTGGCTGGTCGAGAACGGGGTCGAGCACTACCTGCGCCGGCTGTGGTTGGACACCCACGTGCACGACGAGCGGTCGCTGCGGCTGCTCACCGATGTGGTGGGCACCGATCGTCTGGTCCTCGGCACCAACTTCGCCGGTTGGGACGACGGCGGCGAGTCCGCGGTCACCGAGGTGGCGGAGCTGATGCCGACCCTCTCGGCGAACGCGACCCGGCTGCTGCGGCTCTGATCCACTCACCCGCCCGCCCCGCCATGGGGGCTCAGCCCTCCACTCAGGACCGGAACTGGACGGCGACCCGGGTGCCCAGGTTCGGGGTGAGGTGCGTGGCGATCATCTGCCGGTGCCGCTCGTCGGCTGCGTAGGCAGCCCAGGCGTCCTGGTCGGCGAACTCCCCGATCACCACGGCGTCGAAGTTCCCCTCCGAGACGCCGGCGTCGGCACCCACGGTGACGTGACCGAACTCCGCGGCGACCACCGCCCACTCGCGCAGGGCGGCCAGGGCGGCACCCCGCTGGGACTCGGTCGACTCGGCCGACCAGCGGAACACCACGACATGCCGGAACACGGGCCGGCTCCTCTCTGTCGTTCTCGGGACTGGGGGATGCCACCTGCGGTCACACGATCCTGGCGCCGCCGGCATCCTGCACGCTGATCGCGCCGGAGGGACAGCCGCGTGCGATCGCCAACAGCTCGTCGTCCGGGATCCCGGGCTGCGCCACCACCGCCACCGCCAACTCGTCGTCGTCGAACACGAAGGCACCCGGCGCCTCGGCGACGCACCGGCCACTGCTCATGCACAGGTCCCGGTCCACAGCCACCGAGAAGCTCATCCCAGCAGGACCGGGTAGCTGGCCCAGTAGGGCCGGGCGGTGGCTGTGTCGCGCTGCGGCCCGTGTTCGGGGTCGTGACGCACGCCGGCCGCGAACACCTGCTGGACGGCCCCGGTCACCAGGCCGTACAGGTGGTCGGCACCCACCTCGTCGCCGGCCGGCACGACACCGGCGGCGAGGTCCTGACCGATGCAGACGTGCATCCCGGCGGCGAAGCTGAGCCCGAAGGGGCCCACGCCCGGCGGCAGCGGGCGGGTGGGGTCGAAGGCGGCCGCATCCGCACCGAACACCAGGGGGTCACGGTTGACCGCGGCCAGGTCGATGACCAGCTTGCCGCCCTGGGGCACGTGCACGCCGGACTTCAGCGTCACGTCCGCGAGCGCCCAGCGCTGCCCGGTCGGGCTGGACGGGTTGAGCCGGATCGTCTCGTGGATGCACCGCTGCACGAAGAGCCGATCGGTGGCCGCTCGCCCGGCGTCGGCGGGGTGGTCGGCGACCCAGCCCAGCAGGTGGTCGATCGACCGGACGAAGGCGGTCGCGCTGGTGTGCGCCCCGGCCAGCAGGTAGAAGGCGATCTCCCGGCGCAGCACGTGGTGCTCCAGCGGCTCGGGCGAGCGCAGCAGCGTGGTGAGCACGTCGCGCGGCAGCTCGGCCTCGGTGATGCGTCCCGCCTCGAGCTCTACGAGTGCCTGGCGCCGGCGGGTGATCGAGGCGCTCAGGAACTCGGCGTCCCAGTCCTCCAGCGCCTGCGCGATGACCTCGCGCCGCTCGCCCTTGTCCCGGGTCGAGTGGGCCAGGGTGGCTCCCTCGATGAAGAGCATCATGTAGCCGTAGAGCCGCTCGGTCTCCTCCGCGGTGCCGGCCGGGCGGTCGACACCGGCGGTGACCGCGGCCAGGTTCAGCATCAGCTCGTGCCCGAGGTGCACCAGGTCGACCCGGCCGGCGGCCAGGTACGGCGCCAGGGTGCGGGTGGTGACCTTCGGGAACAGCTCGCGCTCGTAGACCTCGAAGGCCTCCCGGCGGAAGCTGCGGTTCTCCACCCGCCGCCGCTGGCGGTGCTCGTCGCCGTGCAGGTTGACCAGCACGTCGGCCATCACGACCTCGCCCTCGTCGTACAGGGCCTGGCGCAGGTCCTTGCTCCGGTACGCGTCCTTCGCGTCGGCGAAGGAAGTGATCGTGGTGACGGAGGGGGCGGGGCTGGCGGACGAGCCGGTGGCGAGGGTCGGTGCGCTCATCGGAGGGGCCTCCCGGGAATGTGAGCCAGCACGCATCATCTAGTCGTTAGTCTTCTCACGTCAAGGAGGTCCCCCGTGACCACTCCCTCGCCCGCCGTGGTGCTGTCCGGTGGCGTGGCCCACGACTTCCCGGCCACGTCGGCGCGGCTGGCGCAAGTGCTCGGCGGCGCGGGATTCGACCCCACGGTGACCCTGGACGTGGACGCGACACTGGCCGCGCTGCCCGTGGACGGCAGCGGCCCGGTGGTCGTGCTGGACATGCTGCGCTGGACGATGCAGATCCCGCGGTACGCCGCCCAGCGGGACAGCTGGGGTCTGTCGCTCTCCCCCGCAGCCCGGGCCGGGCTGGACACGCACGTGCGGGTCGGCGGTGGGCTCCTGGCGATGCACGGGGCCAGCATCTGCTTCGACGACTGGCCCGGCTGGCGGGAGCTGCTGGGCGGGGTGTGGCGCTGGGACGTCTCCAGCCACCCACCGCTGGCCGGGGCGGTGCCGGTGACCGTGCACGACCGGCACCCGGTCGTGCACGATATGCCCGACTTCGCGATCGTCGACGAGGTCTACGGCTTCCTCGACCGCGCCGACGACGTGGTCCCGCTGCTCAGTTCACCGCACAGCGGTACCGACCACCCGTTGCTCTGGGCCCGCGAGGTCGGCCGCGGGCGGGTGGTCTACGACGCGCTGGGGCACCACGTCGACTCCTACGCGGTACCCGAGCACGTCACGATCGTGCAGCGCGCCGCCCGCTGGGCTGCCGGCGAGGCGCCGTAGCCACAGGCCTCAGCCCGCGCCGGCCTCCGAGAGGGCCTTGGCGGTGAGCACCCGGGCCAGGTGCTCGCGGTACTCGCCGTCCGCACGCAGGTCGGTCGGTGCGCTCGTGCCCTCCGCGGCGTGCTCGGCGGCGGCAGCGATGCCGGCACCGTCGGCCAGGGCCTGCTCGACGGCCCGGGCGCGCACCGGTACCGGGCCCATGTTGACCAGGCCGAGGGTGTGCGAGCCATCGGCCCGCTGCTGGGCGGCGACCCCGACCACGGCCCAGTCCTGGCTGCGCTGGTGGAACTTCTGGTAGCTCCACGCGCGGCCCGGCTGGGCCGGCACCCGCACCTCGAGCAGGATCTCGTCGGGCTCGGCGGCGGTCTGCCAGAAGTCGAGGAAGAAGTCCACCGCGGTCACCTCCCGGTCACCGGCGGGCCCGCGCAGCACGACTGTCGCGTCCAGTGCGACCAGGACGGCGGGCAGGTCGGCAGCCGGGTCGCCGTGCACGACGGCACCGCCGATCGTGCCGCGGGCCCGCACCTGCCGGTCACCGACCGTCGAGGAGGCGTAGGCCAGCAGCGGCAGCTGATCCCGCACCAGGTCGGAGAACTCCAGGTCGCGGTAGCGCAGCCCGGCCCCCAGCCGGAGCATGTCCCCCTCCAGCTCGAGCGTCCGCAGTTCCGCCAGCCCGCTGATGTCGATGACCGCGGTGGGAGCCGCCAGCCGGAACTTCATCAGCGGGATCAGCGAGTGGCCGCCGGCCATCAGCTTCGTGTCGTCGTCGTGGGAGGCCAGCAACTGGGCGGCGTGCTCCAGGGAGGTGGCCCGCAGGTAGTCGAACCCGGCGGGGATCACCGCTTGCCCGCCTGCACCGCACGGTCGGCGTGGGCCCGCGCGGCGGCCCCGGGGCCGCCGTTCTCGATCGCCCACTGCACCGACTCGACGATCATCTGGTAGCCCGTGCAACGGCAGAGGTTGCCCTCCAGCCCCTCCCGGATCTGCTGGCCGTCCGGGCTGGGCTGGTCCAGCAGCAAGCCGGTCGCCGACACCACCATGCCCGGTGTGCAGTAGCCGCACTGCAGGCCGTGGCACTGCCGGAAGCCCTGCTGCACCGGCGAGAGGTCCTCGGTGCTGCCCAGGCCCTCGATGGTGAGCACCTCGGCGCCGTCGGCGGCCGCGGTGAGCACCGTGCACGACTTCACCGCGACGCCGTCCAGGAGCACGGTGCAGGCACCGCAGTTGGAGGAGTCACAGCCCACGTGGGTCCCGGTCAGGCCCAGGGTGTCGCGCAGGTAGTGCACCAGCAGTTGACGCGACTCGACTGTGTCGTCGGTCGTCGTCCCGTTCACGCGCAGGCTGACGTCGTGCTTCACGGGGTGACCTTCCAGGGGGTGTCGGTGGAGTCGTCGTCGGAGGTGGGGAGGCCGTCCGGGACCTGGCCGGGCGCCAGCTCCGTGCTGCCGGCGGGCTCGGCGGCACGCGGCGTCCGCATCGCCGTCCAGACCTTGAACGGGGTGAGCGGCATGTCCAGGTCGCGGATACCCAGGTGGGACAGCGCGTCGATGACCGCGTTGGTGACCGCCTGCGGCGCCCCGGTGGCGCCGGACTCACCCAGGCCCTTCGCACCGAGCGGGTTGAAGCTGCTCTTCACCACGAAGTGGTGGGTCTCCATCGCCGGCAGGTCCGGCGCGCTGGGGATCTGGTAGTCGATCAGGGACGACGTCACCGGCTGGCCGTCAGCGGCGTAGACGACCTCCTCCAGCAGGGCCTGCGCGATGCCCTGGGCGAGCCCGCCCTCGACCTGGCCCCGGGCGTTCAGCGGGTTGATCACCGTGCCGCAGTCGTCGACGGCCACGTAGCGCTTGACGTCGACAGCTCCGGTGGCCCTGTCGATCTCGACCACGCAGGCGTGCGCGCCGCTGGGGTAGCTGAGGTTGGTCGGCTCGTAGTACTCCATGACCTGCAGACCCAGGTCCATCCCCTCGGGCAGCCGCTGCGGCTTGTAGGCCGTCATCGCCACCTCCGACAGCGGGATGGAACTCCCCGGGGTGCCCTTGACCGAGAAGGTCTCGCCGTCGGACTCGATGTCGGCCTCGTCGGCCTCCAGGAGGTGCGCGGCGATCTTCACCAGCTTCTGTCGGACGCCGTCGGCGGACTTCTGCACCGCCGGACCGCACACCGGGATGCCCCGGCTGCCCATGGTGCCGATGCCCTCCTGCACGGTTCCCGTGTCGCCGTGCAGCACGGTGATCCGGTCCATCGGGACGCCACCGAGTGCGTCGGAGGCGATCTGGGCGAACGCCGTCTCGTGGCCCTGGCCGTGCGGGCTGGTGCCGACCGAGATGACCACCGATCCGTCCGGGTTCATCCGCACGGTGGAGGACTCCCAGCCGCCGATGTAGCCGAACTGCTCGAACATCGGTGTCGGCCCGAAACCGCCCATCTCGACGAAGGTGGAGAACCCGATCCCCATCAGCGGCTTGTCGGGGTCGGTGCGTCGGCTCTCGGCCTCGGCGCGCAGCGCCGGGTAGTCGATCTTCCCGAGCAGGTCCTCCAGCAGCGCCGGGTAGTCCCCCTCGTCGTAGACGATGCCGGGAAACTGGGTCGGGTAGGGCATCTCCTCGCGCTGGATGAAGTTGCGCCGCCGGACGTCGAGGGAGTCGATGCCGAGCTCATCGGCGACGACGTCGACCACCCGCTCGATGAGGTAGGCGGCCTCGGGCCGGCCGGCGCCGCGGTAGGCCGCGACCGGGGTGGTGTTGGTCGCGACGCTGCGGAACGAGGCGGCGATGACCGGGATCTTGTAGCAGCCACCGGACATGAAGAGGGTCAGCGTCGGCAGCCCGGAGCCGGTGGCGTCCGGCCACGCGCCGCAGTCCTGGACGATGGCCACGCGCAGCGCGAGCAGCTTCCCGTCGTCGTCGTAGCCGACCTCGATGTCCTGCACCTGGGCCCGCCCGTGGGTCATCGACACCAGGCTCTCACTGCGGGTCTCGATGTACTTCACCGGCCGATGCAGCCGGCGGGAGAGCTCCGAGGTGAGCAGGTACTCGGCGTAGAAGCTGGCCTTGGCCCCGAAACCGCCACCCACGTCCGGGGCGATCACCCGCACTTGGTGGTTGGGCAGGGAGAACATGACCGACAGCTCATTGCGCACCGGGTGCGGTGCCTGCACCGTCGCCCACAGCGTCAGGCCGCTGGGCTCCCAGTGGGCCACGCAGCCGATCGGCTCGATCGGCACCGGGGCCAGCCGCTGGTTGCGGATCCGCAGCGACGTGCGGTGCGGGGCTGCGGCGAGCTCGGTCTCGGCGTCGCTCTCGGTCAGCGGCACGGCCATGACCACGTTGCTGGCCTGGCCGGGCACGATCGGCGCGGCGCCCTCGGCCATGGCCTCCTCGATCGTGGTGAGGACCGGCAGCGGCTCGTAGTCCACGACCACCGCACCGGCGGCGTCCGCGGCCTTGTACCGGTCCGTGGCGACGACGACGGCGACCGGCTCGCCGACGAAGCGCACGGTGTCCCCGGCCAGGCAGGGCCGGTCCATGCCCGGAGCCGACCGGACGGGCGAGAGGCCCTCCAGGTCGGCCGCGGTCCAGACGCCCAGGACGCCGGGCATCCCCACGGCGTCCTCGACGTCGATCGACAGCACCGACGCGTGCGCCTGCACGCTGCGCACGTAGGCCATGTGCAGCATCCCGGGCAGCTGGATGTCGTCGACGAACCTGCCCTGACCCGTGAGGAGCGCGGGGTCCTCCTTGCGGACGACCGACGCCCCGACCATCGACCCCATCAGCGGGTCGCCTGCCCACAGTCGACGTGCAGCACGTGACCGGTGATCATCCGGGCGTTGTCGGACGCGAGGAACAGCACCGAGTCGGTGATGTCGGCCATCTCGGCGCGCCAGGTGTCCCCAGGCAGGTTGCCCTGGGCGGAGAAGACCTCGAACGCCTCGTCGGCGTCCATGCCCATCGCGCCGGACAGCCCGCGCACCATGCCGGACCCGTGCTTGTCCGAGGGCTTGATGGTCGCCGGGGCGATCGCGTTGACGTTGATCTCGAACTCGGCGAGCTCGGTCGCCCACGAGCGGGTCAACCCCACGACCCCGTGCTTGCTGGCGACGTAGTGGCTCAGCAGGGCGTGCCCACTGCTGATCACCGCAGAGGAGATGTTGACGATCTTCCCGGCCCGCCGGCCGATCATCTGCGGGACGACGTGCTTGGCCACGTGCATCGGCCCCTTCAGGTTGGTGTCGATGACCGCGTCCAAGACCTCGGGGCGCATCTCGTGGATCACGTCGAGGGCGGCCATCCCGGCGTTGTTGACCAGGATGTCGATCCGGCCGAACTGCGCGAGGGCCTCCTCGACCGCCTGCTCCACCTGAGCCTCGTCGCGGATGTCGGCGACCACGCCCAGCGCCTGACGGTCCAGCGCCTCGACCTGCTTGACGGTCAGCGCGAGGTCGTCGGCGTCGGCGGTGTCGTAGAGGCCCGCGATCGGGGCACAGATGTCCAGGGCCACCACGTCGCAGCCGGCCTCGGCGAAGGCCCGGGCGTGGTTGGCCCCCTGCCCGCGGCCGGCGCCGGTGATCAGCACGACCTTGCCCTCGAGACCTCTGAGTTCCACTGCCATGAGTCAACCTCCAGCGCGTGCACGGGTATCCCTGCCTGGGTGCTGTTCCTACGGGATCACGGGTGTGACGGCAAGCACATCTAGTCATTCGTCGTGAGAGACTTAACGACGGGTTGAGTCAGGGGGTGGTTCGGTATCCGTCTCGTGACTCCCGAGATCCTCTCCGGGCGGCGTCCCCCCGGCTGTGGAGCGGGCGAGTCCGGCCCGCCGGGCGCGGCCGCGGGCCATGCGGCCCAACCGCACGCGCTCCAGCGTGCAGGACAGACCCGCCGTGATGATCAGGCAGACCCGAAGAACGCATCGTTCAGCCAGAAGAAGCTGCCGACCGCCAGCGTGACGCCCTGGACGCCGGAGGCCAGGACCCAGATAGCGACCAGCGTCCCCCACACGGTGAACCGGCCTGTGAACTGGGTCGCCCCGAGGAACGCCGCCGCGAAGGCAGGCAGCAGGAACGCCGATCCGGACGTGGCGCAACCTCGCTCCGACGTCGGCCGTCTGCACGACCCCCGCCACGCCGGCGATCGTCGCCGAGGAGACCAGGCTCAGGAAGACGTACCGGTTCGTCCCGACCTCGGCCAGTCTGGCCGCCTCCGGGTTGTGGCCGGTGGCCTGGAGGTAGCGGCCGAAGGGGGTGTGCTCCACGACGTACCAGGGCGCGACGGCCAACAGCGCGAGGTACAGGACCTTCACCTGCACGCCCGGGAGGACCTGTCCAGAGGCGAGATCGGAGAAGCCGGACGGGAAACCACCGAGCTCAGCGCAGTGCGCGTGCAGCACCACGAGCTTCTGAGGCGGGCCGTCCCGGGCCGCGATCCTCAGCATGCGGCGCTCCACCTGCCCACACAGCACGAACGGGGGTCGGGGTCGCTGCAGGGCCTTGGGGTCAGACCGGGCGTCGGTGAGCTGGTGGTGGTGCCCGCCGTCGAAGGTGGTCCTCCCCTGGGTGAGGATTCCGTCGATCACCGCGCAGGCCTCGTCCAGCCGGTCCATCCGCTCAGCCACGGCCGGGAAGTCGATGACGTGTGCCTCGTACTCCTCCGCGTTCCAGGCTGCGCCGAGCCCGATCTCCAGCCGACCCCGGAGTACGCCGGTCACGGCACAAGCACCCGTCACGCGGCTTCTGACGACTAGCGTGCGGCGGCAGGTGCTGCGGAGCCGCGCCGAGGATCCGGGCCGACCCGGATCGAGTGAGGGGACGGTGCCCGTGCAGCCGGAGGGACCGGGGACGGGCGCGACCGGGACCGGCGGCAGAGCTGCCGCCCGGGGGCGGGTCCTGGCCGTCAGCTTCGCGGCGATGGGCCTGGGCGCGGCGCCGACCTACCTCGTGGGCTACATCGGGCCCACGCTCAAGGCCGATCTGGGACTCACCGGCGCTCAGCTCGGTCTGCTGGTGGGTCTGTTCTACGGCGCGACCGGTGTGACCTCGCTGCTGGTCGCCCGGGTGGTCGACCGGCTCGGGGCCAGGCTCTGCGTGGTCGGCGACCTGGTCCTGGTGGTGCTCGGCCTGCTCGCCTCGGCGGTCACCGGCTCGGCGGTGGTGCTCGCGGTGACCAGCGGCATCGCCGGGGCCGGGTACGCGTTCGCCAACGCCGGGACCAGCGTGGCCGTCACGTCGGTGTCGCGGCGCGACCAGGCCGGTGCGGCGGTCGCGCTCAAGACGGCGGGCATCCCGGCGGCGGCGACCGTCATGGCACTAGCCGGTCCGCCGGTGGCCTCGGCCGTCGGCTGGCAGGGCGTCTGCCTGGCGCTGGCCGGCCTCACGGCTGCCACCGCCGTCGCCGGGGCGTTCACCCTGCCGGTCGGCACGCGCCGGATCCCCGGCGCCGTCCCGCAGCGCTCGATGCGGCTGCCGCGCGGGTTCTCCTGGGTGGTGCTGGCCGCGACCAGCTTCGTCATCGGCAACCAGCCGCTGTCCTCGTTCCTGGTGGTCAGCCTGGTCGACGGCGGGGTGCGCCCCGGCGTCGCCGGGCTGGTGTCCGCGGCCGGCACCGGGTCCGGGGCGGTGCTGATGGTGGTCGTCGCCCGGCGGGGTGACCGGGTCGGCCCGGCCCGGCGGGCGCTCACCGCGGCAGCGGTCAGCGGCCTGATCGCGCTGGGCACCAGCCTGTTGTGGGTGGGCACGCACGTGGGGCTGGCACTGGTCGTCGTCGGCGCGGTGCTCGGTCTGATAGCGGCCATGGTCGGCGCCGGCATGTCCCACGCGGTGGCCGTCGACCGGGCACCGCACGCCGTGGGACGGGCCACCGCGGTGATGAGCTGCGGCTACTACCTGGGAGCGCTGGCCGCACCGCTCACCTTCGGCCGGCTGGCCGACGTGACCGGTGGCTACGACGCCTCGTGGGCCGTCACCGTCGGGGCCGCGCTGGTCGCGGTGACCTCGCTGCTCGTCGTGCAGCGCTTCGTCCGGCCGCCGGCTCAGGCCGCGAGCGCCTCCTCCCAGGTAGCCCCGGCCGCCAGCAACCTCCGATAGCCCATCAGCACCTTGACCGCGCCCAGACCGGTGACCGATTGGAGCCTGCCCGCACCACCGGTGATCGCGACGAACGCCGCGTCGTGAGCAGCGTCCAGTTCGCCGTGCACCACCCTCATTTCGTCCTGCGGGCGCACCCGGCCGATCACCTGCAGTCGACCGCCGAGCTGCTCGGTCCAGACGTAGGGCACCGCAGCGTGCACCACGGGCTCACCGGCGATGCCGGCTGCCACCACGCCGGCGCCCTCGACGGCGTTGGTCCAGTGCTCGACCCGCAGGTCCTCCCCGTAGCGGGGGTTGAGCCAGCGAGCCACGTCACCGACCGCCCAGACCCCGTTCACGCCGCGCGCGGCCAGGTGTTCGTCACAGACCACCCCATCGCGTAACTGCAGGCCCGAACCGCGCAACCAGGCGGTCTCGGGCTCCGTACCCAGCCCCAGGACGACGACGTCGGCAGCCAGCAGCGTGCCGTCGACCAACCGCACACCCTCGACCCGGTTGCAGCCCTCGATGGCCGCCACCCCGGCACCCACCCGGACGTCGATGCCCGCCCCGAGGTGTCGGCGGGTGAGCGCGGCGCCCAGCACCGGACCCAGGCCCCGGACCATCAGCGCCGGGAGCGGCTCGACCACGGTGACCGGGTGCCCCGCCCCGTGCAGGGTCCAGGCCACCTCGGTGCCGATGAACCCACCGCCCACCACGACCACCCGGGCACCCGGGGAGCAGGCCGCCCGGAGCGCCAGCGAATCGGCGGCCGAGCGCAGCACGAACACCCCGGGACGCGGCTCCAGCCCCGGCAACAACCGCGGCGAGGATCCGGTGGCGACGACGAGGTGGTCATAGTCCAGCGAGCGCCCGCCGCGCAGGGTGACCCGCCGGGCTCCGGTGTCCAGATCCACCGCGCGACCGGGGACGACCTCCGCGAGGAGCTCGCCCGGCGAGACCAGCGGTGCCGGCTCGACCGTGGCACCAGCCAGCACGGACTTCGACAGCGGCGGCCGGTCGACCGCGATGCCGTCCGGGGCGCCGGGCTCCCCGGCGACGAGCACCACCTGCGCGTCGGGAGCCCGGCGGTGCAGGCCCTGCACCGTGCGGACGCCACCCAGTGACGCGCCGACGACGACGACGCGCACTCAGCCCACCGTGATCGCGCGCTCCGGGCAGCTGTCAGCGCCCAGCTGGGCCGCGGACTCCTGATCGGCCGGCACCGGGTCGGCCACCACGATCGCGTGGCCGTCCTCGTCGTCGAGCTCGAAGACGGCCGGCGCGCTCATGTGACAGACGCCGTGGCCCTGACAGGCTTCGAGATCGACGGTGACGCGCATCGCATTCCTCCGGGTGAGCGGGCCTGGCGACACCAGACGTTGACAGCCACAAACTAGTATCACCATTATCACACAGTGACGTTCGACCGAGACGAGGACCACACATGACCAGCGCCGGCCGGTGCCCCGTCGTCCACTTCGACCACCACTCCCCCGAGCACGCCGACGACACGGTCGGCGGCTACCGGACCCTGCGGGAGACCCACCCTGTCGCATGGAGCGAGCAGCACGGTGGGTTCTGGGTGCTCAGCGACTACGAGTCGGTCTTCGAGGCAGCGCGGGACGACGACGTCTTCTCTTCCCAGCGGCTTGACCAATACGGCGGACCGGGCCTGTCGGTGGTCATCCCTAAGACACCGATGCACTTCCACATCCCGATCGAGCTGGACCCGCCGGAGTTCCGCAGCTTTCGCAAGGTGGTCAACCCGATCGCCTCGCCGGCCGCCGTGGCGAAGGTCGAGGACATGATCGTGCGGTGGACGACCTGGTTCGTCGACGAGCTCATCGAGGCCGGCGAGGCCGACCTCGCCCAGGTCGTCGGGGTGCCCTCGATCGTCACCATCGACTGGCTGGGCCTGCCGGTCGAGGACTGGCAGGTCTACTCCCGGTCGCACCACGCCACGCTGGCCGAGGACAAGGACAGCCCGGTCTACCAGCGGGCGGTCAACGAGGATCTGCCCCGTTGCACCGCTCAGATGCGCGAGGTCATTGCTGCCCGGGCCGTCGAACCCCGCGAGGACGTCATCAGCTACCTGGTGCACTCCGAGGTCGACGGCCGGCCGATGACCCAGGACGAGGTCTTCTCCATCGTCGAGCTGCTGATCAGCGGTGGAGTGGGCACCACGGCGTCACTGGTCAGCCAGGCCCTCGTCTGGCTGTACGAGCACCCCGACGTACGCCAGGAGCTCATCGACGACCCGTCGCTCGTCGACCGTGCGCTGGAGGAGTTCCTGCGCTATTTCTCCCCCACCCAGGCCTTGGCTCGCACCGTCCTGAAGGACGCGGACTTCCACGGCTGCCCGGTCGCCGTCGGCGACCGCGCCCTGCTCGCCTGGTCCTCGGCCAACCGGGACCCGGAGCAGTTCGCCGACCCCGACGCGGTGGACATACACCGCTGGCCCAACCGACACCTGGCCTTCGGCGTGGGCGTGCACCGCTGCGCCGGCTCGCACCTGGGCAAGCGGATGGCCAAGGAGATGCTGCTGCAGGTGCTGGAGCGGCTGCCGGACTACGTCGTCGACCTGGATGCCCTGGAGCGTTACCCCCGCCAGGGCGTGAACAAGGGCTGGCAGCGCATCCCGGTCACCTTCACCCCTGGCGTCCGGCGGCTCCCGCCCGGCGCGGTCCCGGCGAACGTGTCCTCCGCCGCCCGCATCTGACCACCCCACCACCCAGGGTCCGACACCCGTCGGACCCCTCCCGGGTGTGCCTGGGGACCGACACAGAGGAGTTCACGTCATGGCAGGACGCATGGAGGGCAAGGTCGCCTTCATCACCGGGGCGGCCCGGGGCCAGGGCCGCAGCCACGCAATCCGACTGGCCCAGGAGGGCGCCGACATCATCGCCGTCGACATCTGCGCCGACATCGCCACGGTCACGCCGTTCTACCCGCTGGCCACCGAGGACGAGCTGGCCGAGACCGTGCGCCAGGTCGAGGCGCTGGACCGCCGGATCGTGGCCCGCAAGGCCGACGTCCGCGACCTGACCGGTCTGCAGACCGCCTTCGACGAGGGGTTCGCCGAGTTCGGACACGTGGACACCGTGGTGGCCAACGCCGGGATCGCGACCTACGGCAAGGCGTGGGAGCTGTCCTCCGAGCAGTGGAAGGACATGATCGACGTCAACCTGACCGGCGTCTTCCACACCGCCAAGGTGGCCATCCCGGCGATGATCGCCGCTGACCGGGGCGGTTCGATCTGCTTCACCAGCTCCATAGGGGGCCTCAAGGGCATCCAGCAGGTGGCCCACTACGTCGCCGCCAAGCACGGCATCGTCGGGCTGATGCGCACGCTGGCCAACGAGCTGGGCCCGCACAGCATCCGGGTCAACACGATCCACCCGACCAACGTCGACACGATCATGATCCAGAACCCCGGCACCTGGGCGATGTTTTCCCCCGGGGACCCCGAGCCCAGCCGGGAGAAGGCGATGGGCGGCTTCGAGTCGCTCAACACCCTGCCGGTCCCGTGGGTGGAGCCGGTCGACATCAGCAACGCGGTGCTCTTCCTGTCCAGCGACGAGGCCCGCTACGTCACCGGCGTGACCTTCCCGGTGGACGCCGGCGCCGTCGTCAAGTGAGGCCGGTGCCCGGCCCCACGACCACCGGCCGGGCACCCCACGGGGAACGCGCCGACACCGCTTCCCAACCAGGCGAACCATGCATAGGGTAATGCCGATCACACCGCCGACAGCGATGTCGGCCGAGCGCCCAGGAGGCACCGTGTCCGCACGCGGAGACATCGAGAACGTGCTCAACCGCTACTCCATCGCCTACGACGAGAACGACATGACCGAGATGGCCGACACCTTCGCCGACGATGCCGTGCTCACCATGCGGATCGGTGACGGCGACCCGATCGGCCCGTTCGAGGGCAAGGCCGCGGTCATGAAGCTGATGACTGACAGCCTGGCCAGCCAGTCCGACCAGCGCCGCCACGTCACCACCAACCTCGCATTGCGTCGCGAGGACGGCACGACGGCCGCGGTCACCTCCTACCTGACGCTGATCTCGGTGGCCGACGGTGTCGCGCGGGTGCTCTCCACCGCCCGGTACGAGGACGAGCTGCGGTGCGAGGCCGACGGGGCGTGGCGGTTCACCAAGCGGCACATCCAGCTCGACCTCCCGTACTGAGTCACCCCCAGCGCGAGCCAGCACCCTGAGGAGACCGGCGTGAACCAAGGACTGATCCCGGCGAAGTGGGCGGCGCTCACCCCGCACCGCGAGGCCGTCGTCGACGTGCCGAACTCCCGACGCGTCGACTGGAGGGACTTCGACGCGATGGTGCGCCGCGCGGCCAACGGGCTGCGCGGGCTGGGACTGGAGTCCGGCGACCGGTTCGCGGTGCTGGCACGCAACTGCGTGGAGTACCAGGCGCTGTACTTCGCCGCGGGCCGCGCCGGTCTCGTGCTGCAGCCGCTCAACTGGCGACTGGCCGGGCCAGAACTGGCCACGATCGTGCGGGACGCAGCACCCAAGGTCGTGATCAGTCAGGACGAGTGGGCCGACACGATCGCGCAGCTGCAACGCGACGTCGACATCCCGCACTGGCTGCAGTTCGGTGACTCCAGCGACGGCAGTTTCGCGCGGCTGCTCGAGTCCTCGTCCGCCGACGAGCCGGTGTGGGCGGCGCAGGTCCGGGACGACGACCCGTTCTTCATCCTGTACACCGGCGGGACGACGGGCCAGTCCAAGGGTGCGATGCACAGCCACCGGAGCGCCGCGGCAGGGATGCTCAACCAGACGGTCGCCGAGCGCATCGTGCCCAGCGACGTCTACATGCTGACCGGGCAGATGTACCACATCCCGATCGTGCTGGCGATGAACTACCAGAAGCACGGCTGCCCACTGGTGCTGGTCAACTTCGCCGCCGAGCAGGCGCTCCAGATCATCGAGCAGGAGAAGGTCTCGGCCTTCCTGGGCATCACCACGATGCTGAACTGGATGATGGCCGTGCCGTCGTTCTCCTCCTACGACATCTCCAGCCTGCGCAACATCCAGTACGGCGGTGGACCAATGCCGTCCTCGGTCGTCCGCGCCGCGCTGTCCTCCTTCCCGTGCACCCTGATCCAGGGATACGGCCAGACCGAGGGCACGACGATGACATTCCTCGCCCAGGAGGACCACGCCGACGCGGTGCGCGGCATCAACGAGCACCGGCTCAAGTCCTGCGGCCGCGAGGGCTTCCTCACCTCGGTGCGGGTCGTCGACGAGCTCGGCCGCGACGTCCCCGGGGACAACAGCACCCCAGGCCAGATCATCGTGCGCTCCGAGGCCAACATGGTCGGCTACCTCGGCCGGCCCGACCTCACCGCGCAGACCCTGCGCGACGGATGGATGTGGACCGGGGACATCGCGACGTGGGACGAGGACCGCTACGTCTTCATCGTCGACCGGGCCAAGGACATGATCATCTCCGGTGGGGAGAACATCTACTCGGTGCAGGTGGAGGAGGCGATCAACGCCCACCCCGCGGTCCTGGAGTGCGCCGTGATCGGCGTCCCGGACGACGAGTGGGGCGAGAGCGTCAAGGCCGTCGTCGTGCTCAAGCCCGGGCAGGAGGCCTCCGAGCAGGACATCATCGACACCGCCAAGGCCCATCTGGCCAGCTACCAGAAGCCGCGCTCGGTCGACTTCGTGACCGAGCTGCCCAAGGCCCCCACCGGCAAGATCCTCAAGCGCGAACTGCGGTCGCCGTACTGGGCCGACCACGAGCGGGGGGTCTGAGTGGTCCTGGGCGAGGACGAGCTCGCCGCCCGGGTCGGCCGGCGCTTCCCGGGCGGGGAGTACACCGTGCACCCCTGGCGGGCGTGGCTGCTGGCTGACGCCGTCCTCGCCGAGCCGCCGTCGCTGCTGGACGCCGAGCCGCAGGTCGCGCACCCGCTCTTCGCATGGATGGCCGCCACCGGTGCGATGGGGATCAGCTGGGACGAGCTGTTCAGCTGGTTCGACGCCACCGCCGCCGACGGTCCGGTCTTCGGCGAGCACGAGACGACGCTGCACCGCCCGTTGCTGGTCGGCGCCACCTACCGGGTCGGCGGCGGGATCACCTCGGTGGCCCGCAAGACCGGTCGCCGCACCGGGGTCTTCGACGTCGTCGGCTACGGGATGGACCTGACCGACACCGCCGACGACACCCCGGTGGCGACCTGCTGGAACTCCATCGTCTTCCCCCGGAGGGACGCATGACCGTCGACGTCGGGACCTCGCTGCCGCCGTGGGAGGTGCCCGCGGTGAGCGCGGAGAAGATGAAGACGATGGCGGCGTTGCTGAACGACCCCACCGCCATCCACTTCGACGTCGCCACCGTGACCGCCCTGGGGATGGGCGACCGTCCGATCAACCAGGGCCCGCTGAACATGGGCTACGTGATGAACGCCGTCACCGGCTGGGCCGGCGGTGCCGACCGACTCCGCTCGCTGCGGGTCCGCTTCCTGGGCCCGGTGCTGGCCGGGCAGCACCTGCGGGTCACCGGCACCGTCAGCGCCGTCCGCGAGGTGGACGGCGAGACGTTGGCCGAGTGCGACGTCACGCTCGGGGTGGTCGGAGGGGATCCTGCGGTCTCGGGCAGCGCGACGGTCGTGCTCAGGTGAGGGATTGGACTGCGCCGTCCTTCCAGGTGTCCTACGGGGACTGCGACACCGTCGGGATCGTCTACTTCGCGACCTACTTCCCCTGGATGGAGCGGGCGTACAGCACCTGGCTCTGGTCCCGCGGGCTGCGCAGCGGGTCGTTGTTGGAGGACGAGGGCTTCCTCACCGTCGGGGTGCACGCGGAGTGCCACTTCCGGGCCATGGTCCGACTGTTCGACGAGTTGACCGTGCAGCCCCGGCTGCAGCGGATCGGCAGGTCCTCCTACGTGGTCGGCTACGACGTGGTGCGTGCGGCGGACTCCGTCGTCGTTGCCGAGGGCACGATGACCTTCGTCTGCCGAGACGCCGACGGCGGCGCCCTGCCGGTGCCGACCGTGCTGCGCGACGTGCTCGAGGCGCTGCCGACCGGGAACGCCCCGTGAGGCTCAACCTGCCCGCGGTGACCGCGGCGCTGACCACGGTGCCCGACCTCACCGACCCGGCCGTGCTCGCCGCGACCGTGCGCGCCCAGGCCGACCGGCAGGCGGTCACGGACCTGCAGGTGCTCTACGGCCGGGCTGTCGACGACCACGACCTGGACACCGTGGTCGACTGCTTCACCGCCGACGGCGTCTTCGAACGGCGCGGTGTGCCCGCCACCGGTGCGCAGGAGCTGCGGGCGGCGTACACCGCGAGCTTCGGGACCTACGTGACGATGCTGCACACCGCCCATCCCGGCGTCGTCGTCGTGCACGGGGACGAGACCGCCTCGGGGTGGTCGCACGGACACGCGGAGCTGGCCACCCGCAGCACCCTGGTGCTGGCCTCCTACCGGTACGCCGACGACTACCGCTGCGAGGACGGCCGCTGGCGCTTCGCGCGCCGGTCGCTGACGTTCATGTACGCGGTGCCCGCCGACCAGCTGGCCGGGAGTTTCGGCAACGACCTGCGGATGCGGTGGCCGCGCACCGAACCGGCCGGGGCCGACTACCCCGAGTCCTCCCCCACCTGGGCCACATACCGGCGCTGACCCCGCGCGCCACCACCGGACCACCGGGGCACCCCGGCCCCGGGGAGAGGAGCTCACCGTGTACCGAGTCGTCGTCGAGTACCACCACCCGGCCGACCCCGAGGCGTTCCTGGCGCACTACCGGTCGACGCACGCCCCGATCGCCCAGCAGATGGAGAACCTCTCCGCCTACACCTGGGGCGTCAACGAGATGCCCGACGGGTCGCAGCCCGAGCGCTTCCTGACCGCCGTCCTGGACTGGCCGAGCAAGGAGGCTGCACTGGCCGACCTGGGCTCCCAGGTCGGCCAGGAGGGCACTGCCGACATGGCGACCTTCGCCCAGGCCGGGGTGTCGATGAGCGCCTACGTCGCCCAGGTCGCTGTCTGACCGACGCCCCGCTCCCGCCCTCCGGTCGCGCTCAGCGACCGGAAGAGGGAGCGGCTCCGCAGGTGGGTGTACGGGACATCGAGGACCTGCGTCGCACGGGTCTGGCCGTCGACGACCAGGCCGAGCTGCTGGCCGCGCAGACCGAGTGCACGGTGGCCTACACCGACCGCGACGGCTGGCCCCGCGGCGTCGTCATGAGCTACCTGCACCGGGACGACGGGTTCTGGCTGACCGCGGTCGGCGGGCGTGACCACCTGGAGTCCCTGCGCCTGGACGGGCGGGCGACGCTGGTGGTGGACAACCGGGGCACCGGGCTGCCGGGCCGGCGGATGCTCGCGGTGCGCGGCACCGTCGAGGTGCACGAGGACCGGGTGACCAAGGACTGGTTCTACGCGGCGTTCGCCGAGCGGATGGCCGCCGCGGACCCGGCGGCATTCACCGCCCTGCTGGACAGCCCGCGGCGGGCCGTGCTGCACGTGACGCCGACCGGCCGGCTCTCGCACGACTCCCGACGGATCGCCGGTGACGGCCGGGGTGGTGGCTGACCTCCGAACTGTCCGCGTGGATCCGAGGCTGGAGTCCTACGCCGCGGCGTTGGAGCTCACCGGGTAGACCTGCAGCGACCGGGTCGCAGCGCCCACGACGAGGCGTCGGGCCAGTGACCGCTGACCGCCCGGCGGGCCGACGGCACCCGGCGGCAGGTGCTATCCCGGCACGTGGTGCTGGCACCGGGATCGGCGGCACCGCACCGAACATCCCCGAGCTCCCGCACGCCGAGGAGTTCGAGGGCACCCTCTGCCACTCCGGCGGCTTCCCGGACGGCGTGGAGTCCGCCGGGTGGACGTCGGTGGTGGTGGGGTACCTGCACCAGCGGCCACGACATCGCCCAGGACCTCCGGGAACCCGGAGCCGCGGTCACGATCACCCAGCGGTTGATCATCCCCGTGGTCGATGTGGAGACCTCGCATCATGCCGAGCACCCCGTGCTTGGCGGCCGCGTAGTGCGGGGCAGCGGCATTGCCGATGTGCCCGTTGACCGAGGAGACGAGCACCAGGGAACCGCTCCCCCGCTCCTCCCTGTGCGGCACCACGGCCTTCATCGACCGCCACACCCCGAGGAGGTCGACGCCGAGCACGTCGGCGAAGGTCCGGTCGTCCAGCCCGGCGACCGAACCCGGGGAGAACACCCCGGCGTTGGCCACCAGCACGTCGATCCGGCCGAGGACGTCCAGCGCCTCGGTGACGACGGTGGCCAGCTGCTCGTTGCTGCGCACGTCGGCGGTCCGGGCCAGCACCCGCCGGTCCTGGGCCTCCACCGACCGGGCGGTCTCGGCCAGGTCGGTCGCCGTCGCCAGGTCGTAGGGCACGGTGCCCAGGTCGGTGCCGCCGTCCACGTCCAGGGCCACGACGTCCGCGCCCTCCCGGGCCAGCAGCGTGGCGTGCGCCCGGCCCTGGCCGCGGGCCGCCCCGGTCACCAGGGCGACCCGGCCGGCCAGCGAGCTCACGCCTGGTCCGGCCCCGGGAACGACGGCCTGCGCTTGTCCAGGAAGGCCTGGGCACCCTCGGCCATGTCGGGACTGCCCAGCGCCTGGACCAGCATCCCCAGCCCGCTGGTGAAGGAGTCCCGGGAGGCGTTCCACCAGACGTTGGAGCTGATCTTGGCGATCTCCAGGTAGCGGGGGGAGAGCGCGGACAGCTCGGCGATCACACCCTCCACCGCGGTGACCAGCTGGTCGTCGGGCACCACCTCGTTGACCAAACCCATCGCGAGGGCCTGCGCGGCGGAGTAGCGGCGGGTGAGGAAGGACAGCTCCTTGGCGCGCTTCTCCCCGATCTGCAGGGACATCAGGTTGGTGCCACCGGTGACCGGTGCCGACCCCACCCGGGGCCCGGTCTGTCCGAACGTCGCCGACTCCGCGGCCACGGCCAGGTCGCAGGCCACGACGAGCTCGTTCCCACCACCGGCGGCCGGGCCGTTGACCGCGGCGATGACCGGTCGCGGGCAGTTCCGGATCGCGTCGAAGAGCCGCAGCGAGCCGCGGTACAGCCCACGCATCGCGGTGACGTCGGGCTCGGAGAGGCTGCCCAGCGCACCGCCGGCGCAGAAGCTGCCGGCCACCCCGGTGATCACCACGGCCCGGCTGCCGGTGGCACCGTCCAGAGCGTTCACCACCGCCTCGGCCATCTCCGGGTCGTAGGCGTTGCGGCGCTCGGGTCGGTTCAGGGTGATCCAGGTGGCCGCACCGCGGACCTCGACCAGCACGCTGTCGGTCACGAGTGCTCCTCCCTCGGGACGGGCCCGGGCGCAGGTTCGCCGTCCACCAGGCCGAGCAGTCGGGCCAGGTTGCCGCCCAGGATGCCCTCGGTGGCGTCGTCGGACAGACCCAGCGCGCGGATCGCGGCAATCTCAGCGGCCGGGTCGGCCATCGGCCAGTCCGAACCGAAGACCACCCGGTCGGACCCGTGCTTGCCGATGATGTCCCGCACCCGCTCGGGCGCCAGTGTGGCCAGGGTCGGCGGCCAGGACGTCTCGAGGTACACGTTCTCCCCGAGCAGGTCCTCCTCGGCCTCGTCCAGCTTGTGGTAGCCGCCGAAGTGGCAGGCGATCATCTTCAGGTCCGGGAACTGCCGGACGATGTCCCGGATCATGCCCGGGGTGGCCCGCTCGTTGCTCTCCCGGTCACCGCCCGCGCCGACGTGGGCGATGACGGTGATCTCGGAACCGAAGGCGTCCAGGACGTCCCACACCCGCCGGTCGTCGTAGGCGAACCCCTGGAACAGCGAGTGCAGCTTGACCCCGCGGATGTCGTTGGCCCGCAGGCTGGCCAGGTTCTGCTCCACCGACAGGTCCGGGTGGATGGTGCCGAAGCCCAGCAGCGACCCGCCCCGGGCCGCCCCGACGAACCGGTTGGTGCCCTCGACGTACTTCGCGGAGTCGGCGATGCCCAGCAGTACACCGCGGTCCACGCCGGAGGCAGCGAGCACCCCGGGCAGGGTGCTGATCTTTCCGTCGCCCACCCGGGGCAGCTGGGGCACCCGCGGTCCCAGCGCGCGCTCGGCGATGTGGTCGGGCCAGGCATGGCAGTGCACGTCGATGATCATGGTTGTCCTCCGTCGACGGTGAGGACCGATCCCGTGGTGAACGAGGACCAGTCACTGGCCAGGTAGAGCGCGGTGCCGACGATCTCGGCCGGTTCGCCGCCACGGCCCAGGGCGAACGTCGCCGCCCGCCGACCGAAGGCCTCCATGTCCCACGCCGCACTGACGTCGGTCAGGAACGTGCCGCACATGATCGCGTTGACCCGCACGGTCGGGCCGAAGGCGTGCGCCAGCCCGCCGGTGACGGCGTTCAGCCCGGCCTTGGCCGCGGCGTAGGGCACGATGTCGGCCCGCGGGCGCACCGCACCGGTACTGCTGATGTTGATGATCGAGCCGCCGTCGCCGGCCGACATCCGGGTGCCGACCAGGGCGGCGAGCCGAAAGGGGCCCTTGAGGTTGACCCCCAGCACCTTGTCGAAGAGGGTCTCGCTGACGTCGGCCACGGTGTCGTAGCGGGGACTCATCCCGGCGTTGTTGACCAGCACGTCGACGTGCCCGAACTCGGCGTAGGCGGTGTCCACGAGGCCGTCGAGGGTGTCCCACCGGCCCACGTGCGCGCTCACCGGCAGCGCCCGTCGCCCCGTGGTCGTCCGGACCTGCGTGGCGGTGGCCTCGCAGCTGGCGAAGTCCCGGCTGGCGACAACGACGTCGGCCCCGGCGGCGGCCAGACCCAGCACGATCTCCCGCCCCAGGCCACGACTGCCACCAGTGACCAGGGCGACCTTGCCGGTGAGGTCGACAGTCGCGCCGCCCGCCAGGGCGCTCACGTCGGCACCGGCACGGGACCGACCACGCCGGCCGCGCCCCGGCCGGCCAGCTCCTGGACCGTGAGGCCCAGCAACTCGGGCAGCACGGCGGCGGTGTGCTCCCCCACCTCGGGCACCCCGTCGTAGACCGGGCCTCCCCAGCTGTCCATGTGCAGCACCGGGCCGGGCACCAACGCGGCACCGAGCACCGTGCCGGCGAGGTCGACCAGCGTCCGCTCCCGGAAGTGCGGGTCGGCCACGATGTCGCGGGCGTCGTTGACCGGGGCCGCGACCACCTCGTGCGCCTCGAGGTCGGCGAGGACCTCGTCCCGGGGACGCAGCCCGACCCAGGTGATGACGTGCTGCTGGAGCTCGTCGTTGTTCTCCATCCGGGCGGCGTTGGTCGCGAACTTCGGGTCCTCGGCGAACTCGGGCCGGCCCATGCACACGAAGAGCCGCAGCGCGATGCGCTGATTGGAGGCGGCGATGGACAGCCAGCGGCCGTCCCCGGCCTGGTAGATGCCGCGGGGGGACGCCGACCCCGAACCGTTGCCGACCCGCTGCTGCACGTGCCCGGTGGCGGTGAAGTTGGTGATCAGATCCCCGAGGATGAACATCAGCGGCTCGTACAGCGCGACGTCGACGACGTCACCACGACCGGTGCGGGTCCGGTTGAACAGCGCCGTCGTGGTGCCGAACGCCGCGGAGAGCCCGGCGATCGAGTCGGCAAAACCGAAGGGCGGGGACGTCGGCGGGCTGTCCGGCCAGCCGTTGACGAAGGCGTACCCGCTGGCCGTCTCGGCGACCGTGCCGAACCCGGGACGCGCGCTGTAGGGCCCGGTCTGCCCGAAGCCCGACACCCGGGTCAGCACCAGGCCGGGGTTCTCCGCACTCAGCACGTCGTAGCCCAGGCCCCAGTCCTCCAGCCGGCCCGGCCGGAAGGACTCCACGACGACGTCGACCCGGGCCGCGAGCCGGCGCACCAGGTCCCGGCCGTCGGCGGCGCGCAGGTCGATCCCGACGGACTCCTTGCCCGAGTTGAGCCGGGCGAAGCCGATGGACAGGCCCTCGCACTGCGGGCTCCACTGCCGGGCGAAGTCCCCGGCCGCTGGATCTTCGACCTTGACCACCCGGGCGCCGAAGTCACGCAGCATCCGGCCGCAGGTGGGCGCGGCGTACATGGTGCCCAGCTCCAGGACGGTGACCCCGGCCAGCGGCGGGGTGCCGGTGCCCGCCATCACGGCCGCCACTGCACGTGCTGGACCTCGAGGTACTCGCGCACGCCCCACTCGCCGATCTCCCGACCGACCCCGGAGAGGCCGAAGCCGCCGAAGGGCGCATCCGGGCGCATGTTGCCCCCGCCGTTGACCCAGACGGTGCCCGACCGCAGCTGGGCGGCCACCGCCCGGCCGTGGTCGACGTCCGGGCTGTACACGTTGGCTGCCAGGCCGTACGCGGTGTCGTTGGCCAACCGGATCGCCTCCTCCTCCGTCGCGAACGGCACGACGACCCCGACGGGGCCGAAGACCTCGTTCTGCACCAGCCGGTTGTCGTGCGGCAGCCCGGTGAAGACCACCGGGTTGACGAAGTAGCCCTGCTCGGGCACCGGGGTGTCCAGCGACAGCGCGATCGTGCCGCCGTCGGCCAGCCCGTCGTCGATGAACTGCTGCACCCGGGCCCGGTGATCGGGCCGGATCATCGGCCCGATGTTGACCGTCGGGTCCCACGGGTCACCGACCCGCAGCGCCGTGAACGCCAGCGTCGAGGCCTCGAGGAACTCCTCGACCAGGCTCTCGTGCACCAGCATCCGGGCCAGCGCCGCGCAGCCCTGCCCCCCGTTGCGGGCCCACCGCAGGTGGATGTCGCGGGCGAGGCCGGCGGCGTCGACCCCGGCCAGCAGGATGTTCGGGGACTTGCCGCCCAGCTCCAGGGTCACGCCCTTCAGCCCCCGGGCGGCCTGCTCCATGATCCGCGCGCCGACGGCATCCGAGCCGGTGAAGGACACCCGGTCCACCTGCGGGTGGGTGGTCAGGTGGACGCCGACGTCCGGGCCGTCCCCGATGACCACGTTGAGCACGCCGTCGGGGATGCCGGCCTCGGCGAAGAGCTCGCCGAGCCACAGCGTGGTCAGCGGGGTCCGCGGAGAGGGCAGCAGCACGGCTGTGCAGCCGGCGGCCAGGGCGGCGCCGAACTTGAAGATCGCCAGGTTCAGCGGGTAGTTGTAGCCGGTGATGCAGGCCACGACGCCCACCGGACGGTAGGCCACCTCGGAGTAGGACAGCACCGGGTCGTGCCAGGGGCCGAGGGACTCGGTGCGGTCGACCAGGGCGGCCTCGGCCTGCCAGCGCAGGTGCGTGATGCCCAGCCGGACCTGCATGGCCTCGGCGAAGGCGACCGGAGTGCCGACCTCGGTGACGATGGACGCCGTGAGCCGCGCGACGTTGGCCTCCATGACGTCGGCCAGCCGGTGGATGGCGGCGCTGCGGTCGGCCGGTGACCTGGCCGCCCAGCGCGGGAAGGCAGCCCGAGCGGCGGCCACGGCGGCGTCGACCTGACTGGTGGTCGCGCTGGCCACTGCACCGGTCACCTGCTCGGTGGACGGGTCGACCGTCTCGATGACCGGACCCTGCCCCTCGACCAGGGCACCGGCGATGCTCAGCCCACGGGTGCTGGGCACCCAGCCCCGCAGGTCGGTCTCGGTGCCGGTCACGGGGTGGCCTCCACGGGGTGCGCGCCGGGTGTCGGGGTCTGGTCCCCGGTGACGGCCGGCGTGCTGCCGCCGTTCTCCGGGCTCCTGGACATCAGCCCGACCCGGGTGCAGACCATGATCAGCTGGTCGGTCTGGTTGTAGCCGCGGTGCTCGAACCAGACGACGCCGGAGTCGGTCCGGCTCCTGGACTCCCGCTTGTCCAGGATCGTGGTCTCCCCCCGCAGCGTGTCGCCGTGGAAGACCGGGGCCGGGAACGTCACCGAGTCGTAGCCCAGGTTGCCCAGCGTGGTGCCGAACGTCAGCTCCATCACGTGGAAACCGCCCACCAGCGCCAGGGTGAACAGGCTGTTGAACAGCGGCCGGCCGTGCACGGTGCCCTTGGCGAACTCGTGGTCCAGGTGCAGCGGCTGGGTGTTCATGGTCAGCGACGTGAAGAGCACGTTGTCGCTCTCGGTGACGGTGCGGGTGAAGGGGTGCCGGTAGACCCGGCCCACCTCGAACTCCTCGAAGTAGAGGCCTCGCATCAGTGCCCTCCCTCGGGTGCAGCGGCTGGACCGGGCGGTGGGGTGGAGCCGGGCAGCGAGCGGGCGTGGGCCAGCCAGTCCCGGGCGGTGTCGGCGTGCGCGGCGTCGATGTGCACCCCGCGGTAGCGCACTGCGCCGTCCCCGGCTGCGGCGGCGCGCTCGTAGGCGGCGACCATGCCCTCGTGGAAGTCCACCTCGTCGGCGGTGGGGGTGAACGCCTCGTTGATCGTGGCCACGTGGCTCGGGTGGATCGCGATCATGCCGCGGAACCCCAGCTGCCGGCCGTGCTCGGCGAACGTCGCGAGGCCGTCGAGGTCCTCCAACCGCTCCCACAGCCCGGTGAACGGGTGGATCCCGGCCTCCCGGCAGGCCAGCAGGACCCGGCTGCGCAGGTAGAGGGTCTCCTCGCCGCCGGGGGTCCAGCGGTAGCCGACGGCCCTGGCGATGTCGGCGTGCTCGGAGGTCGGGCCGATCATCGCGCCGACCCGGGGCGAGGCCCGGGCGATGTCCCGGGCGTCCTGGATCGCGCCGATCATCTCGACCGGGACGATGTACTCCAGCCCCTGCACACCGTTGCGGGCCTCGAAGTGGTCCAGCAGCGCGTCGTAGCGCAGCACGTCGGAGGCCATGCTGATCTTGGGCGCGAATACCCCGGTCAGCCCCGGGACGACGACCTCCTCCAGGTCGGCACCGGTGGCCCGGGTGTCCAGCGGGTTGACCCGCACGAAGACCCCGGTGCGGTCGTCGGTGGACCGGATCCGGGCGATGGACTCGGCCACGGTCCGCCGGGCGCCGGCCTTGAGCTCTGCCGGCACGGAGTCCTCGAGGTCCAGGACGATGCAGTCGGCACCAGCGGCCAGGGCCTTGTCCACCCAGCCGGGCTTGTGTCCGGGTAGGAAGAGGACCGACCGGTAGGGGACCATCAGTAGCTCCGCGGCAGCCCGAGCACGTGCTCGGCGACGTAGTTGAGCACCATCTCCTGGCTGATCGGCGCGATGCGCATTAGCCGGGCCTCGCGGAAGTACCGCTCGACGTGGAACTCCTTGCCGTAGCCGAAGCCGCCGTGCACGGTGAGCGCGACGTCAGCGGCGAAGAAGCCGGCCTCGGCGGCGAGGAACTTGGCCGCGTTGGCCTCCCGACCGCACGGCATCCCCCGGTCGACCAGCCAGGCGGCCTTGGCGACGACGGCCTCGGCGGCGTCGAGCCGGATCTGGGCCTCGGCGAGCTGGAAGCTGATCCCCTGGTTCTTCCCGATCGGCCGGCCGAACACCACGCGCTGGTTGGCGTAGTCGGTACCGCGCCGCAGGGCGGCCTTGCCGATGCCCAGTGCGGCGTTGGCGCTGATCACCCGCTCGGCGTTGAGCCCCCCGAGGATGGTGCGGAACCCGTGCCCGGGCTCCCCGACCACGTCCTCGTCGGCGACGAACAGGTCGTCGATGAAGAGCTCGTTGGTGTCCACGGCGTTGCGCCCCATCTTGGGGATCGGCCGGATCTGGATCTTGTCGCGGTCCATCGGGGCGAAGAGCAGCGTCATGCCCGCGGTCTTCTTGCCGTTGGGGTCCCGGGGCTCGGTGCGGCACAGCAGCAGCATCCGCTCGGCCTCCTGCGCCTTGGTGATCCACACCTTCTGGCCACTGACGAGGTACCCGCCCTCGACCTTGCGGGCGAACGTGGACAGGTTGGTCGTGTCGGTGCCGGCGTCGGGCTCGGTGACCGCGAAGGAGACGTGCAGGTCCCCACTCGCCGCCCGCGGCAGGAAGCGCTGCTTGAGGGACTCCGAGCCGTGCTCGATGATCGGGTGGAAGCCGAAGATGCCGATGTGCACAGCGCTGCAGCCGCCCATGCCGGCCCCGGAGGCGGCGATCTCCTGCTCGACGATGGCGGCCTCGGTGACGCCCAGCCCGCCGCCGCCGTACTCCTCGGGGATGGTCAGGCCGAGCCAGCCGGCCTTCTGCACCGCCTCGTAGAACTCCCAGGGGAACTCATGGGACTCGTCGTGCTCCATCCAGTACTCGTCCGGGAAGTCCTTGCACATCGCGCGGACGGCGAGCCGGATCTCCTTGTGGACCGGGTCCTCGGTGTAGTCCATGACGGTGTCCTCTCAGCCGACGGGGGCGGGTGCGGCGGCCTCCGGGGCCTGCCGGTCGTGGGTGTCGAGGGTGACGCCGAGGGCCCGCAGCTGCGCCTTCTGTACCCGCTCCGAGGGCGTCTTGGGCAGCTCGTCGACCACCCGGATGAAGCGCGGGACGGCGAAGGCCGGGATGCGGCCGGTGCAGAACTCCCACAGCTGTGCCGGGTCCAGGGGCGCGCCTGCCACGACGTAGGCCATCACCTCGTCCTCCCCGGCCTCGGAGTCGGCCGCGACGGCGATGACCGCGCACTCCAGCACCGCCGGGTGTGCGAGCAGGCCCTGTTCGACCTCGTAGGAGGAGATGTTCTCCCCGCGCCGGCGGAGCGCGTCCTTGTACCTGTCGACGAAGTAGAACCAGCCCTCGTCGTCCTTGCGCAGCGCGTCCCCGGTGTGGAACCACAGGTTGCGCCAGGCCTCGGCGGTCTTCTCCGGCATGCCGTAGTAGCCCAGCGAGCAGGTCCACGGGTGCCGCGGCCGGACGACGAGCTCACCGATCTCCCCGGTCGCGACCTCGCGGTCGGTCTCCGGGTCGACCAGCCGGACGTCGAACCACTCGGCAGCCTGCAGCCCGGCCGCGCCGGCAGGCCGGTCCTCGCCGTAGGGCGACAGGATCGGGGCGCTGGTCTCGGTCAGACCGAACACCTCGACGAAGGCGTCGATGCCGAAACGCTCGCGGAAGCCGGCCAGGATCGAGGTGGCGGTGGGGGCGGCGAAGACCGACCGGAGCTGGTTGTCGGCGTCGTCGGGGCGGGCCGGCTGCTTCCAGATGAAGTCCATCATCACGCCGATGAGGTTGGTGACCGTCACCCGGGACTCGCGGAGCTGGTCGACCCACCGGCTGGCGCTGAACTTCGGCCGGCAGACCAGCCGGGCCCCGGCGATGAGCGCCGGGTAGGCGGCCATGAACTGCGCGTTGCCGTGGAAGAGCGGGGTGCAGGTGAAGTAGACGTCCTCGGCGGTGACCCGCTGGAGGCTGACCACCTCCTGGCCGAAGAAGTACATCTGCGCGTGCGGCATGGCCACGCCCTTGGAAGGCCCGGTCGTGCCCGAGGTGAAGAAGATCGAGGCCTGGTGGTGCGGCTGCACGGTGGGGAACACCGCACCCGGACGGGCCCCGGTGACCAGGTCCTCCCACGGCGAGGCGGTGAACCCGGCCTCGCGCAGCGCGGTCAGGGCCGGACCCGCGGTACCGGTGTCGATGACCCAGACGTGCTCGAGCACCCGGGCCGCGTCGGCCACCCCCAGGACGGCGGCGACCAGGGTGTCGTCCAGGACCGCCCACCGCGGGGCCGCCGTGACCAGCTGGTGGGAGAGGAAGAGGCCCTCGTAGGCGGTGTTGACCGGCACCTCGATCGTGCCGGCGATGCCGGTGCCCAGCCAGGTCCGCAGGAACTGGCTGGAGTTGGCCGCCAGGACCAGCACCCGGTCGCCCGGCTCGGCACCCGCCTCGGCCATCCGGTCGGCGACGGACTCCGCGTCGGCCAGGGACTGTGCGTAAGTGACGGTGACCCCCTCCGCCGGGAGGTCGAGGAACACCGCGTCCGGGCGGTGGGCGGCGTGGTGGCGCAGCACCGTCGCCAGCGTCCAGTCGCCCTGGTCGGCGAACGCTGGCACCAGGTCGTCGTAGGTCCGCACCATCACCCTCGCCCCCTCCTGCCCACTCCGCTGCGGGCCCTTACCGAGCTAATCATGCTCATGGTTCCTGCACCAGTCACCTGCCTGATCGGGGGCCGTCGGAGAGGGCGGCCTCGCCGAGGAAGGCCCGCAGCACCGAAGCGTGCGAGCGCGCCTCCTCGGCCGGACCACGGAAGACCACCTCGCCCCGCGCGACGGCGACCACGTCGTCGGCCACCTCGAGGCCCACCTCGGCGTTCTGCTCCACGAGCAGGACGGCGATGCCCGAGTCGGCCATGCCGCGCACGGCGCCCAGCACGGACTCCACCATCGTCGGAGCCAGGCCCATCGAAGGCTCGTCCAGCATGATCGCCCGCGGCGAGCTCATCAGCGCCCGGCCGAAGGCGAGCATCTGCTGCTCCCCGCCCGAGAGCAGGCCGGCCGCCCCGTCGCGCCGCTCGGCGAGGATCGGGAACAGCTCGTAGACCTGCTCCAGCACCGTCGCCGCGGACTCCCGAGTGGCGGTGTACCCGCCCAGCACGAGGTTCTCCTGCACGGTCAGGGGCGCGAACACCCGGCGCCCCTCGGGCACCAGCACCAGGCCGGCCCGCACCAGCCGGTGTGTGGCCCTCCCGGTGACATCGGCGCCGTCCAGGAACACCCGGCCGGCGTGCACCGGGACCAGTCCGGCCGCCGCGCGCAACGTGCTGGACTTGCCGGCCCCGTTGGCACCCAGGACCAGAGTCACCCGGCCGGGCACCGCCGCCAGGCTCACCCCCCGGACCGCCTCAGCCGTCGCGTACCGGACGTCCAGGTCAACGATCTCCAGCACGGTTCCACCTCTTCCCCAGGTAGGCCTCCTGCACGGCGGGCTCACGCACCACGTCCCCGGGGGGCCCGGTGGCGATCGCGACGCCCTGGTTCATCGCCAGCAGCCGGTCGCAGGTGTCGACCATCATCTGCACGTCGTGCTCGACCAGGAGCTGGGTCAGCCCCTCGTCCCGCAGCCGGCGCAGCAGGTCGGCGACCTCGTGCCGCTCGGGCTGGTTCATCCCGGCGGTGGGCTCGTCGAGCATGAGCACCCGCGGCCGCGACGCCAGCGCCCGGGCGATCTCGACCCGTCGCGCGGTGCCGTAGGACAGCTCCCCCGGCCGCAGCGCGAGCAGGTCCCCCACGCCGGTCCGCTCGATCGCCTCGGTGACCTCCGCGGGCACCGCGCGGCGCAGCGCACCACGCAGCCAGCCCACCCGTCCCGCACCCAGGTCGGCACCCAGCTGGACGTTCTCCAGCACGGTGAGGTCGGGCAGCAGCCGGACCGTCTGGAACGTGCGCGCGATCCCCCGGCCGGCCAGCCGGGCCGGCGAGGTGCCGGTGTACTCGGCGCCGTCGAGCAGCAGCCGGCCGCGGGTGAGCGGGACCAGCCGGGTCAGCGCGCCCAGCAGGGTCGACTTGCCGCTCCCGTTGGGCCCCAGGACGCCGAGGATCCGGCCGGGCTCCAGGCCCAGGTCGATGCCGTCCACGGCCTTGATGCCGCCGTAGTGCACGGCGACGTCCTTGGTGGCCAGCACGGGCGCGACCTGGTCGGCGGCGGACGGGGACCCGGTGACGTCGGCGCTGGTCATGCCCGGCCCCCGCTCGCGGCCGTGCTCCCGCTCGGGGCGGGACTGGAGGCGGGGTCGGGGGCAGGGCTGGGGGCGGGCACCCGGGGCAGCCCGGGGTCCTCGTCGGTCAGGGCGACGAGCTCGCGTTCGGCGGCCGACCCGTCGTCGGCGTCGTGGCCGGGACCGGCCGGGACGCGACGACGCCGGGCCTGGGCCCGTCGCCAGCCCTGCTGCAGCAGACCGAGCACGCCGGTCGGCACGTAGACCGCGGCAATCGCGACCAGCAGGCCGTAGACCAGCACCTGCCAGTCGCCGACGAAGGCCAGCACCGTCGGCAGCCAGGTGAACACCACGGCACCGATCGCCGCACCGGCCCAGGACAGCGCCCCGCCGACGATGATCATCGTGAGCGCGGTGACCACGAGGTGGAACCCGATGGTCTCCGGGGACACCGTCGTCCGCAGCAGGCTGTTCATGCCCCCGGCGCAGGCGCCGAGCGCCCCGCTGATGACGAACACCCGCCGCCGGACGGCGTTGACGTCGATCCCCAGCGAGACCGCCAGCTGGGGGTCGACCCGCACCGCGTCGGTGGCCCGGCCGAACACCCCGCGCTCGGCGAGCACCAGGCCGAGGACGACGACCACGACGATCCCGGCGACGTGCCCGGTGGTCAGCGTGGAGAGCGCACCGTACAGCCCGGTGGCACCGCCGGTCAGGTCCCCGCCGTTGGTGGCGACGACGGCCAGGAAGAGCGCGAAGGAGATGGTCGCCATGCCGAGGTACAGGCCGGACAGCCGGGCCACGAGCAGGGCCAGCAGCCAGCCCACGGCCATCGCGATGAGCACCCCGGCGCCGACGGCCAGCAGTGGCGCGACCTGGGCGCGGATGGTGAGGATCGCCGCGGTGTAGGCACCGATGGCGTAGCTGCCGATGCCGGCGAAGCTGAACACCCCCGCCCGCAGCGGGACCTGGATGGACAACGCCAGCAGGAAGCTGATCAGGGTGGCCTGGATCAGGACCAGGTGGCTGAGGTACCAGGCGTTCACGTGCGACGGACCTCCTGACGGCCCAGCAGGCCGTTGGGACGGACGAGCAACATGGCGAAGATGACGCCGAAAGCGATCGCCGGGGCCCAGGTGCCGGAGGTGGTGACCAGCACGAGGGTCTCGATGCCGGCCAGCACCATGGCGCCCAGCACGACGCCGGCGATGCTGCCGACCCCGCCGAGGATGATCGCCGCGAACGCCTTGAGCAGGAACGCGTCACCGGTCTCCGGGGCGATGGAGCCCAGGTAGTAGGTGAGCAGCACCCCGGCGAGCCCGGCCAGCGCCCCCGCGCCGGCCATCGTGAGCAACGCCAGCCGGCGCCGGTCGACGCCCATGATCGAGGCCGTCTCCGGGTCCACCCCGATGGACCGCAGCGCCAATCCCGACCGGGAGCGGTTGAGCCAGAAGGCGATCGCGGTGGCCAGCCCCAGCGAGACGACCAGGATCACCAGCTGCACGTTGGACACCCGGACGAAGCCCAGGTCGTACGTGGTGACCGAGAACGTCCCCGCGGAGTAGCCGAAGGGCACGCTCTTGGTCAGGTACTGGGCGATGGCCAGCGGGATGATCGCGATCCCGATCCCGCCGACCAGGATCTGCAGCTCGGCGGCGTGCGGGTCCGAGGCGCGGCGCTGGATCGGCTCGAAGGCCAGGACCTGCACCAGCAGCGAGAGCACCGCCCCCACCACGGCCCCGATGACGATCATCGCGGCCAGCGGCAGGGCCAGCCGCTGGACCACCAGGTGGGCGCTGAACGCCGCGAACATGAAGATCGACCCGTGCGCGAAGTTGAGGATGCCGATCGTGCCCCACGCCAGGCTCATCCCCAGCGCGAAGAGCAGGTAGAGCGATCCCAGGGTGACCGCGTTGAGCACGTCCTGGGTCACGGCCGGACCTCCCCCACCTGCCGAGGCTTACGCACCCTCGGTCACCGGGACCTCGCCGGAGCCGTCCCAGCGCACCAGCACGCCGGTCACCCGGGCGTCGTTGTCCTCGAAGGTCAGCTCGCCCTGCGCGCCGGTGAAGCCCTCGCCGGCGATGGTCGCCAGACCCTGTTGGATCGCGGCCCGGTCGGTGCTGTCGGCCTCGGCGATACCCCGGGCGAGGAACCACATCCGGTCGTAGGCCTCGGCGGCGTAGCCGTTGGGCACCTCGCCGTCGTAGCGCTCCTGGTAGGCGGTGACGAAGGCCTGGGTGCTCTCGTCGGGCTGGTCGACGGTGAAGTTCGTCGGCCACACCACCCCCTCGGCACCGTCCCCGGCCGAGGCCAGGTTGCCCGCGCCGGCCGCGCTCATCAGCACGATCTCGCCGTCGAAGCCGGCCTGGCGCAGCTGGGTGATCGCGGTCGGGTACTGCGGACCCTGCAGCATGAGGAACGCGGCGTCGGGGTCGTCGCCGGCGATCTGGGCGGCGGGGGTGGTGAAGTCCTGCTGGGTGGTCTCCACGCCGGCCGAGCCCACGATCTCGAACCCGTGGTCGTCGGCCAGGGCGGGCACGGTGTCCTCACCGAGCTGCACCAGCGTGGGGTTACCGGTGTTGTAGAGCACCGAGGCGGTGGCCACGCCCTGCTCCTCGAGGTAGACCCCGGCGATGTCGAAGTAGGACGCCGCGGGCGGGGTGGCCCGGTAGGTGTAGTCACCGGTGATCACGCCCTCGCTGCCGGACTGCACGTAGATCGTCGGCATCCCGGCCTGTTGCACGATCGGGGAGACCGCGGTGGCCTGCGAGCTGGCCGAGGGCCCGAGGACGGCGACCACCTCGGGGTCGGTGATGGCCTGGCTGACGAAGCTGGCCGCCTCCTGCGGGCTGGCCGCGGAGTCCCGGTAGTCGACCTCGATGGTGGTCTCACCGAGCAGGCCGGCCGCCTCGATGTCCTGCACCGCGAGGTCGGTGCCCTTCTGCGCGCTCAGCCCGGCGAAGGACACCGGGCCGGTGAGGCCGTTGACGTCGAGCACGGTGATGCTGGCCGGCAAGCCCTCTCCCCCGGCGCCACTGCCCGCGGCGGAGCCGCCGGTGTCGGCGTCCCCGGGGGCGGTGCAGGCGCCCAGGGCGACGGTGAGGGCGAGCGCCAGCGCGGGGGCGGCGGCCAGGCGGGGGCGGCGGCGGGGAACTGCGGTGTCCATCCGACTCTCCGTAAGCGTCATAATCATGTGCAGGGTTAGACGGACTGTAACGACGCTCACAGCCGCTGTCCAGCAGCTGCCGCAGCGGACCGGGGCGGGGTCCGGGACGCACGCCGGCCCCGTCCCCGAATGGGGACGGGGCCGTCGGCCCAGCTCAGGGCTCAGATGCCCTGGATCATCTTGGTCTCCAGGAACGCCGAGATGCCCTCGGGACCACCCTCCCGGCCGATGCCGGACTGCTTGAACCCGCCGAAGGGCTGGGTGACGCACATGCCCCAGTCGTTGACGTAGATCTGCCCGGTCCGGATCCGCCGGGCCACCGCCTCACCCGCCGCCCGGTCCGCGCTGAAGACCGCCCCGGACAGTCCGTACTGGCTGTCGTTGGCGATCTGCACCGCCTCGTCCACGGTGTCGTAGGGGATGACCACGATGACCGGGCCGAAGATCTCCTCCTGCGCGATCCGCATGGAGTTGTCCACGTCCGCGAAGAGCGTGGGCTGCACATACCAGCCTGTCGGCAGGCCCTCGGGCCGACCGCCGCCGGTGACCAGCCGGGCCCCCTCCTCGATGCCGATGCGGATGTAGTCCTCCACCCGGTCGCGCTGCCGCTCGGCGGCGAGCGGGCCGATCATCACGCCCTCCTCGCGGGGGTCGCCGACCGTGATGGCCTCCATCGCGGCCTGCACCCCGGCCACCACCTCGTCCTGCTTCTCCCGCGGGACGACCAGCCGGGTGAGGGCAGCGCAGACCTGCCCGGAGTTGCCGATGCCGGCGAAGGTGACGGTGCCCACCACGGACCCGATGTCGGCGTCGGGCAGCACCACCGCGGCGGACTTGCCGCCGAGCTCGAGGGTCACCCGGGCGATGCGCTCGGCGCACAGCGCCATCACCCGCCGGCCCGCGGCGGTGGAGCCGGTGAAGGACACCTTGTCCACGTCCCGGTGACCGACCAGGTGCTCGCCGACCTCACGGCCACCGGGCAGCACGTTGACCACCCCCGGGGGCAGGCCCGCCGCCTCCAGTGCCTCGGCCAGGATCATCACCGAGACCGGTCCCTCGGGGGCCGGCTTCAGGACGACGGTGCAGCCCGCAGCCAGCGCGGGGGCCACCTTGAGCGACGCCGTCGCGACCGGCCCGTTCCACGGGATGATGATCGCGGCCACCCCGATCGGCTCTCGGGTGATCGTGGCGGTGCCACCGCCAGGGAGGTCGCGGCGCTCCTCCAGCGAGATCGTGCCGGCCAGTTCCGCGGCGTCGGCCCAGATGGCCGAGGCGTTGGCGTGGAAGGCCGCGCTGATCACCGCCGGCGCCCCGATCTCGGCCGTGAACGACGCCTCCATGGCGGGGATGCGCCTGCCCACCTCGTCGGCGACCCGACGCAGGGCGTCCGCGCGCTCGGCCGGGGTCATCCGCGGCCACGGGCCCTCGTCGAAGGCCCGGCGGGCTGCAGCCACCGCGGCGTCCATGTCGGCCGGGGCTGCGGCCGGCACGGTGGCCAGCACCTCCTCGGTGATCGGCGAGACCACGTCGATGGTCTCGGTCGTGGCGGGTGCGACCCAGCCCCCGTCGACGAAAAAGCGGTCGAAGCTGCGCACCTCCCCCGCCGTCCCGGTGCGGTCGTCCAGGGCACTGCTCACGGGGTTCCTGCCTCTCGGGTCCGTCCGGTGCGGGTACCGGCACTCGGGTCAGGCATCGAAGCCGTCCATCTCGGGCGGGGTGAGCGGGGAGATCCGCCGTGAGGCGATCCGCCAGCCCACCGACGTGCGGCGGTAGGTGTCCTCGTTGAGCGCGATCGCCTTGAACCCGGCCCCGGACTCCGTGTGCCCCTCGGAGAAGACGTAGTTGGTGCCGCTGGCGGTCTCGCCGTCCTCGGCCAGGTCCACGACGTGGTTGGTGATGACGTGGAACTGGTCGGCGATCGCCGCGGCGTCGCGCTCGAAGAACCCGAGGATCTGCTCGCGACCCTCCAAGCGCTCCATCCCCACCGGGGTGGCGTCCCAGACGGCGTCGTCGGCGAAGGCCGACAGCGCCTCCTGTGGGTCGAAGCGGTCCAGACCGCGGGCGTAGACGTGCGTGATCCGCTGGATCTCCAGCAGGTCGTCGGTCCGGTTGCGGTTGCTGAGTGTCAAGGTCCTCGCCTCAGTCCTCGTACACGATGACGCCGCGAATGTTCCGGCCCTCGCGCATGTCGGTGAAGGCCTCGTTGATGTCCTCCAGCGCGTACGTCCTGGTGATCAGCTCGTCCAGCTTGAACTGGCCGTTCTTGTACATCTCGGCGATCAGCGGGATGTCGTTCTTGGACTGCGTCGTCCCGTAGAGGGACCCCTGCAGCCGCTTGCCCGACATCGCGAAGCTGAACAGGTCGAACTGGATGTCGCGCTGCATCACCGGCGCCGCGGACGTCAGCACGATGACCCCGCCGCGGCGGGTGAGCTGGTTGGCCTGCTCGACGATCTCGCCGCGGGCGACGTCGACGGTGATGATCACCCGGTCCGCGCCCTGGCCGTTCGTCATCTGGGCGACCAGTTCGGCTGCCTCGGCGAAGGACCCCACCGGGTGGGTGGCACCGAACTCCTTGGCCTTCTGCTGCTTGAAGGCCACCGGGTCGACGCTGACGATGTTCTTGGCCCCGCGGTGCACCGCACCCTGGACCGCGTTGATGCCCACACCACCGGTGCCGAAGACCACGACGGTGTCCCCGAGCTGGATCTCCGCGGCGTAGACCGCCGATCCCCAGCCGGTCGGGACACCGCAACCGATCAGACTGGCCGGCATCAGCGGGATGCTCGGGTCGATCTTCACCACGGCGTCGACCGGGACGGTGGCGTAGGGGGCGAAGGTGCCCAGGTAGCTCATCGCACCCACGCCCTTGCCGCGGGCGTGCACCCGGTGCGTGCCGTCGGGGGCGAACCCGGCCAGGACGCCGGCCCCCAGGTCGCACATGTTGGACCGGCCGGACACGCACATCCGGCACTTGCCGCACGAGGGCAGGAAGGACATGACCACGTGGTCGCCGACCGCGACCTCGCTGACCTCCGGGCCCACCTCGGTCACCACCCCGGCGCCCTCGTGGCCGCCCAGGACGGGCGCCCAGGGCAGCGGGATGTCCCCGGTGTCCAGGTGATCGTCGCTGTGACAGATCCCCGAGGAGGTCAGCTTGACCATGACCTCGCGGCGCTGTGGCGGGTCGATCTCGATCTCCTCGACGGACCACCCGGAGTTCGTCCCGGGCTCCCAGAGCAGTGCTCCCTTGGTCTTCATCGATCGTCTCCCTCGTCGTCGCGCCCCGGTGGCGGCGGTGCCACCGGAAGCCGTCCGCGCAGGTCCACAGCCAGGTCGGATGTGGGTCCACGCACTCGGTGCCGGTGACCCTAGACACACCGGGACCAAGATCGCCAGAGTTCCTGCGCATGTTCAGCCTCTTTTCACAGGCTCGGGTCCCGTCCGGTTCCGGAAAACCGACCTCCGTTGCATCCCTGCCGACGATGCGCCTAGTTTGTGGCTCACGTCACGGCTCGAGCGAGGGCACCGTGGCCCTCGGGCCGACGCAAGGAGGCGATCGATGGCACTGGACCAGGCGACGACCGCGCTGCTGGAGCAGCTCGCGGCCTCGGGCACCAAGCCCCTGCACGAGATGACCGTCACCGAGGCCCGCGGGCTGACCGCGGCGCTCGGCGAGCTGTACGGACCCGGCCCGGAGGTCGCCCGGGCAGAGGACGTCACGATCCCCTCCGACCACGGCGGCATCCCCGCCCGGGTGCTCGTGCCCGAGGGCACGCCCCGGGGCGTGGTGGTCTACCTGCACGGCGGCGGCTGGGTGATCGGCGCACTGCCGGACTTCGAGACGCTGTGCCGCAAGCTCGCGGTGGGCAGCGGCTGCGTCGTCGTCTCGGTGGACTACCGGATGGCACCCGAGCACCCCTACCCGGCCGCTGCCGAGGACGCCTGGACGGCGGTCCGCTGGGTGGCCGGGAACAGCGCGTCCCTGACCGGAGGCGCCGACGACGTGCCGCTGACCGTGCTCGGCGACAGCGCCGGGGGCAACCTGGCCGCCGTGGTGGCCCGGCGGGCCCGCGACGAGGGCGGTCCGGCGATCGCGCTGCAGGTGCTCGTCTACCCGGTCACCGACTGCGACCTGGACAACGACAGCTACTCCGACCCGGCCAACCAGCTGATGCTCAGCCGGGACTCGATGGTCTGGTTCTGGGACCTCTACGCCCCCGACCCGGCTCGCCGCAGCGAGCCCGACGCCTCCCCCGCTCGGGCCGTGGACCTGGCCGGGCTGCCCCCGGCGGTGGTGCTCACCGCCGAGCACGACGTACTGCGCCAGGAGGGCGAGGCCTACGCCGCCGCACTGGAGGCCGCCGGTGTGCCGGTGCGGGCCCAGCGCTTCGACGGACAGATGCACGGGTTCTTCTCGATGACCGGCGTGCTCCCCGGCAGCGACGCCGCGCTCGCTGTCGTGCTGGAGGCGTTGGACGCGTTGGACGACCTCGGCCCGCGCGACCACCCGGACGACGACCACCCGACCCGCCTGACCGCCGAGGAGGCAGCCCCGTGACCCAGACCCAGACGACCCTGACCCAGACGCGTGCTGACACCGCCCGCCAGGGCCCGCCCGCCGAGGTGGACGCGCTCGTCGTCGGCGCCGGGTTCAGCGGGCTGCACCTGCTGCACCGGCTCCGCCAGGAGGGCCTGTCCGTCGCCGTCGTCGAGGCCGGCAGCGGCGTCGGGGGCACCTGGTTCTGGAACCGGTACCCCGGGGCCCGGGTGGACGTCAAGAGCATGGACTACAGCTACTCCTTCGACGACGCCCTGGAACAAGAGTGGGAGTGGTCGGAGAAATACCCACCGCAGCAGGAGTTGCTGCGCTACGTCAACCACGTCGCGGACCGCTTCGACCTGCGCCGGGACATCACCGTGGACACCCGGGTGACCGAGGCGGTCTTCGACGAGGCGACCCAGCGGTGGCAGGTCCGTACCGACCGCGGGGACCGCGTCAGCGCGCAGTTCCTGGTGATGGCGACCGGCTGCCTGTCGACCTCCAAGGTCCCCGAGGTGCCCGGGCTCGAGAGCTTCCGCGGGGCCTGGTTTCACACCGGGCACTGGCCCGCCGAGGGGGTGGACTTCACCGGCCAACGGGTCGGGGTGGTCGGCACGGGGTCCTCCGGTGTGCAGGCGATCCCGTTGATCGCCGCCGAGGCCCGGGAGTTGACGGTCTTCCAGCGGACACCCAACTTCGTGCTGCCGGCCCGCAACCACCCGATCGACCCGGAGCACCAGCGCGCGGTGAAGTCGCGCTACCCCGAGCACCGGCAGGCCGCTCGGGTCTCGGCGTTCGGGGTCGCCGGCGCGACGCCGGAGAAGTCCGCCCACGAGGTGACGGCCGACGAGCGGGCCGCCCGCTACCACGCGGTCTGGTACGACGAGGACAACAACCTCGTCGACATGCTCACCAGCTACACCGACATGATCACCGACGCCGCGGCCAACGACACCGCGGCGCAGTTCGTCCGGGACCGCATCGCCGAGATCGTGGACGACCCGGAGACGGCCCACCTGCTGCAGCCCACCGACCACCCCTTCGGCACCAAGCGGCCGTGCCTGGGCACCGACTACTACGAGACCTACAACCTGCCGCACGTGCGCCTGGTGGACGTCCGCAAGGACCCGATCGTCGAGATCACCCCCACCGGACTGCGGACGGCCAGCGGCGAGTTCGAGGTCGACGCCCTGGTGTTCGCGACCGGGTTCGACGCCATGACCGGCGCACTCACCGCCGTCGACGTCCGGGGTCGAGGCGGGCTGTCACTCCGGGAGGCGTGGGCCGCGGGGCCGCGGACCTACCTGGGCCTGCAGGTCGCCGGGTTCCCCAACATGTTCACCATCACCGGGCCCGGGAGCCCGTCGGTGCTGTCGAACATGATGACCTCGATCGAGCAGCACGTGGAGTGGGTCGGCGACGCCCTCGCCGCGATGCGCGCCGAGGGCCTGACCACCATGGAGGCCACCGGCGAGGCACAGGACGCCTGGACCCAGCATGTCGACGAGGTGGGGCACATGACGCTCTACCCCAGCGCGAACTCGTGGTACATGGGCGACAACGTGCCCGGCAAGCCGCGGGTGTTCATGCCCTATATCGGAGGGGTCGGCCCGTACCGGGAGAAGTGCGCCGAGGTCGCCGCACACGACTACGAGGGCTTCGTCCGCACCGGTCCCCGGGTCGCGGCTCCTGCCGGCTGACCCAGCCGGACGACGGCGGGGCCCCGGCGGACAGCCCCCGGCCCCGGGGCGGGTCCCGGGGCCCCCGCCGATGAGCCGCCGGCCCCAGTCCCCCCGGAGC